>CAMJHP010000015.1 GCA_946405575.1 uncultured Bacteroidales bacterium | reverse complement strand
CCGCTCTACCAGCAGCAGGCAGCATACATCGACAAGGCTGCCACGCTTTTGAGGCAGATGCTTTTGGAGACCAATCTCGACCAGCTCGAAGCATTGAGAAAAGACATCAAGGTCTGTGAGACCGAAGGCGACCAAGTGCTGCACGACTTCTACAGCCAGCTCTTTGCCACCGTACTCACCCCTTTCGACCGCGACGACGTGCATGAACTTGCAGAGATGATGGACACCTTCCTCGACCGCATTGACGACTCGGCTAACATCATCTTCACCCGCCGTTTCCTCGCTGTGGATGAAGACCTTACCACCATGGCGGACAATATCATGTTCGCCGCCGAAAACCTCAACAACATCATCGTCGATATGCCGCAGATGTTGGACAAACGCAAAGAAATCGCCCGTCTCTGCCAAGAAATCAAGACCTTGGAGAACGAGAACGACGTGCTCTACGGCAGCTACATCAGCAAACTGTTTCAGCAGAATTACAGCCTCACCGAAATCATCAAGCGTAAAGACCTAGTGCAAGTGCTTGAGAACACTACCAATTCAGTGAAATATATATCGGATAAAGTTAGGAGTATAATTAGTAAATTATAAGTTATGGGTGTGGAGTTAGAAGTATGGAATAAAGGCTGTAAGCTGTAAGCCATAAGCTATAAGCTAATAAAGCTTGGAGCAATTGATAAGGCGGGCTTACAGCTTGTAGCTTACGGCTTAGACCCCAACAATTAAACGAATAAACAATCAACATACAACAATAAACACCATGCGACAAATCATCACCAGCCTGTTAGACAACGACCTCTATACCTTCAGCGTGTGCTACGCTTACCTCCAAAAGTTTCCCCGCGCCATGGGTCAATACACCTTTGTAGACCGAAACAACACGGTTTATCCCAAAGGCTTTGCAGAGAAGTTGCGCGAGCAGTTCGACCTTTACGGCAATATCAAAATCACGGACGAGGAAGTGCGTTTCATGAAGCGGAAATGCTACTATTTCCCGCTGTGGTTCTTTACCTTCCTGAAAGGCTTTCATATGCGGCCCTCCGAAGTCGAGGTGAGCCAAGACGAGGAAGGACATCTGCACATTCAAGTGACAGGTCTGCTGTGGCGCACCGTTTTTTGGGAGATGCCCATCCTAGCCACCGTCTCCGAGATGATGCACGAGATGAATGGCGAGTTTGAACACTACGATGCCGAGAAGGAATACCAAAAGTCATACGCCAAAGGCATCCGCCTTATCGGAAATGGCGTGAAGTTCAGCGACTTCGGCACACGCCGTCGTTTTTCCTTCGAGCATCAGGACCTCGTCATCCGCAGCTTCATAGAGGCACAAAAGCAATTCACCAAAAGCTGTTTCGTGGGTACCTCCAACGTGCTGTTGGCCATGAAGTACGACCTCACTCCCATCGGCACCATGAGCCACCAATTCATCGAGACTTGCTCGCTCTATGGCTATAACGAGGCCAACTACCTCGCAATGGACTACTGGCAGGAGGTGTATGCCGGCAGCTTGGGTGTATTCCTCTACGACACCTACACGCGCAAGGCCTTCTTCCAGAACTTCACTCAGCTGCACGCCAAGTTGTTCGACGGCCTGCGTGTCGATAGCGGCGACAATTATGAAGCGTTGGAGGAAATCATCGCCAAATACAAGGAACTCGGCGTCGACCCAGCCCAGAAGTCCATCATCTTCAGCAACGGCTTGAATGTGGACGAGGCCATCGCCATCCATGAGGCTGTCAACGGCAGGATGCAAGACTCGTTCGGCATCGGCACCCACCTCACCTGCGATATCGACAACGTGAAAGCCATGAACATCGTGGTAAAACTCACGGCAGCAAAGATCACCGAGAAACGTACATGGAAGAAAGTGGTCAAGCTCAGCGACGACCTCGGCAAATACACCGGCGACCCTGAGGAGATTGAGATTTGCAAGAAGACGCTGGAAATCAGTTAACAGTTTTCAGTTGACAGTTGTTCGGTTGGGAGTGGGTCAAAATGTCTTCCGCCAACCGCAACCATTCCGCCATTCGGAACAGCCATAAGCGGTCTTACCTTTTATTATATGTCCTTTGCCACAGAGCGGGCAAGGCTGGCCGATGATGGCATCAGGATTTGTATCAGAAGGCATAGATTCCCGCTCTCCCACTGCCTTATGCTGGAATGACATGCCTTCTGAAGGCTTTTTCTGTTCGGAAGGCATGTCATTCCCGCGTGGGTTTGCACGTTGGCTGGAATCTATGCCTTCCGCAGCTTTCTTAGCTTTTGAGGTCGTGTTTTTCTTAGGTGCCACTTTCTTCGGCTCCTCCACCACAGCCACGCGACGGTTGCTGTTGTCCAACATTACCGTGGTGACGATTTCGGTCACCATCTGTTTTAGCTCATCGAGGAACTGTTTTGCCTCGTATTTGTGCTGTTCTATCTCACGTAGTTTCTTTTCCCAGATACCCGTCAACTCGGCACTCTTCAGAAGGTCCTCATGGATGAGGCCGATAAGTTCGATACCCGTTGGTGTGGGCTCCAAGCTTTTGCGCACCTTCTTGATATAGTTGCGTTTGAACAATGTTTCAATGATGGCCGCCCGTGTGGAAGGCCGTCCGATGCCGTTCTCTTTCATCACTTCGCGCAAGGATTCGTCCTCAACGAGTTTGCCTGCCGTCTCCATGGCACGAAGCAGTGTGGCCTCGGTGTATGGCTTTGGTGGTGAAGTCCACTTCTCGGCCAGCTGTGGTTGGTGCGGCCCGTGTTCGCCTATAGTGAAGATAGGCAAGGTCTTCTCTTCGTCCTCCTGCCCTTCTTTCTTCTCCTCATCCTGTTTCACAGGCTTGATGACCACACGCCAACCTGGTTCCAAAATCTGCTTACCGGAGGCCTTAAATTGCACCTCTTCAACCTTGCCTAAAACCGTTGTCGTGGCAAACTTGCAATCGGGGTAAAAGACCGCGATGAAATGGCGGCAGACCTCGTCGTAGACCTGCTGCTCGGCAAAACTCAACCCCGTCGGAACCACGCCCGTCGGGATGATGGCATGGTGGTCGGTGACCTTGCTGTTGTCGAACACTTTCTTGCTCTTGGGCAACTTCTTGCCCGCCAAAGGCGCGGTGTATTCGGCATAGTTGGTCAGTTTCGACAAGATGTCGGGGCACTTGGGATAGATATCATCACTCAGATAGGTGGTGTCGACGCGCGGATAGGTGGTGTATTTCTTCTCGTAGAGGCTTTGTATGGTCTGCAAGGTTTGGTCTGCCGACATGTTATATTTCTTGTTGCATTCCACCTGCAAGGAAGTCAAGTCGTACAACCTCGGCGGGGCCTCAGTGCCGTTTTTCTTTTGCACTCCAGTCACCTCAAACTCCTTGCCTCTAATCGACTCCAATGCCTTTCGGCCCTCCTCCTCGTTTTTAATGCGGTTGCGATACTTATCGGTGGTTTCCGAGTCGTCCACATTATCGGCAACCATTAAATTGAAAAGTGTGTCGCGATATACCGTAGAAAGCACCCAGTACTGCTCAGGCTTGAAATTCACGATTTCGTGGTAGCGGTTGACAATCAAGGCCAAGGTGGGTGTCTGCACTCGTCCGATGGACAGCACTTGTCGGTTTTGTCCGTATTTCAAGGTATATAGACGTGTGGCGTTCATACCCAACAACCAATCACCGATAGCACGGGAAAGTCCAGCCTCATAAAGTGGCTGATACTCAGACTGATCCTTCAAGTTCTTGAAGCCCTCACTGATGGCCTCTTCTGTCAACGAGTTAATCCATAGCCGCTTCACAGGACAATGCACGGCAGCCTTTTGCATCACCCAACGCTGGATAAGTTCACCCTCTTGCCCAGCATCACCGCAGTTCACGATTTCGTCGGCTTTCTGGAACAATGACTCAATGATTTTGAACTGCTTCTCATATCCTTTGTCGGCAATCAGCTTAATGCCAAAGCGTTGCGGAATCATCGGCAATCGACTCAAGGCCCACGTCTTCCACTGGTCGGTGTAGTCGTGCGGTTCCTTCAAAGTGCAAAGATGGCCGAAAGTCCAAGTCACCTGGTAGCCATTACCTTCCATATAACCTTCATGTTTGGTATTGGCTCCCAACACTTTGGCAATGCCACGGGCAACATCTGGCTTTTCGGCGATGCAGACAATCATTTTTAGTTTAGAGTTGAGAGTTTAGAGTTGAGAGTTGAGAATTTTGTGTTTAGTGTTGGGGCAGACCTGTGTATCAGCCTGCTGATAATCGATTTAGGTGTTTTGAATCGTCTCCGGATTATATTTCATCAATATCTCAGCCTTTTCCTTTTGTGCTACAAACCACACCAAATCTGCAGGCTGGAAAGTAATGCGTGCAGACGGGTTCAGGATGAACTGTCCATCGCGTTCGATGGCAATAATCATCGTTTCAAAATTTTCCGCCAAACCAGAATCCATCAATGCCACACCGACATAGGGGCTGTTGGGTCGCACCTCCACCTTGTACAAATCCACCTCGCTTTCCTCGTGCTCCTGAATCAGTTGCTCATCGAACAACTCTACCCTCGGCAACAACAACCGCAGATGGTCCTCATGGCCAACAAAAGTGATTTTGTCGAATGGGAACAGATGGAAGTCAGACTTGGGCAACTCGTAAAGCTGTTTGCCGCGCTCCACACTCACCACACTTACATTATAATTGTCTCGGAAATCTGTCTCTTTGATGAGTTGTCCAGAATAAGGGCTATCAGGGCTCAGCGTCATCTTCTGCAAGTGGCAGTTCTCCTGCAAAATCTCAGGGATGGCAAACACCTGTGACGATTGCCGCTTATTGAGGTTGTCAAGGAAACTGTCCTCAATGCGCTTGTAGAAGTTCATCGCCGGGCTCACCACACGCAACAGGATGGTATAACCCAAAGCCATAGCCACATTGATCCATCGACCGTATGAAACACCTACACCCAAATGCTGCCAAAATGCCTCATTGAAGAAATGACGCAAGACCGAAGTAGCAACCACCCATACGATAATGAAACGAAGAATGAAAATCGAAAGAATAAAAGTCTTGTTGAAACGGCTGTTTTCCATCAACTTATGCGTGGTCTTGACTAAAGTGTGCCTGAAACCTATAGCCCAAAGGAACGGCGACACCAAAACCATAGTAATCGCGACACTAATAGCATTGCCCCACACGTTTGGAACATATTCAATAATGAATGAACCTATCCAAAAACAGATAAACAGCATAGCTACGACGATGGCGATATAGATGACAATATGCTTGAACTGCCGGCCAATGAAGCTGGCCATACTCACTTTTTCGCCACTCTTCACCTTGATACCAGTGTCCCTGTTCTCAAAATGATTTAGCCACTGTTCCGACATATGACCGCTCACCCATTGATAAGTCGGTATTGCCGCCTTGATGGCATAAGGAGTGAGGAATGTGGTTATAATGGACACCGATACGATGATAGGATAGAGAAACTCGTCGATGACCCCATAACTGAGGCCCAATGATGCGATGATAAAGGAAAACTCACCGATCTGACTAAAGCAAAAACCACCTTGGATGGCCTGTTTCAGTCCCAATCCGGCAATCAACCGGCCAACCACATTGCTCAAAGGCTTGAATAGCAGCAGCACCAATGTCACCACTAGAATCTGCCACCAATAATCCACCAGAATCTTCGGATCGACCAGCATACCTACCGAAACGAAGAACACCGCGCCAAACAAGTTCTTAATCGGAGTCGTGACCTTATGAATCATCTCAGCCTCTAACGTTTCGGCCAAGATGGAACCCATAATAAAGGCACCCAAAGCAGAAGAGAACCCAGCCAAATTGGCCAACACGACCATCAAGAAACAAAGTCCCACCGAAAACACTGTCAGTGTTTCCTCCGACATAAACTTGCGTGCCCATCTCAAAACAGTCGGAACGATGAAAATGCCACCTATGAACCATACCAATAAAAAGAAACCAAGCTTCAACATACTAGAAACCAGCTGCATACCATCAAAGGTCTTACTCACAGCCAGTGTTGAGAGAATCACCATCAGCAATACAGCTTCAAGGTCTTCCACCACCAACTCGCCGATGACATTGCCGCTGAATTTCTCACGGTGCAACTTCATGTCGTCGAAGGCTTTGGCGATAATCGTTGTTGAAGAAATCGACAACATGGCACCAAGGAAGATGCTGTCCATCTGAGACCAGCCCAAAGCTTTTCCAAGGAAGAAACCCACCAAACACATCGTCACCAACTCAGTCAACGCGGTGATGCCTACCGTCCCTCCCACCTTCTTCAGCTTCTTGAAACTGAACTCCAAGCCAATACCAAACAACATAAACACCATACCAATCTCACTCCAAGTCTCCACGCTCGTATGGTCATTGATGACGGGAAACCATTCAAAATTTGGACCAATGAGAAAACCGGCTATAATATAGCCCAACACAACAGGCTGCTTCAACCACTTGAAAATCACCGTTGTAATGCCTGCCGTAACAAGTATTAAGGCAAGATCGGAGAATAGTGCAGGTAAGGATTCCATAGGGTATCAAATTTGGTCTGCAAAATTACAAACTAAACTTGAAACCTCAAAAAAGAAAAACAAGTCTATGCATACGGCTTCAACAATCTTTTTCACAAACAAAAAAACATACAAGCTCAAACATCCAAAATGGGAGGGTGGCGACGATGGCTTCAAAACGACATTTTTTCACCTCCAAATCGTATGTTTGCTAGAAAAATCTTACCTTTGCCATCCTACATCAGGAACGCCATTCACCAACACCAAACCACATGTCCAACTTGGAAAGTCTTTTGCCCCTGCCAGCTAAACTCAACGAAGAAGAGTTTTTCATCCTCGGCCTCATCACCTACCTTGACTCTGTCCTTGAAGAACGCACGATGGAATTCATTTGCAGACAGCAAGGAATCAAATTGCAAGATGTTCGTGACATCACGAAAAGGCTGAACCACCTAGGCTTCATTACGTTAGGCTCACGCTACTGGAACCCATTCGGAAGCACCCATCCTCAATACTACTTTGCCATCGCACTGCGGCTTCTGGAAAGCCATCCCGAACAGGTTGCCTATCTCGAAAAACTCTATACCCAGCCGTCAAAAATCCACGAATTCCTTTGGCGTGTGGCCAAGGCCATCCACACCCAAGACCCCAAACTCATTTCCAACATACGCCTGTTTCCCGGATGGACACTAAGCTTCATCCCTTATTTGGAGCCGCTTTTCGGCCACAAGGTGTTCTTCCCCGCCTTTGCAAGCCTCAATCCACAACAGATGGAGCAGATGGTGCACGACCGACTTGACAACATGCTTCTCCATGAGGTTTGGGACGAAAAACAGTTGGCCAACCTACAAGACGTCATTGTATATTATGGTACTAATGAGCCTAAAACAAAGGACCATCTTTCAGACCTTTTAACAGCCTACCGATTCCTTTTTGAAGGTACAAAGCCCGTTTGGAAGTCGAAAGAGCCAAGTTATTGGACATTATGCATCGATGCCATCCAATCGCTCTATCGTGGCCAATTGGACGCTGCCGGAAAGTTGTTCGAAGCCTCGCTGAAGCTGCGCAACAAGACCACCGAAAACAAAAATATTTACGAGAATCCTTTGCTCGACTTTTTCCTCATCCTCTACTACGCCAAGGCCAACACACCCACTACCTTCAAGAAAGCCAATCAGTTCCTCAACAAGTCCGTGACCGACAGTGCCGACTACTACCCTTGCCGCATCATCGTCAAACAAATCATCAACACGGAAGACGACAAACGGCTCAAAAGCGATATCGAATATTGTCTTTCGTCGTTCCGTGCGCTCACCATTTCTAAGCACCTTGCCGCCCTGCTGACACAGTATTTTGGCCTAGCTGACGAGGTCAAGAAAGGACTTTTCAAAACCACAACCGACCCAAGATGTGCCTTGCTACGCCACGAACTTTCGCCATATTTTGAAACTACTGATCGCCAGCAACTTGAAGACCGTTTGGGCGGCAAACCCATCTTGTTTTCGATCCATAGGAAAGAGCATTGGGAAAGCGTAATCGAAAACCTTACCGCACAAGTTGCCATTTCCAAAGAAAAGTCCAACAGCCCGGCCCAACGTGACACACGAATCATCTATATCATAAGCGATTATGAGTCGATGGAGCCACTTGAACAACACCAACTTAAAAGTGGCGCATGGAGCGTCGGGACACGCATCTCAACCGACAAGTTCATGCGTCAGGAGCTGGATAGCATGGACGAAACCGACAAGAAAATTGCCTCCGCTTCGCGTTCTTATAGCTATTACTCCATCTATGGGCGCTATGCCATTCCCCAACTCATTGGCTCCGACCGCGTGTTCATCAACAGCACAAAAGGCCGGCAACCCGTGGAAATCGTCGAGGAAAAACCTTTCATCGCCATTGAGAAAGCGAAAAACTGCTTCGTGGTCAAGACTAATGTGCCCGAAAAAGACGAATTCGTTCGCGAAAAAGTGAATTCCACCCTCATCCGCCGCGATAGCAAGACCCACTTCACCGTGTTCAGACTCACCGACTTCGAGCGGAAAATCATCGAAACATTAATCAATTTGGGGACATTTCCCAAACAAGCCGAAGCCAAACTTCTCCAATTCATCGAACAGATTTCCGACAAAGTCGAAATCCACTCGGACCTGTTAGAAGGCGGTTCCTCATTGCAAAAAAAGGAAGGCCTTACGCGCCTGCTCCTGCGAGTTGTGCCCGACAAAGAGACCTTCATAGTAAGCATCCTCGCACACCCACTCGATGGCGGCAAGCTTCATCTTATGCCTGGTATGGGACAAGAAACGGTATTCGACGAAGCTGATGGCGAACGATTCCAAGTGTCGCGCAACCTTGAGGCAGAAAAAGCCAACCTAATGGAAATCAAAGGTTTTATACAAGACGAATTGCTCACCTCGGTTTCCGTGAACCAGTCCGAAATGGAGCCAGAAAGCCTGCTCGGACTGCTCGAATTCGTGAGTGACCATTCCGACCGCTTTGAGATGGAGTGGCCCGAAGGCAAGAAGCTAAACCTGAAAGCCAAACTGAACAAAGACATGATTAACATCAACCTCGTTTCAAAGGAAAACTGGTTCGAGGTGGAAGGCAACATCACGATAGGAGACAACAACATATCGGCCCTCAATTTCCTCAACCTGATTTCGCAGGGCATTTACCACGAGCGTTTCGTCAAGCTGAACGAAACCGACTATATCGCCCTCACCGAGCAATTGGCCAAATACCTGCGCCGGTTGGAAGACCTTGCCCAACAGAGCCACGGTAAGTTACACATCCCCTTCTATCAGGTGGGAGCCTTGGCTGAAATCGTCCACAACACCGATGGTAGCCTCAAAGCCGACAAAGGCATAGACAACCTCGTCAAGAAAATCGAGAAAGCCGCCAAGATGAAAATTGCCATCCCAAGCGCATTGCAAGCCGAACTGCGTGACTATCAGAGTGAAGGTTTCAAGTGGATAGTAAGGTTGTCGGAATGGGGCGCGGGTGCCTGCCTCGCTGACGATATGGGGTTAGGCAAGACCGTGCAAACCATTGCATTCCTGCTCCACAAGGCTGCCAAAGGGCCATCATTGGTGGTTTGCCCAGCCTCAGTCATACTTAACTGGGCCAACGAATTGGCTCGTTTCTCCCCTACTCTGGAAGTCAAGATTCTCAACGAATCCTCCGACCGCGATGTCCTTCTCGACAACGCCAAGGCCTACGATGTGGTGCTCACCACCTACGGACTGCTCCTCCGCGAAGAGGAAGCCCTTACCAAGCTCCAGTGGAACATCGTATGCCTTGATGAGGCCCACACCATCAAGAACCGAGGGACTAAGATGTCATCGTCAGCCATGAAACTCAAGGCGGAAAACCGTATCATTCTCACGGGTACGCCCATACAAAACTACCTCTCAGAACTATGGAACCTATTCCAATTCCTCAATCCAGGGCTACTCGGCACATTCGACAGCTTTATGAACAAATACATCATCCCAATCGAACGAGATGGCGAAGAGGAACGCCGTTTGCAACTCAAGCGTATGATTACGCCTTTCATGCTTCGTCGCACCAAGGCTGAGGTTATGGATGAGCTGCCTGAAAAGACCGAAATCACCCGTGACATCCAACTGACCGATGCAGAAATCACTGCCTACGAGACCCTCCGCGAAGCCACCGAACAAGCCTTGCAATCAGAGGACAAAGTCGATGTTAACATTTTGGCCCAAATCACCAAATTGCGCCAAGCAGCCTGTTCCATCGGCCTCGTCGAAAAAGGCTGGAAAATGGGTTCGACGAAAGTCGCAACCGCTGTCGATTTGGTAGAAGAAATCATCAAATCCAAAAACAGCGTATTGGTTTTCAGCCAGTTCACTTCATTTCTTAGTATGGCCAAGACCCAGATTGAAGAGCGTATCGGCAAAGACAAAATATTCTATTTGGACGGTTCAACGACTATCCGCAAGCGTGAGAAGATGGTGGCCGATTTCCAGCATGGATTGGTACCCGTTTTCCTCATCAGCCTGAAAGCCGGCGGATTAGGCCTCAACCTGACCAACGCCAACTACGTCATCCACTTGGACCCGTGGTGGAATCCCGCCATTGAGCAACAAGCCACTGACCGCGCTTACCGCATCGGGCAGAACAAGAATGTGACTGTGTATCACCTGATTTCGCGCCACACCATCGAAGAGAAAATCCTACGTCTCCACAAGACCAAACGCGATTTAGCCGACTCGCTACTTTCAGGCAGCAACGTCAGCCGTGCCATGACAATTGACGATCTGAAATTCTTGGTAGAGCACAACTAAGTTATTCCGCAAACATCCCATCAATCAAACCTTGATAGCGTTCTGCGATGGCTTTGCGGCGGATTTTGAGGCTGGGGGTCATCTCACCGTCTTCGATAGTCCATTCGTGGTCGAGCAACTCGAAACGCTTAATCTTTTCATAGTCACCGAAGAACTTGTTGTAGCTGTCAACCTCCTTACGGAATCGGTCGTTAACAGCCTTCAGCTTAATCATTTCCGCATTGGTGGAATATGGAATGTGATTTTCGTCGCACCAATTCTTAAGGTGCTCAAAATTAGGCACAATCAATGCTGCAGCAAACTTCTGGTTTTCGCCAACCACCATAATGCTGTTGATGAATGGCGATTCCATAAAACGGTTCTCTATCAATGCGGGAGAGATGTACTTACCCATCGAGTCCTTAAAGATTTCCTTCATGCGGCCCGTAATCTTAAGCAGACCATCCTCATCAAACTCGCCAATATCGCCCGTGTGGAAATAACCCTCTTCATCGATAGCGATTTTGGTCTGCTCCTCATCCTTGTAATAACCTTTCATCACCGCAGAGCCTTTAACGAGAATCTCGCCCGACTCAGGGTCAATCTTGAATTGCACACTTTCGCAAGGCACGCCCACCGTTCCCGCTTTAATAATGCCCAGAGCCAAGCTGTTGGTGGCAATCACGGGCGAAGTCTCTGTTAGGCCATAACCTTCGATAATCGGGATGTCCATAGCGGCGAAGAGGCGAACCAAACGGGGTTGCAAACTGGCACCACCAGAAATAATAAACTCCAAGCGTCCGCCAAAGGCCTTCCTAACTTCCTTAAAAACCAATCTATTAGCCCAATACAATTTGAATCGATAAGCCCTTTGGGGTTTCTTTTCCGTCTCATCATAACGCTCGGCCAACTTGAAAGCCCATAAAAAGATGCGTTTTTTTATGCCTTTCAACTTGTCGCCCTTGCGAACGATGCCATTATACACTTTCTCAATGACACGTGGCACGGTGGTAAAATGTTCAGGTTTCACGTCGGCAATGTCGCGCATAATGGTACCGAAGTTCTCCACATAATAGGTGGAATTGCCGAGATAGAGATGAGTGTATAGCACCGAGCGCTCATAAATATGCGACAAAGGCAAGAAACTCACCACCTTGTGCGAACTCGGCACAGGATAATGAGGGCCGTAATGAGCCACGCAACTCATAAGGTTGTAGTGCGTAAGCATCACGCCTTTCGGAGTTCCCAAGGTGCCTGAAGTATAGATGATAGTGGCTACATCATCGGGATTGACGGCATCCTTGTGGGCCTGTAATTTGGCAAGGCTTTTCTTGTCAATTTTGACAGAGACCATCAGTCCGCGCAAAGTCATCATCCCTTCAACGGGATTGAAAGCAAACTCTTTGGGGCGCACTGGCATCTTGTCAAGAACGATTTTCACTTTGTTATGGATAAGAGAGCCTTCGACAAAAACCACCTTGGGGTCAGCGTGGTTGAGAATGTGCTCGTAATCGCTCTGACGTGCTGTTGGATAGATGGGCACCAGAATGGCACCAATCTGCTGAACGGCAAAATCCACCATATTCCACTGGGGACAGTTGTTGGAAATCACCAACACGCGGTCGCCCCTACCAACGCCCAGACCTATCAGTCCCTGGCTGATTACATCGGTCATCTTCACAAAGTCACGGCTGATGTATTTCTTCCAAGACCCGTCGACCTTGCTGGCGAACATCACTTTCTTTTTGCCGAACTTCTCCACAAACCTCGGCAACAAGTCGAAAGTACGGGACGGAATATCAGGATAAGCCTGAACGGTTTTCCTTTTGTTTGATTTCTTATCCATATCTCGAAAATTGATGCGAAAGTAAGGTTTATTCCTTTCAGCTTAATATTTTATCCAAACACATAGCTATTTTACGAACCAACAAGGAGATTTTATCAACGAAAAACAAACTACACTTGAATAATTAGAAGAATGCGTAACTTTGCATTCAAAATTTGTATTATGGTCTCTATTTTTGACGACATGTCCAAAGTCAACGAATTAGAAGTGAATCGGATGTTACCTCTAGTTGACGAGCAACGCCGCAACGAAGCTTTGC
The DNA here is from genome assembly GCA_946405575.1 of uncultured Bacteroidales bacterium. Lineage (GTDB taxonomy): Bacteria > Bacteroidota > Bacteroidia > Bacteroidales > F082 > Limimorpha. The sequence continues at coordinate 43,017 of CAMJHP010000015.1, read as the reverse complement.
GCTACAAGCATCTGTTTGGGCAATTCGCTTGCCTGAAGTCGTGGTTGATGCTGAAAGAGTTGCTGAAACCTTTGGGAATCACTGATTTGAAAATGGGTTACAACGAGCATGGCAAGCCTTTTTTGACCTACCATCCCAAGGTGCATTTCAACCTCAGCCACTGCAAGAACGGCATTGCCGTGGTGGTCGATTTCCTCCCTGTCGGCATCGACATTGAGAGTTTCCGCAAAGACAACATCGCCCTCGTCCGCAAAACGATGAGTCCCACCGAGGCCGAATGGATTCGCACCTCCTCCGACCCTGTGGAGGCTTTCACCCAATTTTGGACAAAAAAAGAAGCTGTAGTGAAACTACGCGGCACAGGCATCATCGACGACCTGCACCATGTGCTTGACGGAGAAGGCTATCGATTGGAAACGCACCTCAACCGCGAAAAACGCTATGCCTGGAGTGTGGCTTATACCCAATAAAAAGACTGCGAAGCCTATACTCCGCAGTCCAATATGAAACAAAAACAAATTTTGCTTTATTTGACGATTCTCGTTCCGCAGGTCGGATCACCAAGCTTGGTGGCTTCGGTGATGATGGCCTCGTGACCAGTGGCTTCCACGAACAAGATAGCAGCCCTAATCTTAGGAGCCATACTACCCTCGGTGAAATGACCGGCCTCCAGATACTGCTTGGCCTCATCCACAGTGATGGTATCGAGAGCCTTCTCGTTTTTCTTGCGGAAGTTGATGTACACCTTCGGCACGTCGGTGAGGATGTAGAACTCGTCAGCACCAATTTTGATAGCTGTCATAGCAGAAGCCAAGTCTTTGTCGATGACCGCCTCAACACCCACATGAACGCCATCTTTCAAGATGACAGGGATACCGCCACCACCCACTGTGATAACGATATTGCCTTCTTCGGCCAAACGCTTGACCAACTTAATATTTTGAATGTCAATAGGTTTTGGCGATGCCACCACCTTACGCCAGCCTTTGCCCTTCGGGTCAGCTTTATAGACCGCACCGGTCTCCTTGGCGTATGCCTCGGCTTCTTCTTCAGTATAATAAGGCCCCACAGGCTTGGTAGGATTCTTGAACATCGGGTCGTCCTTGTCGACGAGCACCTGAGTCACGAAAGTGACCACATTACGGTCGATGTTTTCCTTCACCATCACTTTTTCAAGACCCATCTCAATCATATAACCGATTTGACCTTGGGTCTCGGCACCACACACATCCATCGGCATGGCCGGCAGACCGAACATCTGCGAGCCAGCCTCATTCTGCAACAACACATTGCCCACTTGAGGACCGTTGCCGTGGCCGATGACCAAATTATAACCCTGTTTCAGGAAAGGCAGCAACGACTGGCAAGTGTCAGCCACATTCTGCATCTGTTCCTGGCATGTTCCTTTTTGACCGCTTCTCAACAAGGCATTGCCTCCGAAAGCGACGACTGCTAATTTACTCATTATATTTAAATATTTAAAGACTCAAAATTTAAAGATTCAAAGATTCAAAATTTAATGATTTTGTGACGCTTTGCACATTCTAAATTTTAAATATTGAATTTTGAATCAACTTTATTTTCTCTGATAGGTCACCGAATAACCATCCTGACCGATGACCAACTGTTTTTCGTCAAGCGAAATGATGGTGTTGGTGTCGGAGAAGCTGCTCTGTACCGTTCCGTTAGTTACACCATTGAGAATCAGCTTGTCGCCATCCTTCTCCCAAGTCTTGTATTCCCTAAAGCCAGTGTTGATAGACACCACTTCGCCATTTTCCAGCAAAGTGAATCCCACCTCGCCAAGAAGACTGCCTTCAGCGGCGGGTTCCACCCAGGTTCCCTCAATCGAAGGATGGCTGCATGAAGCAAAAAACAAACCCATCAAAAAAGCCAACGTGATAATTATCAAATGTTTATTCATCTTTTCTCCTATTTGATTTGGAGCGGCAAAGATAATACTTTTTAATTCACAAAAGCAAGACTTTCAATTCTTTTTGGCTTTTTTCGCCCTATGCACCCATCGTTCAATTTCGCCAAGCCATAAAATCAGCGAAGTTCCGATGATGATGCGCACCCATTCGTCGAAAGGCAAAGGCACCACACTGAACATTTCACCGCCGAAGGTAATGATGAGCACCTGACCAAGAGCGATTATTAATACGGTGAGGCCGAAACCACGTCTAATGTCCTTGTCGAACAAGGATTTAAACGCGGAATCTATGGTATGATAGGCTTTGGCGTTGAAGATGTTCCAAAACTGCATAAACACGAAGATGGTAAAGAGCAAGGACAACTCCTTAGGCGTGAAATTGCCTCCCACATGATGGAAATTGAAATAGCTGGAGAAATAGTCACGGAATGAAAACTCGGACAAGGAATCGACACCAAAGTGCATAAAATACTGAATAAATCCGAACAAAACTGCAACAAACAGCAAGCCCACACCAAAGATGCGCCGTCCCATGTCTTTGGTGATAATGAAGGCAGTGCGCGAGCGGGGTTTGTCCTTCAAGACACTTTTGTCGGGAGGCAAGGAAGCCAAAGCCATAGCAGCAAAAGTATCCATGATAAGGTTGATCCAAAGCATCTGGGTCACGGTGAGTGGCGAATCCGTTCCCATCACGGCACCAAGCAAAACAATAAGGCAAGCCGCCACGTTGATGGTCATTTGGAACAAGATAAAACGCTGAATGTTAAGGTAAAGCGAACGTCCCCACATCACCGCACGGGCTATGCTCTTGAACGAGTTGTCCAAAATGGTGATGTCGCTGGCTTCCTTGGCCACAGAGGTGCCATCGCCCATCGAAAGACCAATTTGAGCCTTGTTCAAGGCGGGTGCGTCGTTGGTGCCATCGCCCGTCACGGCTACCACTTCTCCCCTTTCCTGCAACAAACGCACAAGGCGTTCCTTATCGGAAGGCCTTGCCCGCGACATGATTTTCAGGTCGCCAACACGATCACGAAGTTCTTCATCGGTCAACAGATTGAATTCCTTACCAGTAATCATTTGTCGCTCAGGGTCGTCGTCATCTGTCCACAATCCCACTTGACGACCGATTTCCTTTGCAGTGCCTGGGGTATCGCCTGTCACAATCTTGATGCCGATGCCAGCATCGACGCAGTCGTGAATGGAATCGGACACATCATCGCGAATCGGATCGATAATGCCCACAATGCCTAAGAAACACAGGTCTTCCACTTGCAACTTGCTGGACACAAAAACTGTTTCCAGATCTTGTTCCGTGATGTATTTGTAAGCAAATCCCAAAGTACGCATAGCCTTGCCTTGATACTCCAGCAACCTGTTATTCACCTGCTCCTTAACTGTTTCTATACCGCTTTCACCTTCAAGCATTTTAACAGTCGTGCAACGCTTCATAATGATTTCAGGGGCACCTTTTACATACAAGACATATTCTCCCGCCAAGCCAGTTTCCACCACAGTCGCCATATACTTGTATTTCGTCGTAAACGGCAACTGTTTGACTATCTTTACATTGTCACGAATTCTGATATAGTCGACATTGTTATCAAGAAGCCAAAGCAACAAGGCACCTTCCGTAGGATTGCCAATGACTTTCACCTTCTTTTTGTCGCTAAAGTCCAAAAACGCTGTGGAATTGAGAGCAACACCTTCCTCCATCAAGTGTGCCACTTCGGAATGATCCAATTTTTGGTCCTTTAATCCGAAGAAAAATCTTTCTCCCAGGCTCATCCTGTTTTTGGTCAATGTACCCGTCTTGTCCGTACAAATCACCGTGGCAGCACCCATAGTCTCGCAAGCGTGCATCTTCCGAACCAAGTTGTTGGTCTCCAGCATCCTTTTCATACTCAAGGCCAAACTTAACGTGACGCTCATAGGCAAGCCTTCAGGCACGGCAACTACAATCAGCGTCACGGCAATCATCAGTGTGTTAAGCAAATAACGGGCGAAAGCCATCCAATCGAAAGCAGCATCATTGCGATAAACAAAATACATCACCAAACGCAACACGATAATCAAACCCGCAATGACATAACTCGCAATGGTGATGCCATTCCCCAACTTATCCAACTGCTCGTTCAAAGGCGTCTTCACCTGACTGTCGATTTGCGCGCCACGATACACATTGCCCCACTCAGTAGCATCGCCTACCTTTTCGACGACAAATATTCCGTGACCTTCCATCACCGAGCTACCACGACAAACATAATTCGAGGGATAAGTGGCGTCAGGATTGAAATCGGCCTCATCCGTCGTCTTGCTCGAAGAAGGCTCGCCAGTCAAATCCGACTCATTCACGCGTAATGAAACTGCCTCATACAAAGTGCCGTCGGCAGGAATCTCGTCACCTGTCTCTATGACGACTGTGTCGCCAACCACCACATCCTTTCGTTCAATGCGTTGAATCAAACCATCGCGATACACTGTCACCAAAGACTCATCCTCGCTTTGGTTCAAGATCTCAAACTTCTTATTGGCACTTTGTTCAAAAAGGAAGCCCACAGTAGTGGCCAACATCACTGCCACAAAAATGCCCAAAGGCTCCAGCAACACTTCCGTCCCTTCGGCTCCCGTGAACAACTGATACAAAGAGACCGCCACTGACAGCAGCAATGCAATCAATAATATCCGTATGATAGGATCTTGGAACTTTTCCAAAAATTGTTTCCATACTGGTTCCTTTTCAGGTGGAGTCAACACATTATCTCCATACTTTCGACGGCTTTCTTCAACCTCTCTCGCAGTCAAACCATTCTTATAATCTCGTTCCATCACGTTTTGTCGTTTTCAGAAATTTTATATTTTTGCGAAATAAAAAACGGGGCAAAAATACAACCTCCGAAAAAACTGCAAGGAGGTTGCAAGGTTGCAACCCAATATACAAATCTGTAAGTACATGAAATTCAAAGAAAATCAAAAAACGGCATTGGCAAAAGTACTTTCAGACCTCGTGCAATGCGACGGCATAGTCAATCAAGGCGAGATTGACTTCCTGCAGCGGGTCAACGCAGCATTTGGCATCACTTCGGCAAGCCGGAAAAAGGCCACCACTCTCAGTCTTTCGGATGCGGTCGGCATACTTAGAACCTTGGGCGACAGGGAAAAAATCGCATTGTTGCATCTGTTTCAATCCCTTTCCTTGGCCGACGACCAAATTGACCCACGAGAGTCATTGTTCATCACGGCACTATTACTGTCAATGGATTACCAACTTACTGAAACACAAAAAATAAAAGCTCACATCGTTTCCATCCCCCATCTCCATCTCGACACAAACAATGCAGTGCTTTATGTTGAAGCCGAGTACGATAGCACAATGAATAACAGCATCTTACGCGATTACAAAGACATCGGCGACCTACTCAAAAAAGATGGTCGTGAATTGTTCTATCTTCCAATGGTCATACGCGAGTTAGGAGAAAAGCGTTCCACCTTTCGACAAGCACTCAATTACATCGAGCCCACCCTATCCGACGAGCAGCTCGACTTTATCAACGACCGTCTCCCACAATTGGATAGTGCATTTCTTTTCAAAGAAATATTTCTTAATTATTTGGACATCAACGGATTGAAATTAGAAAAACCCTCGTTTTTTTTCAAAATCGGTGACAAGGATTCGGGCAATTACCAAGACTTCCTTATCCTAGAAATCAGCGACAAACCTCTCACAACCTTGCAACAATTCTATTCCCTTAAAAACGGCATCGTCAATCTCAAACTTGCCAGCCTAAATTCAAAAGACGAATGCTTGTTGCAAAAAATAATGCCATTGTCAGGCACCAACAACGAAGGACTACCCTACACTGGATTCCACAAGGTATTGATTGACATTGTGCTGAAACATAACGGTTCTCATGAAGTCAGCCGACTTTATGTCACCAAGCATGGCGATTTGTTTTTGACTGACCGCAACAACACCGAAGTAAAGATGCCCTCCATTAGCAAGGCTTTGTATCTTCTTTTCCTTTTCCACGAGGAAGGCATATCGCTGAACTACCTTAGCGATTACAAACCTGAACTTTATCGGATATATCGGCAAATATCCACTTATGGTGACGACACTTTGCTTGAACGCGCTGTCGACAACCTCACCGACTTTGTGGGCAACACCTTGAACGCCACACTATCGCGCATTAAAAAGGCTTTCACCGACATCCTCGGAGACGAAGCCTCACGCTACCTCATACAAGGCGAAAAAGGCGGACGAAAGACCATCCACCTTGATCGTCGCCTCGTCGTCTTCGAAGACCGCAAAGCTTTTTTGCTTTAATCAAAGGTACCCTATCGTTTTTCTCTAACCGAAAAAGCCCGAATGTATCAGAAAAAACCTATCGGATTATTTCGGATACATTCGGTTAGAGATATTTGAAATAATAAGTTTCTTAAAAAATCAGTTTATGCGGTATGTCCCTCCAAAAGGAAAGTGACGTCGGAATTCGGGTCAATTTCGACTGACTCCTTGCCGTAGCGCATCACGATCATCTTCTTGCCACCCTTGAGCCACATCTTCTCATCAACGACCCAAAGGGCAGTAGCTTCACGCAGTCCGACCACCGTCATATTCTGGTTGACAGCCAGATACTCGTTGATGCGATCCTGCCGGGTCTCACCGCCGTGCTTGATCATCTTGTCAATTTCAGGGTGCGGGTCAAGATAGTGCGGGTTGATTTGGAATGGAACCAAATTGAGGCAATTGAACGACGCCGGTTGCACAATCGGCATATCGTTGGTGGTGCACAGCGTCGGGCAAGCCACATTGGAGCCAGCGCTCCAGCCCATATAAGGCACACCTGCGAGAGCGCGCTCGCGGATAGCATCCATCAAGCCATAACGATGCATCTCAGCCACCAGATGGAAGGTGTTGCCACCGCCCACCACGATACAGTCAGCCTCACGGACGGCTTTCACCTTGTCATCGAAATGATGCACGGAAGTGAAGTTCTCCAAGCCGAACTTGGTGCGGAACACGTTCCTCACCTTCGACTCGTAGGCATCATAACTATCGGGATACACCATACCGCCGATGTTGACACCCGCAAACGGCACGAAGATGATGCGGCTATCCTTATTAATATGGTTCTGCAAGCAGAAAAGCTCGATTTGGGTGGAAGCCCAAGCCAAATAATTCTCGCCAAAGTTGGTCGAATTGCTAATCAATAATAATCTCATAATGTAATAAGTTGGTTAACGATGGCGCAAAGATAGCAAAAAAGCAATTGCAGGTATATGAAAGAGTTGATTTCGCTTTCTTTTGTACAAAAATATCAATTTGATTATCAAATATTTGCAAAAAACAACAAAATTTTTGCCGTTTTTTTGCTTGCGTAAAGAAAAAAGCTGTACTTTTGCAGTGTCAAAAACGACTGGACTAGTAGCTCAATTGGATAGAGTCCCTGACTACGGATCAGGCGGTTGTGGGTTCGACTCCCGCCTAGTTCACACAAAGGTTCCGCAAAAAGAACCTTTTTTTGGCCCATTCGACTAGCGGTTAGGTCGTAAGTTTCTCACACTTAAAACAGCGGTTCGATTCCGCTATGGGCTACGGATTTTCCACACATAACCCAACTGAAAATCAATCAGTTGGGTTTTTCATTTCCCCCGCCGTATCAACCGCGTGTCAACCAAATTCATTATTGTTATCACTCCCGCTGTTAATAATTGACCAATTTTTTCATTTTCTTCATCACCGTTGACACGTATAAACAAGCGTTCGATTCCCGAAGAAATCATCACGATCATATTTATTGTGCATGATTATTCAACATAGTAAAAGCCGTTTTACGGCAATCGCTTCACAAAAAAAGCCTTCGTCCAATAAAAGAACGCCTCCGGATTTATTTTCTTAAGCTTGTTCAATTTGTTGGGCCACTCTCCGATATTAGACATGTCAATCGTATCAACAGGATCACCTGCATATTTTTCGACCAGCATCACCCCATGTTGCAGCAAGGTCGCCAGATAAGCGGCCTTAGCAGCATCCACGATGGCATTCTCGATATAATACGACGAGTTGTAAATGTATGGCTTGAACCTATTGATGCCGTCCTGAAGCATGGCAAACTTGTCCTGGTCAAAAAAGCCTCTTGTACAGATGTTCAAAGCCGTGTTCTTGATGTCGTCATAGATGACGGAAACATCAATTGGCAAGCCTCTGTATCCCAATTCAATTTCTCCAATGTTTTTAAACGACTGGGTAGTCACGGTAAGGTCGTCAACTTTGTCAAATAGCCTGCCTATGTCATATAGTTGCTTGATGATTTCCAAAGAACTCGATTTCCCGTTCTTGAAGTATGGCACGCCCGTAGTTTCCGGCGCAAATGCCGTCAGCTTGTCGCCCAAGATGTCTCCCTCTGAAGGCACACGCACTTGTCTCTTCCTTCCTTCTGTTTCAATAAACGGGCTCTCTATCTCTATTTCCTTGACTTGAACGTAATGGCAGTCTTCATAAAGAACATCCAACAAAATGAACGATTCCTCATCCCTGGCTCCTTTGTACGCTACTTGATAGAAAAACTTGGAGTGACTCTTGGGAACATTCTTTCCAGCTTGCTGCCGTTCAACCATTTCATAGCGGATAAAACCGCTTTGGCTTAAATCTTTTAGGTAGTCTTCTATCTGAGTGCCAGGCGGACACATGATGTCGATGTCAATGGAAAGACGGTTGGTGGCTTCCCCGAGAATCAGCATAAGGCTCGTTCCACCTTTGAAATGGAAAGGGCAACCCGATTGAGCCAACATGTCAAGAAGCGAAAGGGCATGGATGACCTTCTCAATTAGATTCTTGTCATGGCATCCGAGTTCTTGCGACTTTTTCTCAATCCATTCTTGTGTATAACATTTTGTGGAAATCATTGTAAATTAAAGTTCTGCGGGTTAATATTTCTTCTTCTTGCATATCTTTTCAGACGGCTTTCGTTGATGTCGTACAACGACCTGGCATTTTCAAAGATGTATGTTTCCTCAACACCTTGGACAAAATAATAATCTTCGTCTTTGCGCATATCAACCAATAGTTTCTCCAATGTTGGCACCATAACACCCTCTTTTTGTGTTAAAGGTGATTCTGTGACTAATGGCTTGACAATCACTACGGGTTTACCCAAATCAATATAGTCCCTTGTCATCTCCATAGTTGGGTTCATAAACGACTCATATCCGTGATCCTTACAAAGATGGAACACGGTTTCAACCGCCTCTCTTTCCACTTCCACATAACTGGCCGCATCATGAAACATATGATGTTGAAGCGGTGCCAATGTCTCTCCATTGTATACACAATAAGAAACCAATGGCATTGTTTTTTGGAGCAAATTGGCAAGAGTCTTTTCTTGTTCTGTAAGAACGACTTCAAAAGGCGAAGAAAAAGACCTTTTGGAATAAATGCCTTTCGCCTTTCTTTCCAATTCTCCTTGTTTGACCAGACGCGAAAGAATGCACAACACGGTAATACGTTTTGTTCCATCTTGTGCTTTCATGATTTCATCAACGCCAAAGCCGTCATGCCATTCCGCATACTCCAATATTTGTTTTGCTATAGACATCTTCACTCGTAGATTGATTGCGCCGCAAAGATAAATATAATTTCGGCAATAAATGCACTTTTTTGCCAAAATTATACAAAATGGCAATTCTAATACACATCAAAGCCCATTATTCATTGTGGACTCATATGTCAAAACGGACACTCCTCCTCATCAAGACCAATAACAGCACTTCCCATGTATGGGCGGTAGGGCAAATCCTTCACAGGCATTTCATAAACTGGAACGCCATCTTCCAAAAGACTTGACCCAATGATCATCGGCTCCTCTTCCACCTCTTCTTCCTCTACCTTCACAACATCATCAAGCGTTTGTTTAGCGTGTTTGACAAAGATCGACCAATTCCATTGTTGGTATTCCCAGAAGTCTTCGTTCATGAAATCAACCAAGTCTTCCTGCTGCTTCTCCTCTGCCAAATACTTGTGCATATTGGCCTGAAGCATCTTATTCCATAGTTCTATATGTTATTTGTTTCAACTTACCACTGCATCACTCCAATATGAAATATTTGTGAATCTCTTTCAATTCTTATTCTATAAATGATATCACCTCTGTCTGATTCGCCTTTTGGGGCTTCCACTCCATTTCCCCACCAGCGTTCCAAACAATACACCGTGGAATCCAAGATTTCGGCTCTAGGTGAGAAGATATAGGTTACATCTTCAGGTATAGAGTCAAGCTGCTGCCTGGTGGGGACATACTGCCTAAAATGCTTGTCCAACTCATCATAGAAATCGTCATCCGGCATCTTACGGAACTCCAAAGTGAAGCCATCAGAATAATCTCCGTTGAACGACCTCCTGTCTTTATCATATTCAATCACCTTATATCTTGGCAACTGCATACCTATAATGTTTTCTACCACTTTGGGCTTGACAAAATGATGCCGAGGATAATAATGGTCCCAATAGTAGGCATAGCACAGAAAGGCAACCGCAGCAATAATAACAAGCATCATCGGTGAAAGCACAAACAGCACAATGCGCAACCACTTCGGAAGCAGTTTCCAGCGACCGTCAAGGATGAGGAGGAGTGGTGAAAGCGTAAGCCAGGAAACAATCAGTACCGTTCCTTTAAGAATGTTCGTTTTCGTTTTGTTCATCACAATTCATTTTTGGCAACATTACCTCGATCTTTTCCGACAACTTTCTTGGACGCGTCTCTCTTTCATCGTCCCAATCCATAATCTCCGCAAGTGCATGATACGCGTGTTCGGAAAATATACTCCAGTTCCATTCCATATAATCTCTGAAACTATTATTCATCATCGCCAAAATCTCATCTTCGTTTTTCTCTTCGGCAAGATATTGGGGCATGCTGTCTTGAAGCATTTTATCCAACTTGTGGAATTTAATGATGGTCGCTGGATTGCCTGTCTGTCCCAATGTCCAAATGACATAACCGACATACCTTAGATACAACAAGGAAGGCTTATAGTTCTTTTTGTCTTCAATTGTTTCAAAATAGCGAGACGGACCATTACAATTGTCAAACATGTCAACATTATTATAAAAGCGGTCTTCCAGTCTATCCTTTATAAAGCCAAAGAGCAGTTGGTCCGCCTCCTCATCGCTGATATGTCGTCGATTCTTTGAAATAATGTAACAGAAATCCGTGACGCTTAGTCTCGATTTGTCAATTTGAAAATCATCTTCATGTGCAAGGCGCAAGCAAACATGCATGTAGTCCAAATGCCCCATTTCTTCTTGATGCTCTTTGACAAAAGATTCTGGCAATCGCAAAGCAGCCGCTTTAACACATTTGGCGTCATGATAAGTCGTCCATGCTTTTTCCAGGTCTGGAATCATGATATCATCCCACCAATTCATAAACTTCCCATAGCACCAATTGCGGTCACCTGGGGTACTATTGAGAAAAGCACGAATAATCTGCACCTGAACGGAAAATGATTGCCCATCAAAGCGTTTTTGCAGTTGCCATCGGGCGGGCGCTCTTTTTCCTTTGATCTTCTTATTGAAGTTATGAAGTAAGGTGTTTATGGTCAGTTGCTTTTCGTTTTTATTCCGCCGGTTCTCGTCCTCTTTTTTAAGAAGGTATTCGATTCGTGATGATAGCGTGGTGCAGGGCAAAAGGTATTGCAATTTTTCCAGGTCGTCTTTTGAAAGTGTACTCAACAATGCCTCCAAAACTTTAATGTCTTTAGGAGGGTCATACGATATGGGGAAACCGTATGGGTCTTCTTTGTAATTTTTTTGATAATGCTCATAAACATATCTTGCAACAGACGAAAGGCTTTCACATAAAACCTTTGTATGCGCGCCATAATTAGTACCTAAGCCATCAAATGATAACAGCATAGAACTTTTATCAAAAGCCTCATGCTTATTATCCAAATAAATACGAAAGATGTATGAATCAAAAACATAGGTGGTTTTATTTTGCCCAATACTTATAGTAGATGTGATGCCGTTAAAACAAAAGCCCAAATCATCCTCTTCAAACGTTAGTTTCTCACATATCATTTTTCTACAAAAGTCAAGTAAAGAATCATAATCAAATTCCATGTTAAGATATTCATTATAGTATCCTTTACACGGAATGTCAACCGAATTCCCGTCGCCTTGAAGCTCCAATGTCCGAGTGTTGACATAATAAAACATCCTCACCTTACCGTCGGAAAAAGCATTCACAGATTCCAAAGACTGAAGCATGGTTTTTCTGTCACAAGTAAAAGACATCTTCTTCTTGCTACTTTGTATAACAGAGACAGCTTTTTCATACAGTTGCTGTTCTTTCAAACCCGCCAAAGCATCAAGTATCTCATCTATTTCATCAACGGTCATGGACGCTATCTTCGTCTCAAATAGTCGTATGGTTTCATCGCTCAAATCTGCTCCACCTTTTTTTGCTTCTATGAGTTCATCAAGAAAAGCGACAAGACGAGAGAAATCCTCCTTTACTACGATTTCATCCCTAACCCTGACAATGTCTTCGATTTCAGGGCCAATCCATCCGTATTCATCATGTAATTCCAGCTCGTTCAATAGATTTCTACGGACTTCTTGAATATCTATCTTTTTGGATTCTTTCATGTGATTATTCATTTTTTACCCGTTTATAATGCTGCCATACTAATCCTGCTTGTTAGTATTCACAACAGGGTCTACAATTGATTTATTGTTCCATTAATTTGTCTAAATTGGGATGCTCCTGAAGAAAATCCGTTCTTGCACTGTCGATGCCTAAAAGCGCCACATACATTTTGTTGTCCACTGTATCTTCAGGCAAGTATGTCGCGTAAACATCAACGCCATCAACCAGTTCAACGGCCTTGTTTTCGCACGCGACGAGCAGCAGCTGTGCCCATCCAAGAAGTAAAGTTTTTTCATGGATAATTTGTAAATTTAAGATTAGAAAATTGTAAATCAGGAAATTGTTCATCGATAAGAAGCCTGATATTCGTTTCACCAAGGCGTTCCTCAGTATGGATGTTGTCCTTCACTACACATAAATTCACAGCGGCGTTGGTGCTTTCACCGCTACCATCATACTTGACGCCTAGCGATTCAGGGTAGCTGACGGTGATCACCATGTCCGACAGCATCAGTACACTGTCCATCACGCTTTTCAAGGTGGAATGATTGATCCAAAACGATTCGACATCACCGACCATCTTACTGATAAGAACCAGCACGATACCCAGTGCCCTGACCGTCTCTCTCAGCTGGCGGCCCTCCTTGATGAACGCATCATTATCGTCGATGTGGTCAATGAAGACCATATCCACATGAGCCTCATCGTGCAGTTTGACCAACATCTCAGAAAGAGACGCTTCCGGACAAAAGCTCCTGTCCATCACCATCAGCGGTGCCCTTCTCAGTTTTTCCAACAGCAACTTCAGTCCCACCGAGGTATCCGGTTGGGCGATTGGTTTGATGTCTTCCGAATCGAGAGCCTTGACCGCCTGCATAAAATACGAGTCGTTTTCAGACAGGTCGTCGACATTGCCCACGGTCTCAAAAGGAGACCGCTGTCGAATCAAATTGACCCCCACATCTTCGCAGCTTTTCTGCAATGCGATGTAGCCTACATTAGGATCTTGCTTATTGGCGACAGCGTTCAGCACCAAATACGCAAAATCAACAGCACACATATCCGGCGTTGACGACAAAGTATAAACCTTTCCTTTGACGAATTGCCCTCCTACCAAATCGTCAAACTCCTTCAAGCCCGTGGTAATGCCAGGTTTGTTATGGACATCAAATTCTTCAACAAGGTCATACATGCTCTTGAAGGACAGCTTTTCATTATTGATATCGGTATTCATTTTATTAGTGTTCGATTATTGTTTCTTGTATTATTTTACATGTCAGTCTTTCCATATTTTACCCAATGCTTCTGCCTTCTCCAAATCACCATTTTTCAAAGCTTCCAGAAAATCCTTGTCATAGATATCCTCGGGAGTGTAGTTTGTCCCATTACATTTGTTGTATGCATCCAAAGAGAAAAGATTGTAGTGTCTATCCAAAAGACGGTTCCTTTTTAGTGCTTTTCTTAATTCCTTCATCGATGGTTCGGTGCCCATATGTTTTATGATCATCCTAGGTTTCCATTCCACCAAAGTCCCGATGCCAACTCCAAGCAAAAGGAACGGCAATACGATGGGATGAAGAAACACGATGAACGGGTGCATCCATTTCGATTCCTTTTTTTGATTGGGAAAAGAAGAAAAGAATTGATTCAATGGCTTCTTTCCGTTAAAGTAACGAATGATGTAGGTTGACACGATGACGGCAACCCAGTAGATGGCCAAGATGATGAGGAAGCTTTTCATGTTTTGTCGTGTTTAGTATTATCTTAAGTACCTGTTCAAGATTAAACTATATGATTTTTGACGCGGGACACGGGACTTCGGGACGCGGGACAACCCTTCGACAAGCTCAGTGACCCGTCTCGCGTCTCGCGTCTCATAGTCTCGCGTCCAATAGGTAAACTAAATATGCTCATCTACTTACTGGTTTTGATTTCGGCTTAAGCACCTTCATCTTTTCATAGTCGATCACATATTTGCTGGCCAGAAGGAAGTTGTTGCCCAACAGTCCGTGTATCTTCACTCCACTCTCTCTTTCAATGAAGCCGAACGGCCCACTGAAATCGTTAATGGGAAGGTTAATCACTGTGACCGTTTCTGGGGTCTCCAATTTCAAGGAGCAATAATAATCCATATCCTGACTGCCGCCCAACCCAATGACCGAATCGTTGTATTCGTGCAGTTCAAGGTCCATTTCACTGACGGCAGCGGCATCCACGTATGAGATAGTACTTCCCGTATCCAAGAGGAAATTCATCGCCTTGCCATTGCAAGTGAAAGTGGCATAGATAAGCCCCAACTCAGCGACCGAGGTCTCAAACGAGGTAATGACATGATAGTTTTTCGTCTTGGGCTTTCTGCGATAGATAACGGTATTGAGACTTTTGGCGATTTTTTTCATGATGTTTCTTTTGTTTTCGTTCATAATCTTTTGTTTTTTTGTTTTGACGGTGCAAAGATAGAAAGGAAGTGTGCAAGGGAATTGCACGGGTTAGTTTTTCACATTATAACTCAACTTCCTCAAAGGTTACCTTCACCTTCACCCTCGTAATCCAAATGTCCGAAGTATATGGTATGTATTCATCACTTGGTTCTGAGACCACCAGAATAAGTTCCGCTGGGTTGGTAGTCGGGTTAGCACATAATCTTCTAGAGCAGGGCACCCAACAATAACCTGGCACATAAAGTGCAGGAGTACGATACGTATGGCCATCACGGCCAACTAATGTTATGAATCCTGTTTTTAAGTTCTTTTTTATTTTCAAATCTGAATCCAAATAATACGTTTGCATGTTCTTACTTTTTTGTTTTGCGCTGCAAAAGTAAAACATGTGTGTGCAAGGGAATTGCACTAAAAAAGAATTATCTCTTAACCTTCACACAACTCCACCCCCATTCTCCTCTTTTCTTGTTTTTAGAATAGAGCACTATTGCTGAAACTGGCTCTCCTATGACTAATTGCATCTTACTTACAATAAATGGAGGGATAAAGTATGACTCTTTATCCGTTTGCAAAAAATACGCGGTCATTGACCTATTTGTGGTAACAGATCCTGTCACCGATTTGCAAAAATCAGAATCAGCCAGGGTGTCCAAAACCCTTGCAGAATAGACTTTCATAAAGCCATCTGCCGATACTTCTTGTATGCGGATTTTAAGGCTGTCGCCATTATTCATTTTCTTAATGAATCTGTCATATTTGAAAAAGCCTTCTTTACCTATGCCGTACACCACATTCACCACCTTTTTATCCTTGTTGACAAAGGAAGCCACAGCATCAGTTTCAGGTGTGTCTGCAAACAGAAGTTCATTAGTGATGGACGTATAATCCAATTCAAAAGACGGTTTTTGTCCAGCAGCCTCGGCATACCAGGCTTCATTCAACATACTGTTTGCCTCCCTCGAAACATTCGTTTGCGTCTCGGCTTTAATTTGGCAATATTTATCCAAATAGAATCTTGCATCGGCATAATAACCGCGTTGCCTTAAAGCACTTGCAAGGATCAGATATATTCTAACAAGGAATTGCTCTTGTACATGGCAATTTACCGCACGGAGCAAACAAGCCATATACTTTTCATCATCATCCAGAAATGCTTCTGCCAGCAACTGCCACACCCAAAAATCTGATTGTTTCTTTCTAACAAATGGCAACAAGGCAGAGACCGCCTCTTTTTTGTCACTACCCGAAGCAAGCAACAACTTCCCTACATAATAGTTGGGATACTGCATCTTTGGGTGCTGTTCGCCCAGTTCCTGAAGCTTCGGAACAAATGCTGCAATAGCATCCTTGTCTTTTCTAGCAATCAAAGCCTTGGCGTAAGCAAGATGAGCACTTTCAGCTAATGATATGGGCATTTTCTTCCCATTGGGGAGCACTTCACATTCAAAATCCTCTTTTCGGAATTTCTCAAAACCCCACCAATCACAAAAATCAATAATCCCATCCCACTCCTTCGCAGTTAGGAAGGCATTGAGCAACACAGAATACTCCAATGAAGGTTTTGCAAACGGAAATACTCTAATGATTTCGAACAACTTGGTAAATATTTCCGTTCCGACATTTTGCATTTTTGAGCAATCTCTCACAAAAGCATTGATCGGCCATGCTATTCTTTCCCACAACATTTCATCAGAGGCCGGGACTTCTAAGTCTTTCAATTCGTTTAATTTGGAAAAGAAAAACTCTCTTTGCTCATATGATGCACTGGATTTCAATCCGTCATAAATACACCATGACAAGGCGCGTTTGACCCACATATCATTTTGATCCTGATTGTAATCGGCGATAGCCATATTGTAGGCCTCTTCCTCTTTGCCGCTCTTTCTCAGATTCATTATGTCTTTGAATGCCATAGTGTTTCGTTTTTGTTGTTTTCAAGGTACAAAATAACAAACTATTTGTGCAATCGTATTGCACACTACTGAATTTTTTCGCATAAGGCCTTTAAAAGCCCATCTTCTGTGCCTCCAGTGCTTTGGGGCATCACCGATGAATACATGCCTTTTGCGTTATAATTGAAAGTCAACATAGACTCGTACGGTGCCGTTTTTAGGTAATAGATGTCTTTCCATTGCACCTGACTAATATTCAAAACGCTTATACCCATTTCCTCTGCCATCGACATGACGAGTTCGTGAAGTTTTGAAGAAAACTCGGTATTAGGTTCGAAAGGCAACTCTTCTGGAACCATCGCAATCCCTATTAGTTCGTTTACAAAAGCGGCAAAGTCCTTGTCAGTTGTGCTTTGGATTTCTCTCTTTGGCGTATAGCCGTTCTTATTATACCATTGTTTTATGACACATCGCTTGCCATCTTTTTCAAAGGTCAATAAATGCTGATAATCGAAGTCTCTGTTTTCAGAACACGAGACTCCATGTTTTGTGCAAACAGAGTCGATATTTCTATAATGCCAATCAAGGAAGTTCTCACCCCTGGGCACATAATAGGCTATCTTTTCTGTTTTACTGATGGGCATAACTACCATGTTACTGACAGCATTAAACTCTGGCGAAGCAAAATGCCAAAGTTGTTTTCTACTTCGTGTGATTGCCGTATAAGCCCAACGGAAATAGCCATTGGTTTGGGTGCCGCCCAGCCTATCCATATCCACAAACACTTTTTCCCATTCTCCGCCTTGCGCTTTATGACATGTGATGGCATAGCCGTACTTACAAATCAATGCATGAAGATATGGGTCAGTTTTCATTCGACCACGATATTCTTCAGAACCTACTATTATGCCTTCTTGTCTCATCCGATTACTAAAGTCCACAATCAACGCTTGGTTCCACTCCTTGTCAGGACTCCCAAGGGCATCCGTAATAAAGCAATCGAGAATCAGGCAATTCACTTGATTGTGCGATGCTGTTTCGACCATGGCCTTTCTAAACGCCAACTCCTTTTCCGCAACAACCGTTTCGCCGTAAGCATCCTTTTCGGAAGTTTTGAAACGAACATTTCGCTTCTCCAACATGCCATCAGGGTCGCATGTAAGGACTCTGACTATCGTGCCGTTATATAGCTCCTCGGAATAATGGTAATTGTTCTGTGAAACTATCAGCAAATCACCAGGAATAAGCCTCTCTTGGCTAGATTGGAACAGATACTTTCGAATGGCCAAGTTATAGTCAAGGACTTGCTTGTTGGTGTAGGCAATCACAATGGCACCCTGATCAATCGAGCCTTGAGTTACGCTTTTATAATCTTCTATCAAGGACTCGCTTTTCTTCACATCCTCCCCGTCCTTAATGGCAAACTCATTGTATCGGTTCGATTCAATGGCATCACGAACAAACGTGGCGTTCTTATACACAAAACTATCCTCAACCTGGCGAACCACTTCCTTTAACATGGCTTCTCGGCATGACGCATGATAGGTTTCTTGCAAGTATTCCGCACTCATAGCTGGCGAAAAGGTTTGGCCGACTGGCGGCAACTGTGCATAATCACCCACGAAAACAACCTTTCTTGAACCGCAATAATCCAGGACGTCCCTTAACAAATATCCCGAACCAAACTTAAACATATCACTTTCACTATAGAGGTCTGAGACCATCGAGGCTTCGTCCACGAAGTAGATAGTATTGTTGACCGAATCTTCATTATGTCTGAGGCAAAACACCAATTGGCCACTGCCATCATCCTTTAGTCCTTCTTCTATCTGATAGATTGTCCTATGAATAGTGGCCGCGGAATGTTCTGTTTTTTCTCCCAAAATGTAAGACGCCCTGCCTGTTGGAGCCATCAATACACATTTCCACCCCTTGCCGTACAACGATTCAACCAGCGCTTTAAGCAGTGTTGTTTTACCAGTTCCAGCCGAACCTTTCAGCATAAAGATTCGGTCGTCGGAGTTGATGAACTCTTCGAACTTGGTGAAGGCCGATTGTTGGGATGGAGTGAGGCTCATTTTTTCATTTTTCTTTTGAATCCAATAATAGACAATTCATTTAACAGCTCAAGAGATTGAAGTACATCTTGCTCTTTGCTCTCTGTATTATCCTAGGTGTTTACTTTTCTAATTGAATTTGTATAAAACCCATATCGCTCAATCTGCGTTGGGTCATTTATCTTAACTCTGTCAATTTGAACCGTTTCTCCTACTAAATCTTTATAATTAATATTATTTTTCTTATTGCTCACCACTTTAATAGGCCCACAATGAAGCGTTTTTCCATCCGCGTCCTGTTCCAACAAAAAGCTATTCCCATCAAACTCGACTCTTTTTATATTCTGCTTGTTCTCTTCTACATCTGGATGTGTTTCAATTAGCATCCCCATATCTTTCACAATTTGACAGAGTTGCATTAAATAACTATAAAACATCTCCTCTGTTTCACTACTAACAACAAAAATCTCTTTATCTGCATTTGGGTGAGACCCTAAATTACGGAAGTCTTTATTACTCAACATATTTTGGGGCATAAGCTCGATTTGGGGTATAAGCTTGAATGAATAATACGATGAATATGGCGATGAAAGTTTAATGATAGACTTTGAAAACAACACTTCTTTTCCTAGAAGTAATTCGCAACTATTTTTGACAATTGGATTTCCGTTGCCATCGAGGCATTCTTGAGGCAATAGACCTTTTTCTATCATCGAACGTAATACTATCTCAAGTATCTGACCTAATGGATTGGGGTAACTTATTCCACTTGTTTCTTCTGGATAATATAATGCACTTAACGACTCTAGAAGAATTCTTCGAGCATCAGCCCCGAAAATAGCATTTGCGCCTACATATTTAAACACATCTTTGTGACGATACAACACCGTGTTAATTTCCTTTCTTTCTCCAACATCACAAATGCAGTCAAAAAGAGAGCCCGTTTCGATGTCATCTTTCAAGTGAACCAATTTCCCCCAATCTTGTTCAAGCTCCCTTCTATCACGAAGATTAATCGAGTTGATAACACCATTGAAGTTGCTCATTGTACCTGCAGAAAGAACATACCAAGGAATCAGTTTTCTCCTTTCCGCAAATTTTGTCTTTAATTCGTTAAGCACTTCATTAAGAAAATTCTGGTCCAGCACTGGACGAGGCGTCAGTTGGCAATAAGCATCTAAAATAACCGCAGTCCATTCATCAAAATCCGCTTCAAACACCGGTTTTGCATCTTCCCAGTTTGTGAATGTAACCAAATCTATTCCGCGCAAATCGGCTAACTGTTGATATGCCTCATGGATTGATTCATCATCATCTATCCAAAGAACTTTGTATGTTTTATCTTCCATCGCTATAAGTGTATTTGTTTATATTCAGTTGTTTACATCCACGGTCGTATTATGAAAAGTCAAAAGATAGCATAGTGTATAGTCACTATGTGGTGAGAGTTCTATTTCCGCCTCACCGTCAAATTCTCTCATTAGTTTCCTGATCTCATAACCACCAATCCCATAATGGTCTTTACCGCCAGTGCTAATGCTATATTTGAAAACATCTTCAACTGAAATTCCTTCCTGGAGAGGCTTACCATTATTCATCACTCTAAGACGGATGTCCGTTCCTAACTTGCTAATTTCAATCCTTACCCTATTTTCAGAGTCTTTATCTCCAAAGCCATGAACACAAGCGTTCGTTATGATATTGTCGAGAATAGTGGTCAACGCCTCTTTGGGGAAATTCACATAGTACTCGGTCATGGCACCTTCTTCCCCTTTCTCCATTTCAGCCATTATTTGATCCACACCATATAAAGTGGCATCAAAATCATATTCAAATAAAGGATTGACGTGGTTTTTGACATATTCCCGTATGAAATCCACCAAATCAATTGCCGACGGTTGCATTCCATATCCAACATCAAACATCCTTATCTGATGTGTTATTGTTGATAACACGGTATCAATGTTGTCATAGATTTCTGACACCTTCATTTTTTTTGCTTTTCCAATTACCGCATTGTCATCAACTATTCCATTACCTTGTTTTCTTGCGACCTTCAATAAACTGAACCAATTATTCAGATTGAATATTGTTTGACCCACAGCATGCTTTTTTACATGCATATCCATCCTGAATTCATCAAATTTCTCAAGCACCTTGGCATTGGCATCAATTAAAGCCTTACTACTTTTCAAACGCACCTGCCTGTTTTGTTCTTCTGTGGAGGGGACGATGATTTTTAGCAACTTGAAATCGTCGTGTGATAGACGGCGAAGTATTGTACCAACAGCCAACATATTAGCCTGTCGTTCCACATCTTCACCCAGCAATGACATCATTAGGAAATCTTCTGTGACAATGCTTTCTGGTTTCAAGAATAATTGGATAATCTCATGCCGTAAATAAACGGTATCTGTGTTACAATCTTTGGTAATCCTTCCAATTTTAAACTTCCCGTTCAAATAACCAACAAATAATCCTTTTGCTGGTACGGCTTTGCAACCTTTGACATCTATGTCCGGCAAAGAATCTATATCGATTTCTGCATCCAAGAACTTGTCAGATAGCTCTCTCATCCCTATCACTTTTCCGGTCGTTTTTTTCGGGGTGTTTTGGAAATTGACAGAAAAATCAACCAAATCCACAATCGAAACGAGTTGCTCGTCTTCTTTTAAATACCGTTTTGGCGGTGTCAGATGATCATAAACAAAATACCTCTTGGGAGTAAAATCGCAATTGCCAGTAAGTTTATCCTTTGGAACTAGTTGGATATATCTCGGATCAGCATCTGAAGAATGAAGGACGTCCATGATTGCATCGACCTTCAAAGGACAATCCGAATACCATCCTAAAGAAACAAACTCGGATTTGTTGGCATCCATAAAGATATAATTATCCCATGGTTTATTTGTTTTCCCAACCAACACGATACACATTTCTATTTCACAAAAATGAACAAATGAATCTGCGGGCAAAGAGATTACCAACATATTATATTCTCGCTTGTGATCAACAATATAACTCCTAAAAGAATGCCATTTGCTTGATGAGGTAAAGTATTGGGGAAGCAATAAACACATTGTTCCTCCCGTATTTAAGGATCTTTCAAGCCATCCTGTCATTGATTGTACAACATCACTTTTACCCTCCAATACGGCGGGGGGACATGAAATGATATAGTCGTACTGCTTCTCTGTATCAAACTGTCTAACATCATTAACAATATTGATAGGAATATCATATGCATCCATTAGAATCGAGGAAAGAGCCCAGTTTGTGGCATTTGTTTCAAAACCTTCGACAACGCAATTGCGAAGTTGAATGGCAAACTTAGAATCTCTGGCATAGGGGAGAAAAACGGTTGTTTTTTCCTCGCATCCCATCAATTTGACACACAAATCAACCACTTCTTGCCTGATACTAAGTGATGCGTAATCATTCAAATCTTTGACACCCCATCTTCCTCCTCCCAACCAGTTTCTCTTTTTATCAACATATTGAATAACTGGCTTATATTCAGACATTAATAACGCCAAATTATCATCTCCAATTATTTCTGACAAATTAACGATGCTGCTTTGTAACGCATTTGAAACTTCAACATTAGCATCATTTCGGGTTGCATACAATGAAACGATGAGGTCAATACTCTTTTTTTCAGTAAACAAAAGATCATCGGTGTATTCATCAACTATAGATTTTGCTTTTTCCGAAATCACAACTTGTGTGTTTGCTTTTCCTGCCATATCTACTGTTTTTTTTCTTAGTTCGCAAAAATAGACTTTTTTTTCTTTTACCGCATTTATTAATTTTGGCATGTAACCTTATTCACTTTGCTATTATCCTTCTTTGCTTTCACTATTCCATGAGTTGAAATCTTTTCAATTCCAAAAGCTATCGACTGTTTCATAAGGCTTTATGTTTCATTTTTGGTTATTTCGCTTTGCATTTCGCCTGCAAAAGTAGTATAGGTCTGTGCAACCAATTTGCACACATCGTTTTTTTCTTCCTCGGCCATGTAACGGTCGGCCAAGAAACCGATGGGGCGTACCGGCTGCTCCCTGAACTGTTCCTTGATCTTGCCGTAGTTCGCGGCCAAGTTCTGATAGGTGAACCCTATCTGCTTGGAGGCGAAGGCAAACTCCCGCACAAACTCCTTAGAGCTACGCACCGTCGTCTCCACGCAGCAGGTGAAATGGTCGCGCATGTAGCGAGTGACGGTATAGTCGCTGTGGTTGTTGCATTCTGAGGTCAGCCACACCAACCCTTCCAGCATCACCTCGTCCATCTCGTCGAAAGCGAAGCTCAGGTTGAAATGCACCCTGCGCCTTCCCCAACCTGGGGTGTCCCACATCTCCACCTCGAATGGCTTGCCATCCATGATCACGATGAAATGGTTGTCCACCATCTTGCACTCAAAACCTGCCTTGGCCATCCTGCGGCTCACCACCTTGATAAAACGCTGCTGTCTTTTCATGTTCATGTCGTTTTTGTTCATAATCTTTTTGTTTGTTTTCGGCTGCAAAATTGCGACATTAGTGTGCAATCGTATTGCACAAAGAAAAAAAGTGCTATCTTTGCATCATAAAAACATCAAAAGCAACACCATAAACAATTAAATTCCATCCAATTATGCCAACAACAAAATTTTCCTTCATTCGCTGTCGCATCTTGGACAAATGCTTCCGAAGCCCAAAACTTTACCAAATCCAGGACCTCATTGATGCCTGTGAGAAAGAACTCAACATGAGCATCAGCCGTCGCACCATCTATTACGACATCGATTTCATGAAAAGCAGCGATGGCTGGAATGCTCCTATCGAACCTATTAAAGATGGTAATCGCCGCTATTACCACTATACAGACCCAGAGTTTTCCATCGACAAGGTCCCGTTGTCTGAAGCACAACTGAAGCAGATTCAAGGTGCCGTTGACGTGTTGAACAGCTTTGAAGGCCTGCCTCAGTTCGAGGGCTTGCAGGACAGCCTTGCCAAGTTGGGACTGACCGCCTTGAACACAGAAGCAAAACCCTGCTTCGGCCTCGACCATAACGAATATGTCGGTGGCCTCTCCTACTTAACTCCGTTATTCAACGCGATACAATATAATAATGTGCTGAAAATCGGCTACAAGCCTTTCGACGAAGAGTCTATGGATTTGGTGTTCCATCCCCAATACCTCAAACAATACAATAACCGATGGTACATCTTTGGCGTGGAGCAGAACCACCAAGACCAGATTTGGAACCCTGCCTTGGACCGAATCGAGAGCTTGGCCACTACAAAAGACTACACCTACATCAAACTGGATGTGGACTGGAACGAGTATTTTGAAGACATCATCGGTGTGACCAACAATGACAACGCTCCCGTGGAAAAGATTCATTTCCTTGTACATGGTAAGACTGCACATTATCTATACACCAAGCCTCTACACGGTTCACAGCATCATAATTGGCTTGACGACAACACACTAGAAATCACTTTACATGTCAAAATCAACTTCGAGTTAACCAGAACATTGCTCTCTTACGCCCCCTACATCACCATCCTTGAGCCTCAATCCTTAATCGATTCGCATAAAGAATGTTTGCGGAAAGCTTTGGAGCAGTACAAGTGAACTGAGTAATTATTGCAAATCTTCTATTACTCAGTACTGCTCACTTGCTTTAACTTCAAATGCTGTAGCGAACTACCATTTTTCACGGCTTTCCAATTCCCTACTTTGAGATTCCTACGTGATGCATTTTGCATAAGCGCTATCTTTCAACCTCATCGAAATCTCACAAGGTTGATGATGAGCCGCATTCCCTAAAGTAAAGCTGACAAACAAACCGATTAAAGCCATCGCCTTCAAAATCGGATTCCTAAAATGCCTACAAAAGGCAAAAAACTAAATGATATTCATCTCGTTTTATTTATAATTTGCTGCAAAAATAAGAAAAATATTTGAATTACGCAACCCCTAATCTCTCCATCCCAACCCCGTCAAGATGTTCCGCCCCCAGCGAAGCGTTTGTCTTGTGGCCGTCAGTGCTACACCGCAAAACTCACGGATTATCCCTTCCTCATTGACTTTGTAAACATAATTACCAATCACAAATCCGTGTCAACGCCGTGTCAACCGAATCCATTTTTTTGCACAATTATGATACTCTATCATCGTTCTCAAAAAAAAACGAATACTTTTTTTTAATAAATTGGTTTTCAATCTATTAAATAAAATCTGATGAACAATTTTACTATTTATAGTGACGAATAGTGGTGCAGGTTTCGATTCCGCTATGGGCTACAAAAGCAATCCACAACTTGCTGAAAATCAAGCTGCGGATTTTTCTTTTGCCCTAATTTTGCCCCAAACGTTCCAATTATGGGTCAACCAATAACCAAAAAACTTCCAACATTTCGCACCATACATTAGTCCCTTCATCCCTTAGATTATTTGGACAACTTATTTATATATGCGCGCATTTCCATTTTTTTCCTAAATTTGGCGCATGAAATCAACTAAAAATAATCACACTATGAAGAAAGCTTTTATTCTCTTTTTCGTATTGCTCTGTAGCATAGGCATCTATGCGCATCCCATCGGGGTCGACAGGGCAAAAGGCTTGGGCTTGGCCTTCGTAAACGCCAACCTCAGCCAAGCCTGCCAACTCACCGACCTACAGCTTGTTTACACAGGCACGACGTCACGGGGCGAGACCTCGTTCTATGTTTTCAACTTCAAAGACACGGGGTTTGTCATCCTTTCCGCCGATGACTGCTATCGTCCTATCGTCGGTTATTCCGACGAAGGCGTTTTTGAAACCGAGAATATGTCGCCCGAGCTGACCTACTACCTTAACTCCATCGCCGAAGGACGCAGTCAAACCCACAGGACTGCCCAAAGCGCAGAAGTCGCTATGGAATGGGATATGCTCAAGGAAAGTGGGCAACTACCTTCGCGCAACCGTGGGAAAAAGGCCACTTATCTCGTGGAAACCCGTTGGAACCAAAGCGACCCCTACAACTACTTCTGCCCTCACGCTTCTGGTGGACCTGGAGGAAAGGCCTATGCCGGCTGTGTGGCCACGGCCATGTCGCAAGTGATGAGATTCTGGAACCATCCTATTCAAGGTTCGGGAAGCCACTCCTACAATTATGAAGGTGAAACCTTGACGGCCAATTTCGGTGAAACAACATACGATTGGGATAACATGCCCCTATACATCAACAACTCTTCCCCTGAAGAGCAAATCAATGCTGTTGCTTATTTTATGTACCACTGCGGTGTCGCTGTCGATATGATGTATTCAGCCTCGGGCAGCGGCGCCTATTCCGAAGACGTGCCCGATGCCGTGCTGATGTATTTCGGCTATTCCAACAAAGCCCGTCTCCGTAAGCGCGACAACTACTCGTTGGAAGAATGGCAGGCTATGTTGAAAGACACCTTCGATCAAGGCTGGCCCGTCTATTATTCTGGCAACAGCTCCAGTGCCGGCCATGCTTTCGTTTGCGACGGCTACGACGACAACGACCTATTCCACTTCAACTGGGGTTGGGGCGGTAGCAGCGACGGCTGGTTTGTGGTCGACGAAATCGACTATAACAGCGGCGCGGATGCCATATTCAACTACGTGCCTGCCGAGGTTTTCGACAACACTCCCAAACCTGTCACCAACTTCACAGCCATCCCCAACGGTGACGATGACTTCACAGCCACGTTGAACTGGACCAACCCTACCCTTACCCTTAATGGAGACATCATTGACACCATCAGCCAAGTCGTCATTATGCGTGATGAGACCATCGTCAAGGTGTTTGAAAACCTTGTCCCTGGCGAAACTATGACTTATGTCGACCCCGTTGGTGCCCCCATCATGGTCGACTATACCATTTTCCCTGTTTACAGAGGCAACAACGGCAAAAAAATCTATTTCGAGGAGGTCAACCTCGGCCCCACTTGTCCTTGGACCGTCACCACCACAAGCCAAGGCGAAGGGTGGAGCGATGGTGCTCTGACAATGTACAATTCAGCTGGCATTATGTTCGCTAAAATAGCTCCAGAACGTGGAGAACAAATCACATATGATGTCGAAATGGCTATGGGACGTATCAGGTTCGTTTGGTCGAAACCTACTCAGCCCATCGACCTCAGCTTTGTCATCAAGGACAACGAAGACAACGTCATATTCACGTATGAAGGTTCGTCATCCGATATGCCCGTTGGCACTTTCTTCATCGCCAACAATGCCTGTGGAGAAACCAGTGAAATTGTCAACCTCCCCACTGACCTCACTGCCGAGGTTGACGGACAAGATGTCATACTCACTTGGACTGGCGTCGCACAACCAAGTTACGGCTACAACATCTATCGTGACGGCCTCATGTATACAATGGTCTCCGATGGCAACACTTATATCGACAAGAACGCCTCCTACGAAGGCCATTGCTACCACCTCACAATCTTCACTGAAACGGGTGAGTCGGATGCTACGGAAACAGTCTGCGCTGTTGCAGAGAGCGAATGTTTAGCTCCGAAGAACTTCACCTACGAGCGACTTGAAAACGGTAGGTTCAAATTCTCGTGGGATGCCGCCGAAGGAGAAGGCATCACGGGATATAGATTATTCAGGAAAGAACTTGGTGGCGAATACAAAATAGCCAAATCATTGACAGCCAATAATTTTACAGAATCAGCAAACAACCTGTTCGGAAACATCTATTACTATAAGGTTAAAGCCATCTACCAAAACACGCAATGCGAATCTGCTTTCGCCACCGTACTCAACCACCCCGAATGGTATGAGCTTGAAATCAACAGAACCATGATCCCGATGCACCTTAAATCCAGCTACAACATCGATAACAAGCTATTGTTGGAATGGCAACCAGCCTACGCAGCCGACTCCTACAATGTTTATTGCAATGGCGAGGTAATCGCCTCTAATATAGTAGAGACGAACTACACGGTTAACTTGGATAACGAAAGCGGAGGTGCCCTATACTACATCACAGGCAAGCAAGGCGAAGTTGAGTCAAGTCCTTCCAACAAGGTGTATTACGGCAACTACGGCATCGAAAACATCTCTGAAAACACCTTGGAAGTGTTCCCCAATCCTGCCAACGAAACCGCCATAGTGACTGCCCCTGGATTGAGCAGTGTGATCCTATACAATGCGCTAGGACAAGAAATACTAAAGGCAGTCGCCACCAATGGGGTTTGCAACCTCGACCTCTCGGGCCTGCAAAAAGGCCTCTATTTGGTTAAAGCCGACACTTCCTTGGGCAACAGCATCCAAAAACTCATCCTTAAATAATTTGCGTCATGAAAAAAACTATCACCATTATAGCACTCCTCTGCATCGTATTTTCCATAAAGGCACAACAAAAAGACTGTCCCAAGTTTTTCCGCAACACATTGGAGAAATGCCTCTATGAAGCAGAACATCCCGAAAGCATAGGCAACCCCAATAAGACATATCGCTTTGCCAGCAATTTCACCGCCCGTCTTGACAGCGTTGTTGGCAGTGACGACTTCGATTGGACCCAATGGAAAAGTGAATACACCTACACCGACGAAGGTCTCTGGAACACTGAGACCTATTCCTTGCTGGAAAACAACCAATGGCTGCCTTCCAACAAAACCGAATTCAGCTATGGCGAAAACGGCAACTGCACCCAAGAACTGCATTACAAATGGGATTCTGGAGGCTGGAACCCTTATTACAGCCAAAACAACTATTACAACACGATTGGCCTGATCGATTCCATCGTCACTGCACGCTTTGACACAATATGGCATAACGAATCCAGAATGGTGTACACCTACGAAGGCGAGAACATCACCGAACTGAAAATCTGCAGGTTTGACAATGGGGAGTGGAAAGACAACAGCAAATACGAATATGTCTACAACAATGAGGGACAATTAACCTCGGAGACCTACTCCACTATTCGCAATGGACAATGGCGTCTCAACTCCAAGGATTCGTTACGCTACGAAAATGGCTATTGTATTGAGCGCTTGATTTATATGAGAACGATGTGGGGCGGCAATGGTTGGATACTCCGTGGCAAAACCACGTTTGAATATGACAGTGACCACGTCATTAGCCAAACCTCTTACTCTGCCGGTTGGGGCGGCGGGGAAATGTCGTTCGATGGTAAAACCGACTTCCATTACAATTCGAATGGCGAATTGGTTTCAAAGACAACGAGCGTCTACAATGAATCGGAATGGATTGTCCGCGATGAGTATACCAACCACTTCGACACCGAGAAAACGGCCTCTGAAATGATGGGGGGCGAAGCATATTGGAATTTGAATTCAGAGTATTTCAAAAGCGACCTAGGCGAAACACTTCCCATCACTCACCGATGGCTTGATGCTAAGGTGGTCTCATCGACGACTGACACACAGTTTACCTTGTATTACTCCGATATGCATAACATCGAAGAGAATATTAGCTCGTCGAAAGTGTATACTCTCAATGGGACCCTCGCTGTGGAAAGCCAGATTCCAATTGACGTTGTCGTATATGACTTACTTGGCCGCAACGTGGCCTTTGAAAGCCAAACAACCAGCTGCCGCATCAGCCTGAGACCTGGGCTTTATGTTGTCAAGACAGGATGTTCTACCATAAAAGTCGTGCTGGATTAATCTGCCAAAACAAGAAAATCCCAGCATAAAAAAGCCAGGATTTTCAAGAACCAAAAACCAAAATTTATGAAACCTTTTACTTGTAGCTGCTTTCACAGCCACAGGTCTTTATGATAAGAACCGCTGCAAAAATACTATTTTTTTCAAAAACGCAAGCATTTTTTTTCAAAAAAAAAGCACATTTCTATCCCATTAGAAAAATATTCCAAAACCATTATCCTTTTAGGACAATTTTCCAACTTACAAAATTGAAAAATATATTTTTTCACCCTAATTCTTGACAAAAGCGTTTTTTCTCCTTATATTTGCAAACTCAAAAACAACAAAAAACCCAATACAATGGAAAAAGCGATGGACAAACTCACTGGATTAATCATTGCCAATGATGGTCTTAACGAAACCGAGGCCAAGGCCAAACTGAACCTGATTTATATCAAAATGAACCAATCGGAAATCAAAGAATTCGTAGACGAATACATTGATTGGCTTATGAATGTGAAAAAGCTGAATTACAAGGCTATACTACAGACCTCTGACATTGAACTGCACGATATGTTCTTACGTGAGTTCAAACATTAACCCTTAAATGCCCATAGCAGATCCAGGGAATGCTATGGGCATTTTCCAACTATTCAACGCGGTGCAAATCGTAGTGCCGCATATCATATAGTTCGTCAAGATGCTTTTTGAGCCGACGTGCCATAGGGCGGAATGTGTAGTATGTAATTGTTGCTGAAATGGGGGCGCCCACCAACGGGAGTACTTTGCCCACACCTTTGGCAAATCCCTCTTTGGTCATATTGATGCCTATCCATTGCGCAATTTTTATTGCATATTGTGCCATTATGGTCTCAGAGAATTTTATTCCCGCACTTCTTGAAACCTGCCCAACGACCTTGCTCAAGGCCTCTATGGCCAATTTATTACCCATCATAGCACCCACAAACAAGGTCATTATGTTGAGTGACTCATCGTCCAATTGGTTGTTGACGTTGGTCAAGGAAGGCCAACCGTATAGATAAATCATTTTTTGCATTAGAGCAAGGATGTGACCATAAAACTGCGTAAGGTCGGTCGGGATGGTGCCCGCCATCCACCATCCACCAGGCAAACCCATCAAGGCTGATGTGCCACAAACCATAGTCAGATGATAACTGATGCATTGGTTGGCCAATTTGTCAATTTCTTTCTTGCTCAACACCCTCAACGGGCTGTCGTCCAATGCAGTCATCACCTCCATCGGGGTGCAGAACTTCGACAGTTCTTTCGTCAAAAACTCGTCGCGGTCAACCTTCACAAAAGGCATCTTCACGCTGGTGGCCAGCACCTTGTTCCACAGAGTTAGGCTCTGGGTGTTTTTTTCCTTGGTTGCTTCACTCATTGTTTTTTGTTTTTACAGGTTGTGGCTGCCACGGTGTGACAGCCCTCCAATTCTAAACCCAAAACTAATACCCATACTTCTCCTTCCACTTTTCACGCAGGTTTTTACGCAGTTCACGTTCGCGTGGGTTATCTTGTGGCTCATACAAAACCGTGCCAGAAATCTCGGCAGGGAGAAATTCCTGTTCAACAAAATTGCCTTGATAGGCATGGGCGTACTTGTAACCGTCAGCATAGCCAAGGTCTTTCATCAATTTCGTTGGGGCATTGCGGAGGTGCAAAGGCACAGACAAATCGCCAGTTTCGCGCACGAGGGCCTGAGCCTTGTCGATAGCAGACACGGCAGCGTTGCTCTTGGGTGATGAGGCCAAATAGGTGACTGTTTGCGCCAAGATGATGCGGCTCTCCGGCCAGCCGATTTTATTCACTGCATCAAAACATGCATTGGCCAACAGCAATGCGTTGGGATTGGCATTGCCGATGTCCTCTGAAGAGAGAATCAGCATACGACGGGCAATGAAAAGTGGGTCCTCCCCTGCCTCAATCATACGGGCGAGGTAATACAAGGCCGCATTAGGGTCGCTACCGCGCATACTCTTGATGAAGGCTGAAATGATGTCGTAATGCATCTCGCCCTGTTTGTCGTATTTCACAAGGTTGCTCTGGATGCAGTCAGTAGTAAAGTCGTTGGTGACAACCAACTCCTCAGCGGCTTCGTCCAAATCGTTCAGTGAAGTGACAACCAATTCTATGGCGTTCAATAATTTACGCCCGTCTCCTCCACTGATTTGCATCAACGCCTCAGGCTCCTTGACCGTGATTTTCTTGCCGAAGTCACACTCCAACGTTTTCACGGCCTTCGCCAAAAGGATTTCCAAGTCTTCCTTCTCCAACGACTTGAGCACATACACCTGACAGCGCGACAACAAAGGCGAAATGACCTCAAACGAAGGATTCTCAGTCGTGGCACCAATCAATGTGACCAAGCCACGCTCCACGGCACCGAGCAATGAGTCCTGCTGCGACTTGCTGAACCGATGGATTTCGTCTATAAATAAAATAGGTGCTTCAGGGAACATCCGGGCACGATCGATGACTTCGCGAACTTCCTTCACACCACTGCTGACCGCACTCAATTGGAAAAACTGCCGCTTCACCTGCTTGGAGATGATAAAGGCCAATGTGGTCTTGCCCACGCCAGGCGGCCCCCAGAAAATCATTGAAGGCACACGGCCCGTCTCAATGGCACGGCGTAACACGGCATGTTCGCCAATGATATGCTTTTGCCCGATGTAGTCGTCAAGGGTAGAGGGGCGCAGGCGTTCCGCTAATGGGATGGTGGATTGCATTGAGATTATTTTTGCGCAAAAATAGCATTTTTTTCTTACTTTTGCGCCAAATGTTACATTCCTTATGAAAACCATCAAACACTTTATCTTGATTGCCCTCCTTGTCGTTTTCAACACAGCAGAGGCATGCACCAACTTCTTGATTACCAAAGGTGCCAGCATAGATGGCTCCAATTTTATCAGCTATTGCGCCGACTCGCATATCCGCTATGGCGAGCTTTACTTCACCCCTGCCGCCGACTGGCCGGTGGGCAGTATGCGCGTATGCTACGACCGTGGCACCAACGCACCACGTGGCAGTGTTCCGCAACCGCCTCACACTTACCAAGTTGTGGGCTACATCAATGAATTTCAAGTGGCCCTCGGCGAAACCACTTTCGGAGGCCGAGAGGAACTGATGGACCCAACGGGCATCGTCGACTACGGCAGCCTGATGTTCATCGCCTTGGAACGCAGCCGCTCCGCCCGCGAAGCCATCAAAGTGATGGCCGACTTAGTGGAGGAATACGGCTATGGTTCTGACGGCGAGTCGTTCAGCATCAGCGATGCCAACGAGGTGTGGTATATGGAAATGATGCCAAAAGGCTACACACCGAAGGTGACCCAAACGGGCGACACTATCAACATTGACCGTGGTGCAGTATGGGTGGCCATCCGCATCCCAGATGGTTATGTGAGCGGTCATGCCAACGCTGCGCGCATCACTACATTCCCCTTGCGCAATGGGAAGACTTCCATCACTGACAAAGATTGGAAAAAGCTTTATAACGAGCAAGTTGAAGTTATTTACAAACACGACATCATCGACTTCGCCCGCCGCAAGGGATACTTCAGCGGCAAGGACAAGGATTTTGATTTCTCAGCAGCATACGCACCAGTCGACTTCAGCGCAGCCCGCGTTTGCGACCTTCGTGTATGGACCATGTTCAACAAAGTCTGTGACGGTATGGGCGAATACTGGGATTATGTCACGGGCAAGGATTTGACCCACCGTATGCCTTTGTATGTCAAGCCCGACCGCAAAATCAGCCTCAGCGATATGATGGCTTTCCAGCGTGACCACTTCCAAGGCACTGAATTGGACAAGACCAAAGATGTGGGCGCAGGACCCTTCGAATCGCCTTTCCGCTTCAACCCATTGTATTGGGAGTATGACGGCAAGCCTTACCTCAACGAACGCAGCATCGAGATAGTGCAGACAGGTTTCTCCTTCATCGCACAGAGCCGCAGTTGGCTGCCCGACCCCATCGGAGGCATCATCTGGTTCGGCGTGGACGACACCAACTCAACGGTATACACGCCTTTCTACTGCTCCATCACAGAAGTGCCCGTTGAATACCGTGTGGGCAACGGCGATATGCTAACCTACAGTGAAAATGCCGCTTTCTGGGTTTTCAACCGACTGGCACATTTCAAGTATCTATTTTATAATAGGGTCATCGACGACATACAACTAGTTCAAAACGAGTTAGAAAACGGGTATCAAGAGCAAGTCAATTATGCTGATAACGAAGCTATGAACCTCTTTGCACAAGACCCACAAATGGCCATAGTCTACCTCACCGACTTCTCCAACCAAGCAGGACACAACACCGTGGCCACTTGGAAGGAACTAGACAACTATCTGTTGGTGAAGTATCTAGACAGCAATATAAAGCAAGAAGAGAACGGCCAATTCAAGCGTAACGGCTATGGCTATCCCGTGAAGCCCAAACAACCCGGCTACCCTGATTCGTGGAAAAAAGCCGTAATCGAGCAGACAGGCGACAAATTCAGAAGACCGTAATGCATTCTGTCACACCGCGTTAATTTCCAGTGGGACTGCCATAATATGACAGCTTTACAGACAACATATAGTCCTTGATCTCTGCCTCGTTCATATTGCGGAAACCATATTCATAAACCACTTCACCATTTTCCATAAAAACGATAGTGGGCAAATTACCATTGACTGTTTTTAGCAGGCGCACCACATCGGGGTGCAACACATCGCGATATTGTGCTGATTCAGATTGCACGTAAAACTTAATGATGCCTTCTTCATTGCCTATGAAAAGATATGTTATTCTATCTTCTGGAAAACCATAAAACTGCTGCATCAGCGAAAGCTTGCGCGCCGCCATTTGGCAGTAATCACAACCTGTCGAAAAGAAACAAACTATTTGTTTGCCCTCACGCAAACTCAAGCTGGCAAGTGGTGCTTCGTCAAGCATTTCATCGAATAATTCTACCTGAAGATTGTGTTCGGGCAAAAAATTCGAAGTATAATTATCGGGTGGCGAAGCCACAAAAACGCCTATGCTTGAGGCCATCACAGCCAGACTCAGTATCAGCCAACGGAAAGGTGTATTCCAGCTTTCCATCTTATACAACAGCAAAAAAAGCAGCATCAGCACTGTATTCTTAATGAGGCTTTGCTTGGGATCAAGTTGTAGAAAATCACCGAAGCAGTGGCAGCTGTCAGTACGACCGATATAGAGGGCATATAATAATAATAAGGTGTAGATGCCTAGCATAACCATACTGCCCCACCATATCAGTCTGTGGAGAACATTTGCAATCAAGCAAATGCCCAAAACCAACTCTATAATAATGGCTACACGAGCAACCAAAAGTGAAAAATTGAGGCTGAAGATTTGGTAGCTGTATACGTAAATCTCGAAACGGTCCAAATCGAAAACTTTAAGGACTGCCGAGATGATAAACACAAGGCCCAGTAAAACTTTCAAGGCCGATTTACCGAGCGATTGGTACAAAATCAATTTAGGGTTTGTTGATATTATTGTTGAACAGATTCTCCCACCAATTAGGTTTTTCGCCCGTCACCTCATATTCCGACACTTCAGTACAAATAATTTGTCCCCAGCCTACGATTTCCTTGGATTTGTCGGAGCAGGAAGAGCCGTCCTCTATGGTATAATAATCCTCGCCTAGGTTCACAACCTCCTCATTCTGAATGGTGGTACATCTGCAATAACGTGTCTTTTTGCAAGACGGCAGAGCCACAATAAATAAGGCGAATATGATAATAAGAATCTTTTTCATTTCGGAAAATTTTCACCGCAAAAGTACACATTTTTGACTTTACAGTGCAAAAACGAGAAAAATAAAAGCATATTGCAATCATCCTTCTGTGAAAAACTCGGGATGGAGCTCGGCAAATTTCCTATCATAATGTCTTATGCGATTCAATGAACGGCGAGTCCATACGAGACGCAGGGCATCACGTTCTTCCTGGGTAAGATGCCAATTGATATCGGCGGAGGTATGCAGTCGATTGGTCAACGAATAGAGCAACAAGGCAGCTGAAACGCTGATATTGTAACTTTCCGTGAAGCCATACATCGGGATACGCACATGCATATCGGCGTGCTCAACGGCATACTCTGAAAGCCCCAGCTTCTCAGTGCCGAAGACCAAAGCGATTGGCTGGTCCAATGGCAAAGTATCCGGCGTGAAGTCATCACGATGCGGACATGTGGCCACAATCCTATAACCTTTATCATGCAAATGCTGATATGCCATAGGTGTATTGAACTCCGCACCTTCATAATAGTACAAATTGAGCCATTTCGTACTTCCCAGCACCACATCAGGATTTACGTCATATTGGTTGGTATTCTCCACAATATGAACATCTTGGAT
Organism: uncultured Bacteroidales bacterium; assembly: GCA_946405575.1. Lineage (GTDB taxonomy): Bacteria > Bacteroidota > Bacteroidia > Bacteroidales > F082 > Limimorpha. The sequence goes on along the minus strand of CAMJHP010000015.1, from coordinate 7,027 downwards.
ACCACGCAATTCACAACTACGCAATACTGCACTGGCATTATGAGGTTGGAAAATGTCCTCCAAAACAACGGTAATGTGCCTTGTCCGAAAATTGAGAATCTCCTCAAAACGCTGTCGACGTTCATCAGTAATGAACTGCGTCAGAAACTCAAGCATGGCCGCATCCCTATCTGCATTTTCCTGCAATTCGACATCCTGCGTCTCCCTTCCGTCGTACACTATGGAATTCTTCATCGCGTCTATATTATTTAATTAAGTAACTGTTCAAAATTAAACTACACTATCTATTGACTTCGGGACACGGGACTTCGGGACTTCGAGACAAGTCAATGTCCCGTAGTCTCGCGTCTCGCAGTCCCTTTGCCTCATGTCCAATATGTAAACTAAATTTGCTCATCTACTATTATTAAGGAGTGCAAAAATACGAAAAAAGAAAAAATTACACAATTTTGGTCGAAGGTATGTCGAAAAAGCGTACTTTTGCACGCAAAATTTTGAATTGATATGGCAAAACAAAACACAAAACAAGGAGATGAAAGGCTTGAAAACGTTGAAGAAGCCTTAAGCAAAACCGAACTTTGGATTGAAAACAACCAGAAGACCTTGTGGATCATTCTCATTGCCCTGTTGGTCATCGCATTCGGCATCTATGGCATCACTAACTACAAGAAAAAGCGCAATGAGACAGCTAAAAACCTGAGTTTCCCACAAGAAATCACTTTTGAGCAGAAAGCCGCACAAGCCGTTGACTTTGCATCATATTATATGGAAAACGAGGACTATTCCACTGCCTTGAATGGTGACGGTGAAAAGGTCGGTTTCCTCGACATAGTCAAGGACTATGGTTCGACCAAAGCGGGCAAGCTCGCTGCCTACTATGCAGGTCTCTGCTATCTGAAGCAAAGCGACTACAACAATGCGATAGAATACCTCAAGAAATACACAAACGACGACAAGGTGTTGTCACCTCTGGCTTTAGGTCTTATCGGCGACTGTTATCTTGAACTTGGCGACCAACAAAATGCCATTTCCTATTACGAAAAAGCCGCAAAGAAGAACGCTAATGACTTCTCTTCACCGATGCACCTTATGAAATTGGGTATGACCTATGAGATTATGGGCAACTACGCCAAGGCTTTAGAGACCTACAAGACCTTGAAAAAGGACTACCCGAATAGCAACGAGGCTTTCGATATCAACAAGAGCATCGCATATCTCGAAGAAAAAATGAAATAGTTTATAGTTTATTATTATAAGGAATGCCTGGCTCGATTGGGTCAGGCATTTTTATGATAGATTATGGAGAACAAAATCAGAATTGCCTACTTTGGCACCCCAGAATTTGCCGCCTCACAATTGGAAGCCATCCTTGGAGCCGGTTATGAAGTCGCCGTTGTCGTCACTATGCCCGATAAACCTGCTGGTCGCGGCAGAAAAATACAATATTCAGAAGTCAAAAAGACTGCCTTGGAACATAAACTGCCTTTGTTGCAACCCGAAAAGCTCAAAGATCAAGTTTTCCTAGAGCAATTAGCCTCCTACCAAGCCAATCTTTTTATAGTAGTGGCTTTCAGAATGTTGCCCGCTGTAGTTTGGCAAATGCCAAAATATGGCACGTTTAACCTCCACGCTTCTCTCCTACCCCAATATCGTGGTGCGGCCCCCATCAACTTTGCCATTATCAATGGTGAGACTGAAACGGGACTCACTACCTTCTTCCTCAATGAGGAAATCGATAAAGGAGCTATCATTTTGCGCGAGAAAGTCAGCATACGTCAGGACGAAACTGCCGGAGAGCTCCATGACAAACTAATGTTGCTTGGCAATAAAGTTGTTGTCGAGACCATTAAGATAATAGAAAACGGAAATGTTCAAGCACTACCACAAGAAGGACTCGTTTCCTATCAAACCCTGAAGCCAGCACCCAAGATTTCAAAGGAATTTTGCAATGTGGATTGGAGCCTAGACTGCCAGACCGTTTTCAACCACATCAGAGGATTGTCACCCTATCCTGCTGCCCACACCAGAATACAATCAGAAAGCAACGACATTGTTGATTTGAAAATTTTTTCTTCAGAGATTGAATTGTGCCCACACAATACTGCTGTCGGCAGCGTCATAACTGACAATAAGACGACCCTCAAAGTTGCGCTAAAAGACGGATACATCCATCTGACCACTGTCCAACAAGCAGGGAAAAAGAGTATGTCAATTGCCGAATTTTTGAGAGGCAAACAGCTAAATGGCCTTTGGAAAACAGTCACTGAATGAGAGAAATATACTATTTTTGACTTTTTTAGTATTTTTTTCGCAAAAATAATCACATTTTTTTCTAAAAGTGCTTGCATTATTCAAAAATGCACTATTTTTGTCGGGTAAAAGTTTAACCACTAATAACAACTAACTATGAATAAAGTAGAATTAATCAACGCTATCGCCGAGAAGGCGGGTATGACCAAAGTTGACGCAAGAAAGGCTATTGATGCTTTTATGGATGTCACAAAAGATGAACTGAAGAAGGACGGTAAGATCGCACTTGTTGGTTTTGGAACTATGTCTGTTGCCAAACGCCCCGCCAGACAAGGCCGTAACCCCAAAACGGGTAAATCCATCAATATTGCTGCTAAGGAAGTCGTGAAGTTCAAAGCCGCTGCCAATATGCTGAAATAATAGTATCCAAAAGTAACAAAAAAAGCCGTCACAAATGACGGCTTTTTTTGTTGTTCTTCTTTTTCACTGAACCATCTTTTTCCAACTGCAAAACTCCACTGTCGACAAGAAACCGAATGGAATCCAACACTTTGGCTTCATCAAATTCCGAGCACTTCTTCAACACATCTTTCATCGGTTGAGCTGTTTCACTCATTACACTTTGCACTCTTTCCTCTATCTTATCATACGGAACCCTTTTGCTGTTTTGCTTCACACAAACATCACAATGACCGCATGTATTCTTCGTCTTTTCATTGAAATAGCTCAACAGCTGCACACTGCGACACTCCTCATCATTATTCACAAAGCCAATAACCGCCTTCACTCGCGCTTCAGCATCGTTTTTCCTGTCATAGTAATTTTCTTTTGACAGTCCAAAATGCCTTGTATCAACAAATTCAGAAAGGAATAACACCTGTGGCTTATCCTTTCGTGGCGCATAGGAAAGAAAGCTATATGAGTCAAGTCTTTTCAGCTGCTCAATAACTTTATCAGAAGACATACCTGTTTTCTTCGCCATCATTTCCTCATTGATTTTCACAAAATCAGTCATCACTCCTGGTAGACTCCTAAGCATAAACTTGATGAGTTCACCAAATTGTGGGTTATTGACCTGAAAACCATAGATTTCGTCACGTGAGGCTTTTATCATTACCTTGGAAGACTCATCGAAGCTGTCGGAAAGCATCAGAAAGCCTTCCTTTTCAAGGATTTTCATTGTGTGGAAAACCTCGACGACAGAGAATCCATAACGATTGGCAAAATCGCTAATGACAAAAGGATACGATATATTTTCCCCTGCCCCTATGGGAATATTGAAATAATTTCCCAAAGCATTGTAAATCAATTTAATTCTATCTAACTCAGGGAATGACTGTGTCAAATTCTCTTGCAACTTCTTGACATCAGCAGGCGAAACAAGCAAGATGGCCTCGGAAGGCTTCAGATCGCGACCAGCACGACCAGCCTCCTGAAAATAAGCTTCGATGCTATCGGGCAATTCCATATGGATGACGAGGCGCACATCAGGTTTATCAATACCCATACCGAAAGCATTAGTGGCAACGACAACCTTCACCTTACCTTTCATCCATAAGTATTGCCGCTCATCGCGTGTCTTGCCATCCAAACCGGCATGATAGAAAGTCGCGGAAATGCCCACCGAGTTAAGCCAGTCAGAAATAATCTGTGTCCGTTTGCGGTTACGTACATAGACTATAGCACTGCCTTCCGACATAGCCTCCAACTTGCAGCGCAACACTCCATATTTGTCAGCCTCGTGATACACATTGTAGGTCACATTCTTGCGCTCGAAACTACTTTGGAAGACATTCTTTTGCTTGAAGCCAAGCCTCAACTGAATATCGTCGACCACTTTGGCCGTTGCCGTGGCGGTCAATGCCAGCACTGGTGTATGGGGCAAATAGGGCCTTATGTCCGCAATCTTCAAGTAAGGTGGGCGAAAGTCATAACCCCACTGTGAGATGCAATGCGACTCATCGACAGTCAGCAGACAGACTTTCATTTTTTGCAGTGCTTCGATGAAAGCATTGGTCTGGAGACGTTCGGGCGAGACATAGAGGAATTTCAGCCGTCCGTATGCCGCTTGATTATAGGCCAGCTCCAATGCATCGGGGTGCATACCAGAATAGATGGCAGCAGCAGGGATGCCTTTCTCCACGAGATGGGCCACCTGATCCTTCATCAGAGCGATGAGTGGCGTAATGACCAGACAAAGTCCATCCATAGCCATAGCTGGTACCTGAAAACAGATACTCTTGCCGCCGCCCGTAGGCAGGAGAGCAAGCGTATCATTGCCCGCCATCACCGAGTCTATAATGTCTTCTTGCAGAGGACGGAAGGAAGGATAGCCCCAATATTGCTTTAATATGGCACGTGTCTGGGCACTCATAACATCACTTCACTTTATCCAAGCATTCCTGCAATGCCACCATTTCATCCCTATACTTCGCCGCAGCAAGGAAGTCCATCTCCTTGACGGCTTTCTCCATATTCTTCTTCGCTTGTTGGACAGCTTTCTGCAGTTGTTCCTTCGACATATAAGACAGCTGGCTCTCAGCCGCAATAGTAGTCGTCGAAACCTGTTGACCATACGACATTGGAATTTCTCCTTTGCCTTTCAAAGTACCCAAAGAATTGTCAATGGCTTTGACAATAGTCTTGGGGACGATGCCATGTGCCTCATTGTAAGCCATTTGCTTAGAACGACGGCGAGCCGTCTCGTCAATGGTCTTGCGCATAGAATCCGTGATGGTGTCTGCATACATAATAACCTTACTTTCGGAATTACGCGCTGCTCGACCCGCAGTTTGTGTCAAAGAGCGCTCCGAACGCAGGAAACCTTCCTTGTCAGCATCCAGGATGGCTACCAAACTGACTTCAGGCAAATCCAAACCTTCGCGCAAAAGGTTCACACCAACCAGAACATCAAAATCACCCATACGCAAGCCTTGCAGAATTTCCACACGCTCCATAGTATCCACATCAGAATGGATATATCGGGTCTTGATTTTCAAGTTGTTGAGATATGTATTAAGTTCTTCGGCCATACGTTTCGTCAAAGTTGTGACAAGTACGCGCTGGTTCTTTTCCACCACCTTGTGAATTTCATCAATCAAGTCGTCAACTTGGTTTAGACTCGGCCGCACCTCAATAAGCGGGTCGAGTAGTCCCGTTGGCCGAATCAGCTGTTCCACATACACGCCCTCACTCTGCTGAAGTTCAAACTCGGCAGGCGTGGCACTGACATAGATAGTCTGTCCCGTAAGAGTCTCAAACTCATCAAACTGCAAAGGTCTATTGTCCAATGCAGAAGGCAAACGGAAACCGTATTCCACCAAAGTCTGTTTGCGCGAACGGTCGCCCCCATGCATACCTCGGATTTGAGGGATGGTGACATGGCTTTCGTCAATGACAGTGATAAAGTCATCAGGAAAATAATCGAGTAGGCAGAACGGCCGCGAGCCAGGACTGCGCCCATCAAAATAGCGCGAATAATTCTCTATACCGGAGCAATAGCCCAACTCTTTCATCATCTCAATGTCAAAGTTCACACGGTCTTCCAAGCGCTTGGCCTCAAGATTCTTTCCAATCTCACGGAAATACTCAGCCTGCTTAAACATATCATCCTGAATTTCCACTACTGCAGAATTCAACTTACTCTGCGAAGTCACAAAGATGTTGGCTGGGAAAAGGGTCAGTTCTGTGAGCTCCTCCAAACGACGACCAGTCACAGGATTGAACATCTCCAAACTGTCGATCTCGTCATCCCAAAACACGATGCGATAGGCATAGTCCGCATAAGCGGGAAACACATCCATTGTCTCCCCTTTCACCCTAAACTTACCTTGAGTGAATTCAATCTCGTTGCGTACGTACAAAGCTCCCACCAAGGCCTTTGCCACATCGTCACGACTGATTTTCATACCGCGTTCCAAATAGATGATGTTCTTGCCAAAATCGTCTGGGTTACCAATGCCATAAAGGCATGACACCGAGGATACCACAATGATATCACGCCGCCCTGAAAGCAAGGCCGAAGTCGTGGCCAAGCGCATTTTGTCAATTTCCGAATTGATGGCCAAGTCCTTCTCTATATAGGTATTCGTGGCAGGGATGAACGCCTCGGGTTGGTAGTAGTCGTAATAGGAAACGAAATACTCCACCGCGTTTTCAGGGAAAAATTGCTTGAACTCACCAAAGAGCTGTGCCGCCAAAGTCTTGTTATGGCTCAACACCAAGGCAGGACGATTCAATTGGGCCAACACATTGGCAATGGTAAAAGTTTTACCTGAACCAGTCACACCGAGCAGCGTTTGAGCACGGTCACCACGCCGAATGCCTTCGACCAACTGCTTGATGGCTTCAGGCTGGTCGCCGGTGGGCTGAAAATCTGATACTAGTTTGAAGTTCATATTGATTGCAAAGATACGTATTTTCCTTAAACCGCACCATAATAATAATCGTTTGCGGCTGCCACAGCGTGACAGTCCTACAGCCCTGTGCTGTTGGACTGTCGTACCACGGCAACCGCAAAAAAAAGACCCACCACAAAGGCAGGTCTTCCTTGTTATCAAAACAATAACGCGAACTTACTTCACTTGGTCGACGATGGCCTTGAAAGCCTGAGGATCGTTGAGGGCGAGGTCGGCAAGGACCTTGCGGTTAATTTCGATACCCGACTTGGTGAGTTTGTCCATAAATTGGCTGTAGTTCATACCATATTCGCGCACGGCGGCGTTGATACGGACAATCCACAGGCTGCGGAATTCGCGCTTCTTGTTTCTTCTGTCGC
>CAMJHP010000014.1 GCA_946405575.1 uncultured Bacteroidales bacterium | reverse complement strand
TCACCTGCGGGTAGGTGCCCCACCACACGGGACCGCCGATGAAGACGGTGTCGTACTGTGCAAAGTCGGGGGCGTCGCCCTCGTAAGGTGGCAGTTCGCCACGGTTGGCCTCCTCCTTGGCGAGGTTGATGAGCGGCGTGTAGGCCATGCCGTCGTATTTGTGGGTGACGATTTCAAACTGGTCCGCACCCGCGATTTCCGAGATGTAGTCGGCCACAATCTTGGTATTGCCGACCTCGATGTTGCCCACGCTGTAATTGTCGCCCGCATGGGAGAAGAAGATGACGATGGATTTGCTCATTGCTGTGTTATTTGATGGTTTGACTTCTTGTTTGCTTTGTCCGTTGCAGCCCGTGGCTATAAGCAGGGCAAATGCTGCGATGATTAGTCTTGTTGCTTTCATAGTGATTTAGTTTTTGCAAAAAAACGAAGAATCCGCAAAACGGTAATTTCACATTTTGCGGATTGTATTTCAATTTTTTCGGAAAAGTTGTTTTATTCTCAATATGTCGATGCCCTTGCTTCAGTGAGCTGCCATCGTCCATCGCGCTTTGTGAGTTGGAAGCGCAGTTGCAGCCGCCAAGTGCCTCTGCCGCCACCATTTCGCCACTGCTTAATCCCTGTCCGCCAATAAAGCTCCATTGGTATCGAAAAAAAAAGAAAAACGGACTTTTTACAGTCCGTTTCCCTGTCGCTTCAATCATCAACCACATCAAATTTATGGAGACTCATCCAACATTTTTCATCGTTGTTATGCTCTTCCATATAGTTGTCGATGGCGTTCTCAATCTCGGCAAAGTCTGATTTTAGTTCCTTCCCAATGATTTCCCCGATGTACTCAGCTGCTTCTTCTATGGTCTCAAAGTATTCCAAGCCATCATAAGAGTCGAGGCAGTATCGGTCTTTGAAACACTCTCCGTCGGCATCGTTTGTGGCATATACTTCATTACCGCATTCTTCCACACAATAGTAGATTTTGGAGCCTGGATATTGCTGTTCAAGGAAGTGTCTAAACTCAGGCATTTCGTCCCAAGCAGTTTCACATGATATACATACATGGCCGTCGGTAAGGTTGTAGTCGATTATTTCTCCACGGCAGTACACTTTATTCCAGTCACCGCCGAGTAAGTTAACCAAGCAGCCCATCCATAGTTTACCAAAGCCATTTTCAACAAGTGGCTTTTCCATTTTGGCGAGGCTGTCGATTTTTTCATAAAGGTCTTTCGCTTGTTCTTGATTCTTTGCTTTAAATACATAAGAAGTTGAAGCCCAGTTTGGCATAATTTGTTCTCCTTTCTTTTTAATAGATGATAACGATGTCTTTGATGATTTTCAGAAATGCTGTCTTGATGTGTTCCAAAATGCTAATCATGGTTGTTCCTCCTTTCAATTATTGTTTACGAATTGGTTTTTAATTGTCTGCACGGTCTGTATGCTAAAACCCGTCAGCCTAGCCACATTTCTGATGCTATACCCGCGTTTCAGTAGCGATATAACCTCCTTGTATTCCTCCTTCTTTTGCTCGATGGTCTTAACGCTACCTTTACGCCGCCCAAGCTTACCTCCTCGATTGATATATTGCTGCCGCCCACTATTGAGACGATACTGAATGTTGCTTCTCTCAATATTAGACATTTCTGCGAGTATGGTGATCATAATGGAAGCCACGGGGTTGACCGCACCATCGGATTGCAGCGAATAAAGGCCGATGTTCTGGATATAGACGCATACTTTGGCCTCATGCAGAATCTCAAGGCTTCGCAAAACCTGGAGCGTGGATCGTCCAAGTCGCGATAGTTCTGAGATAAGTAGATAATTGACGGAATTGTTCTTGCAGTATTCGAGGCACTGCGTAAGAATCTCCCGTTCCTCAAGCTTTTTCGCCCCGGATATGTGTTCCTCAAAGGTTTTCACAATTTCCATTTCCTGTGATAAGGCGAATCGTTTCAAATCGGCCACCTGTCTTGTCGTGTCTTGTCTGTCGGTTTGGGATGACACACGGGCATAGATGACCGCCTTGGTGTTGTTAGTGTTCATAATTAAATCAAAGATTTGTTGTTGAATGGTTGGAATGGTGTTCAAAATGGCGTAATCAGATTTATTTTTGAACACCCATTATTTTTGAACGATTGAAGGGAGCAACCGGCAAAAAATCCAATCACTCCCTTCTTTTTTGTTGTAACTTAAAATATGTGATAATTACGGAACCACGATAAGCCTGTATTCATCAGAAATCCGTTCCTCATAATTATCGCAATACTCGACATGCTTATCTATCACAGAAACGATTTGGTCAAGATATAAGCCTAAGATTGCTTTCCTGGGCTTGTCGTCGTCTGGCAGAAACTCTATGTCAAATAGATCCATGCCTTCGTCGTAGGTTATCTTCACGGTTCCAGTCATCAGAAAACCTTGAATATGAAATTGGGTGCCGTTCTTGATGGTCTTTACTGAGTCAGGATCAACTCCCCAACTCCATACAATAGGTTGCTGCGTTTTCAGAATCTTCCAAATATACTCGGCGATTCCATAGTCAAATTCTTCAAGTTGTTCCATAGCCTTACAAAAATTGAAATTCTAAGTAATCGTGATCGGGGTCTGCTACATCATAATACCCTTGGAACAGCTCAATTGCTTCTTCCAGAGTATATTCGCAGCAATCTAATGCGTTTTTGATGTCTTCTCGTTCTGATGCTTCAAGTTGGTCGAGGTTCTTCAATGCCTCAATTCCTTTCAGCCATTCTTCTTTGTCAACATCGAACCTATCATCCCAATTCTCGCCTGAATAGTTTACATTCAGTGAATCTAGCAAGTCGTGAAATTCGCTCACTTTGTAGTTGAATGCTATACCATAGTCAAATTCAACTTTGTAGGTTTTCGCTACATATAATCTCAGTCCCATAGCATCAATCGTTTTTAGGGTTAAGTTTGTCAGCGTACTTGGTGTAAACATATTCGAGTAGGATGCTTCTAATACATGCAGCTCTATCCTCGTCATCATAGAAGAAATAGTGATAGTTGGGATTGCCGTATCTATCTGATTCCTGGCATGTCCCTCTGTATCTCTCTCCGCTAAAGAATGTGCTGTAGTATTCGGTGTTCTCGGTGTCAGTCGAGTCCATTTGAATATACAGGCTAACATAAAGCCTCTTGCTGTGAACTCCAACACCTTCAAGCGTCGAGTTCCAGTTGTTCCCTTTCCTCAAACCCAGTCTGATTCGAAGGTATTTGTTGGGCGAGCCTTTCTTGCCTTCGCCAGCTTCCTTGACTATCCTTGTGACAGTTTTCGGAGTGATAGCCAATAGATCTTCTTGTGTCAGAGATTTGATTATCTCAATTTTCTTTTTTGGTGCATATTTCTTGAATAGCTCCGTGTTAATATTGGTTTTCATATTTTCTTGTTTTTAAGGTAAATAAGTTCCGTTAACTACCGTCTTGTAATAGGATTCGATCGGGATTCTGACTTTTCTCCAGACGAATTTCCACAAGTCGTTTTTGAGGTTCGGTTGTTCATCCAAAAGCATTTCAACAGTGCATTTCATGGTTGGAAATACGTGGTGCAATGCTCTTTCCTTGGAACCATTTGATAATGAGTTCCAATACTTTAATGTCATTTTTCTAGTTGCCATAGTTGATTGTTTTTAGTGTTTTAGAAATGGCATCAGGCAAGAATCTGTGAGATTTTATCGATATATGGTGCGACTTCCATTGAAAGCTCGATTGCCTGATTTACCTCACTTTCAGATAATGTGTCTACAAATACGTCACCGTCCTCTACCCATCCCATGAAAGGTTCCGGGCCTGCATTTTCGAGGATGTTATTGTTGAGCATGTTAACAATTTGTCCAACCACTGCCTTTTTAGTTTTTGAGTTGGATTGATTGCTGATTACTTGTTTCTTGTTCATATTTCTATTCTCTTTTGGTATTTGCTTTAAAGTTTGGCTTCATTTTGTTGCGTTTTAGGTTCAAATGAAAATAAGTCCGTGTCGGCGATAAAGTTGATGTTCTTGACTTCCTCGATAATTTGTCTCAGGTCCCCTTCTTTCAGTGAGAAAAAGTAGCCCTTGTAAGCATTCAGTATCTGTTCTGTGGTCAGCCAGGGATGGTTGAGCAAGTCACATTCGATGCTTTGATAGGCCTCCTCATATTCTTCTTCCCATGAGTCGTCCCATCCGTTTCTTCCAAAAAAACAGTCGTCGTCTTCGTGGGGATAGACATCGGTGCAGGTGCTGATGATATGCTCGACAAATTTCAAGCAATTCAGCACTTCTTCCTTGATAATGAACTCTCTGTCAGTATGCGGCTCGTAATATCCACAACTGAGATTGATGGCCGATACTTTAAGGCCTCGTTCTTTAAGCTCTCCAACATCCGTAATAAGGCCACACTCTTCCTTGTAGCCAAAAAGTTCCGGTTGTATGGCTTTCACAAATTCGGGCGAGCATAGATTTGTCCACCCGCCAATAGTCGTAATCAGGTCGTTCCCGTTTCGTCTGTCGCATTGGATGACGAACCTGCAATCGTCGAAAAAGCTCATGTCACATTTCCCTGAGCCTACACATCCCACTTCCTCGCCGACAAAAAACACGGCCTTGATGTGATCAAATTTCTGGAGGCACCTGAGATTCACCCAAACTCCTACCTTATCATCAGCTCCAAGTCCCTCTTGTCGCTTGTTCTTTCGGGAGAAGCCAATGATAATGTCTTTGGTCTCGATGGCTTCAAAGTCTTTGCTGTGGATTTTTTGGACTTGATCGATGTGGGCGGCCAAGCATGGATAGGTTTCCGCTTCGCCTTTCGTCACATAGATGTTTCCTGTTTGGTCAGTCTTAATGGTGGCTTCGGATATGTTGTTCCTGACCCACCACTTGATAAATTTCCTCATCTTCTTTTCGTTGCCTGAAGGTGAGTAGATCTTGAATAATTCCTTTAGTAGTTTCATAATTCTTAATGTGTTATTGATATAGGGGAATAAACTGGCCTTTTCAACCAGCAAATCCCCCTTTGGTTAATAATTCATGTTTAGGCTGATTGTAGGATTTCGTTTTCCTCAGCATAGTAAGGCATTCCCGTTTGTGGATTGAGCCTGTCGTAGTAAACTCCCTCGTATAGATGGAATTGGTCGGAATACTTGTCGAGCGAGTGTTTGCTGATGGTCTTGACTTCATAATTGACCACATTCCAGTCCCAATGCAGGTAGGTGGTAAGGTCTTTTGTGTCTTCGAAATAGCTTTGGTCGTAGTCGCTGTAGTACCAATGTTGCTGTTTATAGGTTTCATCGGCTTTCTGGCGGCATTCCTCACAGCAGTAATAATTGTCGGTGATTTCAGAGTACACGCCATCTTCGGAAAGGTAACTCTTTCCGCAATTTCTGCAAATTGTCACGTCATCCTCATGGTAGTAGGTTCCATTGATTTCGATGAAATCATCCAATCGGTCAATATCACATGTTTCTCGTTCTCCATGAACATATACCGTCACCACTTCGTAGGCATCTGCATCGTGGTAGCTGTCATATTCCTGTGGTTCGTCGTCATCATCCCCATCAATAGATCCATCAGTTGTGTCCAGGCAATAGCTGTAATGACAGTCGGAATAGTTGTAAGCCTTCTCTTCGCTGTAGTTGTAGTATCTGAAAGAGTCTTGATAGCTTAAAGTCCCATAGGTTTCCAGTCTGCAATTAATATAGAATTTCTTGTCAGCCAGAGAGTTCCCATTTATGTCTACAAATTCTCTCGTATCTGAGCATCCTGCGCCCACTTTTTTGTAGCCGTCGATATGGTTGCCTCGTATCAAAGCATCGACCAAGGCTCGTTTCAAAACATCATCGCATTCAGTGGAGTATTGTCTTTCGGCCAGTCTCCAAACCTTTCCGTTCTCGTCGTACACCTCTGGGAATATGATGCATCTTGCGATAATCTCTCCCTCTTCATTTTCAAGGTATGCAGCTTTCGCCTTTACAGAATCTTGGTAGTAGGTATAAAATTCCTCGTTGGTCATGCAGGAATGGAAGTTGCCCTTGCATCGATCGGAACTGTAGATGTCAGCAAAGTTGTCGTTCACAAAAAGCTTATTCTCGGGGAAAGTGGAAAGCGTGAAAGTCTGCCACTCTTGGGTAAACTCCTCGGATAGCCAGTTAAGCACTTGTTCGGGAAGTGTCTGGCCAAATTCGGTTTCAAGGATTAGGCTTCTGATAAACTTGCCTGCTTTCATCTTGAATATCCTGCCTTCGTTGCTATGGTTGATGTAGCGGCAGGACTTGGGGTCGCCATCTTCACAGAGACCGTTGAATTCGTCCGTCTCGAATTTTGATGACTTGAATGTGTAGTTGATGAGCTTTACCTCATATCTCAGACTCTTACCCGATTGCTTTATTCTTTCTAGCATTGTCTGTTTCAGTTCTGACATTGAGGCGATATTGATAAGAGAGTAATCGCCTGTCTCAACCGCCTGTTTGAAAAGTGACGGTTGCTTGATGTAGGCGAGAAGGATTTTGTTCTTTCTTGATTTCTCGCCATTACCGTGTTCCACCATGCCGAAGCGTTCCTTGAATCCGGCATAGTCTTTGAAATTGTAATATAACATAGTTTGTTGATTTTGAATTTGTTGTTTTCATTTAGGCATAAAAAAAGAGGAGTATCGTTTTGTGATACCCCTCTCTTCGATGGTATTCAGAGCGTTTTAGCCCGAATGGTGGTCAGATTGCAATGGTTAGGCTTCCTGACACTTGCGATTCTCTCATGTACTTGTCGTAGTCAATCTCAGGATGCTCTTCCTTAAGCAATGTGAGGTTGAGGCTGGTCCTGGTTGTTGGTAGTTTTCTCGTGAGTCGTATTCCTCCATCGGTGATCCAGGTCTTCACGTTTCTGGATTCCATTTCTGTGAGGATTTGTGATTTGATGCCGCTAAGTTCTTCCTCTACGGCTTCCTTGGTCAGAATCAGCTCTCGAATGTGTTGCTCTTGGGTGCTGATTTCTTTTGGCAAATCGTATGGGCTTTGAAATTGCTCGCCTCTAAGGTCTGTGTCGAGCAGTTCCTTGCAGATTTCGGACGGGATTCGCTTGACCGGGATGAGTGCGGATATGTGGTCGAAAGTGCCGTCTTTCTTTTGCTTGTTGCGAATGTGGAGAATGTAGAGTTCCCTTGCCTTCGCTTTCTTGTTCTGAAGTTCGAATAGATAGGCATAAATGGACAATTGCCACCGTGCCTTCTCCAGTTTTTCAGGTGTCATCTTTCCATAGGTCTTGAGATCGGCCAAATCGAAAGTGCTGTCCGAGATTCTGAAAACCTTGTCGATGTTTGAGGCATAGTTGGTGAAATCCGTTACGGTATATTCGCTCGCCTCGTGGGTCAGATTGTGTGTCGTACAAAGTTCAATATAATCTTGAACTTCTTGGGTTCCGTCATTTATCCACTGAGAATCGAAGTCCTCACATGATTGATGCACTGAGGTCCCATAGTCCGCTGCTTGTTGTAAGATAGCCTTCGGTATGTTGGCGTATTCGTTCGGAAATAGCTGTCTTTGAAGGAGTTCCGTAATTCCCGAAAGGTAGTTGCCATTCAGTTCGTAGGTGTGTTGGGTAGGGTCGAATATCACACCGCTGTCTGTAAGTTCAATTCGTTTTGCCATAATTAAGCTGCTTTATTGGTTTGTAATTGCTCTCGACGTTGGGTGAAGAGAGCCTTGATTTCAGGATTACCCTCCACTTCGTTCTTGTGTTGGTTGTAGAGGGCGAGTAATGCAGCAGTGGTAGTGGTTGCCTGTAATGCTGCTTTGATAGGTGCATACTTTTCAGTTGGAGCTGCGGTAGCCCTTCTGGTGTAGGTACGCTTTGGTTTGATGGGTTCGGTTTTCGTTACCTCAGCCGTGGTTTCAGATGTTTCTTCAGGCAAATCTTCTCCGGCATAGATATATAATCCGAGGCCGAACATAGCCAAATTCTTCACTAAGCATCTCATAATGGTCTTGTTGATGTCAAACATAGTGGCTGCATCAACTTTCTTTTCGACATAGTTGTTTTTGTACTTATCCCATACCTGATAAGTATAGGGTTCAAGTCTCATGGCCTTGTTCGCTCCATCCATAACGGGGAGCCACATTTCGTAAGTCAAGCCGTCAACCGTAACTTCGGTATAGACGATGATTCCCAATCTTTCATCCACGAAATAGGGCAAGTTGGTGTTGGCATCTTTCACGATCCGATAGGTCGCCGAAGGATATTGCTTCTTGAATTCTGCCCAAGCCACAGCCCAGGTCAGGTAAGTCAGTCCGTTTTTCTTCTCGGTACGGTCGTTGACATTGAGAGCGTAAAGGTTATTGAAACCCTCTCTTCTCATTTCTTCTTGATTGGTGTTGTTTTCCATTTTTTTTGAGATTTTAAATTGTTGATGTATTTTTGATTGCATGAAAAATGGAGGCACACAAAATCTCTGTTGAATACTTTGATAATGTGTGTCTCCATGGTAAAAAGGGCAAAAAAAGCCCCTACTGATAGATTTCTCTTCAGTTCAGTTGAGGAACCAGTCGTAGCCTTCCGTGTCTTGGTGTCTAAGGGCTTTTCTGATTCCGGTAGCAAATTCGGTGCAATTGGCATTTCGTTCAAGCCATTTGTCGATATAGCTCGACTTCACGGCTTCGTTCAAAAGTTGCATCAAATCGAATGTGGATATGCCGTCGTCTCCAGATTTCTTTCTTCCGAAATTGGGATTTACGACATATTGTCTCGTTGCTTCGTTGATTACTTGATCTCCCAGCAAAAACTGGGGAATCTCTCGTTGTTGTGCCACGGGAAGAGCTTGCAATAGTCGCATTCTTCCGATAATGTGGCAGAACTGGTCTTCTGTCAGCCTGGTGTCCTGTAATTGGGCCAAGGCATTCAGATTGTTGTCTTTCTCAGGGTTGAATCTGCTGAAAAGTTCAAGTGCTTTCTGGTTTATGTCGGCACTAGTCATACAGTCGATGGTTCCTGAAAATCCGTCTGTCTGTAGCATAAGGTTGCTGCAAACACGTACTTGCCATCCGACAAAGATTTTAAACTTCAAAGCAGATGGCCGGTTGTATAGTTTGTCTTCCGAGTAGGCTCTAACTCCCCCGATAGTGAGGTGGATTTCCTGCCCGTCGATGTTTCTGGTACAAGAGCTGACCTTAGCGATCCATGCAAGTCGTTGGTAGTAGATGGTCTTTTCTTCGTCAGTCAGCTCAGTTGCCTTCTTATGTAATGCGGTGGGTATTCTTCCGTTGATTGGATGAGATACGCGGCATTCGATTGGTGTAAGATGTCCGAAAATATCTTCAGCGGCCTTGTAGGCAGCCATGCAAAAGTCTTGATGGCTGATGGTCAAAGTGTT
Organism: uncultured Bacteroidales bacterium; assembly: GCA_946405575.1. Classification (GTDB taxonomy): domain Bacteria; phylum Bacteroidota; class Bacteroidia; order Bacteroidales; family F082; genus Limimorpha. The sequence goes on along the minus strand of CAMJHP010000014.1, from coordinate 46,889 downwards.
ATCGCTGAAAGTCGGTACAATACATTTGTCTGCAATTTCCCCAAGCGTAATGGCCTGGGTGTTGCTCTCAATGAAATTTGGATGTGGTTGTTCTGTGATAACCTCATCCGTAATGATTTCGTTGTTCATAATGTGTTGTTTTGTTGGTTGTTGTTATTTGATTTTCGATGCTTTCTTGGTGATTAGCTTCCGTAGTTTCTTGCTGTTCTTTGCGATAACCACGATTGTCTCTAAAACCAAGATGAAAATGTCGCCACCTTTTTCGAATTTAGTCATAGCAAATAGGTTTAGGTGGTTTGTGTTTGTTTCTCTTTTTTCATGTTTCGGATGGTTTCTATCAATTCAATGCCACCCAGGACGATAAAGATGATTTCGCCCGTAATCTTCAAAATTTTAATCATAGTTTTCCTTTCTTTTAATGGTTAGTAAATAATAATGTAATTCTCTATATATAAGGCTGTTAAGGAATTATACAAGGAAGAAAAAACGAGCAAAAAAAAGGGAGCCAACCCCCGTTTTTTCGTTCTTTTCGTGGGGTATTGGCTCCTATATGTTGTTCAGACTGGCTAAATCAGATGTAATCATGCATAGTCATAAGTACACGATTCCAAGTGATGCCCCGTTGTTTTTATCGCTGGATTATTCTTCATAAACCTGCAAAACATTGGTGTCTGATTGTGTAAATTGTTGTATTTCAATTATAAGGCTTTCAGAGGATATGGGACGGAGGATTTGGAAAAAGCGGGGAACAAACAATGAATCATATTTGCTTATGGCTAAGACATAAGACAGCCTCGTTGATATTATAAAATAACGTATTTTTGCAGTCAATACCTTTAATATATAATCTCGATGAACGCCGTTTTGCATAAAAAAACGTTCCAGGAACTGACCACGGATGAGCTGTACGAACTTTTGAAAGTACGCAGTGAAGTGTTCGTGGTTGAACAGAATTGCGTCTATCAGGACATGGACGATGACGACCAGCGGTCAATTCATCTGTGGCTCACTATGGCAGACAAACTCGTTGCTTTGGCTCGTGTGTGTCCCGCTGGTACTCATATGAAGGAAATCTCTATCGGAAGAGTCATCACCACTGAACGGGGCAAAGGGTATGGCAAACAAATCATGCTTCACGCAATAGACGCAGCAATTGAACATTTCGGTGCTACACTCATTGATATTGAGGCGCAGGAGTATGCCAAAGGTTTCTATGAAGGGGTGGGATTCAAACAGTCATCCGAGACCTTCATCCTTGATGGCATCCCTCATATTAAAATGACATGGACAAGAGAATGAAGAAGATATTGTTCCTTCACGGTTTCTTTGCCAGAGAAGTAAGCATGAGTCAGATTGAGCTTTAGCCACAGAAAGATAGGCTGGAATGGAAAAAAAGAAGGGCAACAAACGCCATAGTCTGTTGTCCTTGTTTTTATGGTCGCTGCTTCTTTTTCGGCTGCAACAACTCAACCGTAAACTCAATCCTGTCGAGAAAAGACTGTTGTTCAAGGCGTTTGATTCTTGTGCAATGGTTTTCCTTAGCCTTTTCCTTGTAGTCGGCGAAAAAGTCGTTCTCGTTGTAACTAATGACATATCTCCCTGTAAGCGTTTCAAAATCAGCTGTTGTTCCTGTTTGATAGTCGTCGCCCAATAAGATATGCTCGTCCCAACTGAATACGCTTGTTTGGGGCTGGAATCTTTGTGGATCCTCAAACCAGTTTCCATATTTCCTATACAATGTGAATTTCATAGTGTGGTCGTTTAATTCCTCCACATTGATTTGGGTTTTGTCTTTTCCCAACCAAGAGTCCAATCGACGTTGTAACACTTCTTGCATTTCCTGTGCCGTGCCAAAGCTTTTCGTGTCAAGTACGGCTCCAATCAGGTAATATTTCATGGTTTTAAAGTTTTTGAATGTTTGCGTGAGGTGATTATAAGCTTTACCCCATAGTCACGCTCTAATTTCTTGACGAGGGAATCATAAGCGTCTGTCCTGGCTCGATGTCTGGGAACGGCGGTTAGTATCTCTTGAAGGGAGGTTTCGATGACTTTCCCTTCAAACAAATTACCGTATTTTATTTCGAGCCGCTCTATATCGCTTAATGGCTTCTCGTCATTGTCTATCTTTTTCATACCATCTTTGACAATTGCGTCAGGTGTGGTATTATTGACCTGGCATTCGGAGGCTACTGTGCTTCGCTCTCCGAATAATGCTTGTAAAAGGTTCCACATCATAATGTTTGTCTTTTTCATATGAGGCGAATGACGGACGAAAAGCGTGTTTTTGACATTTCAGAAAACAGCGAAAGACAAAAACGTCATTTGAATCCTCTAAAATCCTTACTAATATGATTATCAATAATTTAAAAGATAATAATATGACAAAAACAAAACAAAAGAAAATGTTAAATGTTAAAGAATGCATTTTGAATTACGGGAATGTTGTCGTTAAAAAATTCTCAGCAGACAACTACGACATCCCCAAAGGAGACATCTTCGATCCGCTCGTCCAAAAACTCATTGCGAAGAGGTGTGAAGACCGCAACGTCAACATGCTTTTCGAACTGGAGAAACCCGACATAGAAGGAATCAAGTATGTGGTTTTTACCGATAAAGGTGCGTGCCTGTATTTTACCTCAGACAACGTGAAAGGTGCGCTTGCCATGCTAAGAAGTGAGGAAATCAAAACCTTCCAACTTAATAACAGTTGGGGGGATGAATACAAATTGTATCTGGCTAGCAACACCAAAGGAAACTATTTATTTGATCCATTATGGAATGATGATGAAAAGATTGACCAACGCATCGCCGATATGACAATTGGAAGAACCGAACGAATTACCGGATTGGCGGAACTGGCTTTAACTGATATTGAAGGCGATGATGGCCCTTCCCTGTTGGATGAATTGAAATCAGAGGATGAAACGGGAATACGCTTTAGACCGATATATGCCGACTACGTGAGCGAACTGTATCTATTGGGTGCCAAGGGGTTTCTGGAGGATGTTGTTGAGTTTTATGGCAAAAAGGGAAATGAAGTTGATAGTGATTACAATGAAGATATCACCATCTGCTTCTCCGCACTGTATATATCAAACATTATCCGTGGGCTTGAAGCTGACAAGGCGTATCAGATTGCCGCTGACTGCTTGTCGTTCTATCTTGGAAAAAAGATTGTCCTATCGAAATTTGACTCGGATTTGGCGCCCGAAAACTTCAACATCGATTATTGCTATGACCACGAAAAAATTCTGTCGTGGGGACTTGATTGCTTTTCTAGACAATGTAATCCCAAAGACCCAGAAGCCTGCAAGAAGCTGTTCGTCGGATATAATGCCTTGTATCAATTGGAAGGTTATTCGGAAAGCGATTCACGGCTCTTCGCTATCTCACGTCTGCTGGCCTCAAAGACATTTCCAGAACGGTTGATCCTTGATTGCTACGATGAAGTGTTTGGTGAGAATGAGGATGATGGCGAAATCAAAAAGGTGTTGAAATTATACAAATGAACACTTTCATGGCAAAAGCCCTCCATTATACTATGGCGGGTTTTTATTTTGTGGGTGTTGTTGTGAATGTCCGAAACCGCTGTTTTACGCCCAAATAACAAAATGGGTAAGGCAGGTGGGCGAAGATAATAGCCTGCCTGCTTTTTTGTTTGTTGAAAAAAGCGGTGAGATACACTTAAATCCTCAATTATGTATAAGCATAATATAATGAAAGAAGACAATAAAATAGAGTTAAAAAAAGTATCAGTTTACAAGAACGCCATGGATGTAAATGGTTCCAGTGGCGGAATTGAATTAAATCAAATACTAGGCTGGATCAAATCTGGTGATTATGGATTAAAGGAAAGAATCTCAAGCATTAGGAATAGTCAGTATGATTTCTTGACAAAAGAGTTAAAGAAGGTCTTACCACTATTCACCCCAAATGGCATATTCAGTTATCGTAATTCAGAAAACCTCGTGCAATACTCCAATGTCATCGTATTAGACTTCGATTTTGACAATGCTGACAAGATAGCGGTGTTTAAGCAGAAGTTAATCCAATACGCAACTCCACTCCATTTGTATGCTGTGTGGTTGAGTCCTGCGCATGGTGTGAAGGCTTTGATGATACATGACAATACCAATCCAAGTTTGCACTATAACATGTTCAAGCAGATAAAGAAGAACCTTTTCCCCAATACACCTGAATTTGATGAGAACTGTTCCGACTTGTGCAGAGGGTGTTTCTTGTCGTGGGACCCTGATATCTTCATCAACCAGGACCCCAACCTACAACCTTATCATTTCCTGTTTGACCTTTCCATATCACAACCGCCGACTAAAACGCAATCTTTTAGTGGCAATTATGGGAGAGGAGAGTTTCAACATACGCAAGATGAAATAGACCTAAACAAATCATTCCAAGCCGTATGCACCGATAAAGCGCTGATGAATTCCTTGGTGAAATCATTTAATGCCAAAAACCCTGACTATTATAAGGACGGAAATAGGCATAACGAGATCAAGAAGAGGGCTGTGATTTATTGCAAAGATGGTGTGTTATATGAGAATGCGGTATGGTCATTGGTTGGTCAATTCGGTAAGGATTCATGGGCTGGTTTGGATAATGAAGATATAAGGTCGATGGTCTCTAGTTGTTATCATAACGCAAGGAACGAGTTTGGCAACGAGAGGGTCAAGTATCTGAACTATAAGAACAACAAATAGGCATAGCTTCGCTCTATACCATTTCATTTCATAGCATAGGGGCTTCGAGAATGGCCCCTATGCATGGGAGCTTTGGCAAGCTCCAAAATGTTATTGTAGGTTTTCCCTTTTCTTTTTTTGGAGATTTCACATAAACAATGGCTTCGCTAGCTGATTAACTGAAAGATAAGAGAAAACATCATTATTACTCTTCTCTTTTCAGTTAAGAGGCTGAGCCGAAGGCCAGGTTATTTCAATTCACTAATGGAGGAGAAAAAGAATAAAATATGTGTGATTACATGAGCCGAAGGCGAAGGATGGAGACGGCAGCGAAGCAATCGTCTCCATCCAAATCTTCACCTTTTTTTACGGGTATGTTTTATCTTTATATTAGGAATGTTTCGGTCAAAAAAGGTGAAAAGCAGATAATTAGCCATCATATCCTTATCTATGTACAACCATTGCCAGCTGATATGGTATGGCTTTTTTCAAGAAACTTAATAACAAAATAAAAGAAAGGAATAATATGATAGAGTATTGTTATAATGCAAATTACGCAAGTGAAGTAATGAAAGATTTACCAACCCATGCCTACATTGACAAAACAACATGCGGCGTGGGAATGACCAGTGTTGCCATAGAGGAAAACTGCAATACATTACTATTGGTGCCCACGAAGCTGTTGGTAGAGAACAAAGCTAATCAATACCCATCAACCCGTTGCCCCTATTATGTGCAAGGGGTAACAGGTGATGTTGACGATTACACGATTCAGAATTATTTCAACCAATGCCAAACGAGACAACCGGCGAAATACATCTGCACCTATGACTCCTTTGCCAGGATGCTGCCTTTTGCTCGGATGGATAACGTGCGCATTGTAGTCGACGAATCGGATAAAGTCTTTGCGCAATCCCACCTGAAATCGGATTCAACAACAGAAATCGACGTGCTGAATTACATGCTGAAGGAACTGGAGCCACTGCAAGATAGGGTTACAATGATTTCCTCAACGCCCGTACCAGTTGATTATTTCCAAGGCACTTACGGCGAGTGGATCATGGGGCTTGACCAATACAAATTCAAATGGACAACCTCGATGACCGTAACTCCGATGATGTGCAAGAGGAGAATGCCCACGGATGCACTGAAGAAGGAAGTGATACAGCCTATTGTAGCAGGAAAAGATGCCGTGGTGGGTGACAGGAAATTCAGGAAGGCCATCATCTTCCTCAATTCCGTAAATTCGATATGCAAGGCCATCAAGGAATGTGGCATAAAAGGCATGTCAGGAATAATATGCTCCAACTCCAACGAACAAGAGACCAAACTGAAGAGGGCGAAGTTGGATGGTATCAGAGTAAGGGATTTCTCGAATTTACCCACCTTCACCTTTATCACGTCGACAGGTTTTCAGGGCATTGACTTGGATGACCCCGAAGCAATGAACGTGGTGGTGTCATCTGGAAATACCAAAGACTACTTAAACGGTGATTCTCCTTCGATGATGCTAGACCTTCGGCTAGACATCAAGCAGGCCGTGAGCAGGAATCGCAACAGGAGCAACCCTAATGCCGACCGATTTGTATTCTTCTACAATCTTGACATTTTTGATATTGATGTGCCAGCGTTAATCGGGAAAATAGATGCACTACAACAACGAATTGAAGATTTCTGCAAGGGTATGAACAATGGTTTTGACGTTGTTGATCCTATGGGTATCTCGGAAATCTACTTGCGGTACACCTATATAGACGATGGCAAGCTCTTTTTGAACCACATGAGCTTCAACTTCGACAAATACCTGGCCACAAATGTAATCCAGCTCTATCAAAGTGGATTTGCGCTGATGTCAAATATGAGCAGCACCTTCTCCGGCCCCATCAATGTTGCTAAACCAAGGGAACCGCGTGAAACATCATACAAGCCAATTTGTGAAAAGTATCAGGCGCAGCTCGATGGCGCACCTGTGGAATGGACTCCCGAAGAACAGACGAGTGAGAACTATATTTTGGTCGACCGTTGCTATAAGGAGTTTGGCAAGGTGTTCTATGATTCCGATTATGCAAGAAGCTTGGTCGAAACCTCAGATGCCCGTAACGCTGTCGATATGGAGTCAGAGGTGAAGAAGGTAATTACGCCAGGAAAATACAGCTGCAAAGAACTTAAGGAAAAACTGCAAGAGGTGTATTCCGCGAATGGATATAACCGTACCGCGAAGGCAACGGATATCAATGACTATTATCCCAAGTCGTCAAGGCCAACTTCAAGCAGCACGGGGAAATATATCATCGTCAGATAGTAAAACAAACGGTGGATGGGCGCAGGGAAAACGGCTATGTGATACTATAGCCAACAACGGCAGTGGCAATACGCCGCTGTCTTATTTTTACTCAACTATGTCCACAATTGCATGTAATATCGAAAAAAATGACTGGCACAAAAACGTGCCAGCCTTTCTGTTTTTACCAGTTATTCATCGTTCAGTTTTTTCACTGTATCAACAGCATCTTCGTAGAAATGTTTCACTATTGCTGCAATACCAATTGTATCCTTGGCATCCTTGTACATATAATGCACACAAGCCGCAGTAGGCTCACCGTTGATGATAGTGGCGAAAAACACCTCGATTTGATTGTTGTTCATCTCGCCAGTGAAAATAGCATCGTTGCCATCATCGCTAGTGTAAAACGGCTCGTATGGCCTTGCCGACATGATCTGGCCGTTAATCTTCTTTGCTTCGTTGTCAATATTTTCCATTTTTTTTATTTTAATTAGTTGATTTATATACATATATAACGAAGTGACGGCGGATGGTACGCAAAATATGATTTTACATTCAACCAGACATTCAAACAGCCGAAAAGTAACCGAAGCTAGTAGGCAAAGTAGGCATCTGATTCACTCATTACCCAAAACTTCCAGAAAATCAGAATATGCCAGTTCCTCACTTTTCCAATCATAATAAGTAATGAGTAAATGGCAAGATAAACAACTGAAAAACAGTTAAGAACGAGACACACAAATAGTTCAACCCATTGCGCGACATTTTGAGATAAATAGGTAATAGGTAAGGTGTTTTGTAAGGCTCAGGTCTAGTATTGGATATCAAAAATCGACCTCAAAAAGACAGTTTCGCCAGTCTTCAGCACGAGCGACATGTTATAATCGTCGATGTTTTGCAGTTGGTCTTCGATGGTCTTGTATGCGCCGCCGGTTTTACGTCCATCCTCTTCAAAATAAGTGATTGTTACGAGGGGATGTTCATGTAGGTTCTCGCGCAAGTAAGCCATCTTTTGGTTCAGAATCTCATTGTCTTCATCTGCCAGCTCCATTTGTTCATCAGTCAGGCGGGCGGTTTCCTCGATAGCAGCAGCATGTCCGGTCAATGCAGCAAATGGGGCGAACTGGGCGGCTCGGTTCATCATGCTCATTTGGGGATGCCTCGATGACACATGATGCGGCAGGTTGATGATATCGTCGTATTCGTTCATGCCTTGTGACCTCCTATCTGTTGATTCCTCTCCTTGGCTGTCGCACCTTCCTCGAAATTTAAACCCTTCAGAATGGCGTTCTTCCCGAATTTCTCTTTGATACCGAGTAAAGCTTCCTGCACCTTGCGTTCCTTGGCCAGTTCTTCAGCTTTTTCTTCTTCATCCCGCGCTTTCTCCTCGTAGTTGGTAAAGAGGTCAAGCTGCTCGGATGGTTGGGCTAGTGATGCCGCATTTTCTTCACTTACGACATGGTTCACGGTCAGGTTGATTCGGCGCACAAGGAGATTGGGATTGACTATTTTAGCATACAAATCCTTAACCGCTGCTGTGATAACCTTGCCTGATGATGTGTGGGTATCAAGATTAGCCGTTCCATGGGCGTGTTTTGGAACCTGTCTGCCATAGTAGTCAGTTGTAATCTCACCAAAGTATTTCGACCTTAGCACCGGGTTTGTCAAGTTCTCAGCGTCGTAGTTGATGGTCAGGACGATTTGATCCGCCACATAATGATGCTTTACGAGATTCAACGCTACATCATCGGCCATTTCAAGAGTCACGACCTTAGCCTTTTTGTAGTCATAACCCTCTGACAGCACCTGACCGCCACTGATTGAATTGGTTTCGGGCTTGTAGGCTTTGACCTCCTTCATCCCGACAGGCTCCCATCCCCAAGCATGATCTATGAGGAGTTCAGCGTTCACACCGAAAAGGCTGTATAGGAGTTCTTCGTTATCAATGCTACATCGCGCCACCTTACCCATAGTGTCCATGCCGTGTTCTTCCAACTTCTTCGCTATACCCTTACCCACACGCCAGAAACTTGTCAGAGGCCTATGGTTCCAGAGTTTATGCCGATAACTCATCTCGTCAAGTTCAGCGATTCTCACGCCATCCTTATCGGCTGGAATATGCTTGGCTACAATATCCATAGCCACCTTGCAGAGATACATGTTGGTTCCAATACCCGCTGTAGCAGTTATGCCAGTCTCTTTCAGCACATCCCTTACCATCTTCAGAGCTAACTCATGGGCGGTCGTCTTATAGCTGTCAAGATAGTCAGTAGCATCTATGAAAACCTCGTCGATGGAATAGGGGTATATATCTTCAGGGGCGATATACTTCAAATAGACCTGGTATATCCTTGTGCTGTAGCCGATGTAATAAGCCATCCTCGGAGGCGCTATGAGATAATCCACTTCCCAGTCCGGATTGGCCTTCAGTTCAGCATCAAGATAGGATTTGCCGTGAAACTGATAGCCTGCAATTTGCCTCTTCCGCTCACGATTAACTTCTGCGACCTTCTGCACCACCTCAAACAGACGAGGACGGCCAGGAATACCGTATGACTTCAAGGATGGTGATACGGCAAGACAGATGGTTTTCTCAGTACGGTTTTCATCAGCAACGACCAGATTTGTAGTCAGAGGATCAAGACCACGTTCCACGCACTCGACTGATGCGTAGAAGGACTTTAGGTCGATGGCTATGTAGGTGCGCTGCTTCATGTCCGCAAAGATAGGCATATTTTACGACAAGATGGAAGGGCTTGGCATTACAACAAACAAAAAAGGGAGGCGCTTAGCCTCCCTAGTTTCTGTCACCTCACATCTCAGCTTTTCTTCTTTCGATAGCGTTTTGCCCTATCATAGATTGTTTTCGGCTTCACTCCATAATCCTTGGCAATGTCTTCAGCAGACTCTCCACTCTCAAGCCTCCGAGCAATATCACGGTCGTCTTCGTCTGTGAACTTTGATTTTCTTCCAGGACGCTTTTCCTCAAAATCGGGCTTGCTGTCATTCACTATTTTCTTGAAATCATCCATAGAGATTGCCTCGAAGTGAATGTTTTCAGTTGTTCCTTCTCCGCCTTTGAGCACCAGCAAGATATCCTCATTCTTTTTTGCTCTCCGTCGCTTGGCATCATGTAACTCGACAATACCTAACGAGTCTATTATAGGGTTAACAAAAAGAACGGTTTTCGCATATCTGGTTATCTCTGCGGCACCGGCTACATCACCAAGATCGACATCATACTTCTTGCAGGCCTCTTTGGTGGTGTGAATGACGATAATGATGGTCAAGCGAGTGCCTTTTTCTTCAAATAACGATTGGAGCTTCTTAAGTCCTGTCAAAAAGTAATAAGCATCTATCCTTGCGCTGAGTGCCTTCCAGTTATCAAGGATAATCGTTGCGTCAGTGAACAAGGAGAAAACCACATCATAGATATGTTTTAGAAGATAAAAACCGTCTCGATAGTTGCAATGCGAAAAGCGAACAAAATTGCCACTTAGACCCTCGGGATAACGCTCTTTCATGTCGTCAGAATCCATCTCAGCATCCCAGTAAAAAACAGGTTGCGGATCTTGATGAACATCCGAGTTAGGAAACAACAAGGATGCCTTACCTCTAGCAATGTCATCCCCCATTTGTGAAGCGAGGATTGATTTGCCAACGCCGGGTTGACTCACCACCACACAGAGGTCGCCTTTAGAAACAAGAGGCCCGACCAGAGAAGGTCGCGAATACCTTTTTCCTTCTGCTTTATAGGCACACACTGGTTCACTTTGGGGCGGGTTTGTCTCATCCAGGCCAAGCTTTTCGAAGACATAGGCTTTTACTTCTTTGTCCTGTTTCTTAAGCTTTAATTCGGGGTCTTCTTTCTCGGCTTGGCTTTGTTCTTTAGCGCGCTCCCGCTCAGCTTCAAGTCTTCGGTTCTCGCGATTCTCTTGTTCTTTTTTGGAGCGATAGTCTTGGCGGCATTGATAGAATAAGTATCCAGCTGAACCTGTTGCAATAGCAATTAAAACCGAAACAAATCCACCTCCCCAATCACTTGCTTTATTATTGAATTTCATAGGCAGACTTCTTTTTACTTGTTAATAACTCGCTGTTTATTTGTTCGAGTTGCGTCTCCAATTCGGGCAACAGGTCATCCCTGCCCCACACAATAGCAATCCTAGCCACGAGTAGAATACGCCTCTTTTCTTGAAGCAACTCATCTTGACTTCTTGTCTTTTCGTTGTTAAACACATTACTTTTCATTGGTATAAATTTTTGTTTTACAATTAGTTAATAGTTTGTTATTATCAATTCCTCGCCCTCACGACCGTTTCCATTGCGGTTGATCATGCGTTTGGCCGAGACCTTCTCAAAGCTATAACCGCTATATAAGCCCGCGATAAACTCCGTGTTGCTATTGGAGAGCATACAATAGACACCTCTTTCGGTAAGACTTTGGAAGAGGCGGCAAAGTCGTTTTTGGTCCTCCTTGCTGAAGCCGTTGCCTTGGTAAGCGTCGAAGGTTGAGTCGTAAGGGGGGTCGAAAAAGACGAAGTCGCCAGCCGTAAGGTCTCGGCACGCATCCTCAAAATCACCGCTCATTATCAAGGCATCCTGCAAAGCGGAAGAACAATCGGTGAGGTTGTCTTCATCATAAAGGATGATGTTAGATTTCCAACCAAAGGCAGCGTTGAACTGGCCAGCCTTATTTTCGCGATACAGACCATTGAAGCAACTCTTGTTGATGAAAACGAAGCGTGCGGCATCCAGGACCGTCAGATTGGTCTCGAAATCACGTGAATTGAATATACTGCGGGACTGGTAATAAAAATCCTGCTTCGCACTTATGGTTGTAAGGGTATTATACTCAGTCTCATAGGATGCGAGCCTTCCAACAAGCTCACTCTTATGGTCTCTGACTTGGATGTAGAGATTCATGAGCTTGGGGTTAGCATCGTTGAGGAGTGCTTGCTGGGGTTGCCTGTCAAAGAAGAGCGCAGCACCCCCAGCAAATGGCTCAACATAGGTGCCAATGGACTTTGGCATCCTCTGGCGCAACTCTGGCAAAAGCAGGGCCTTGCCGCCCGGCCATTTCACAAAAGGTCTCATGGTTTAACGGCTTTATGGGTGAAGACTAATTCTCCTGACTGCGTCGCGATTGAGGTGGCGAAGCAGGCTATCTGAGTGATGTCAGGACGGCTAAAGTTGACCATTCCTGTGATTGTAGATTTATTTAATCTATTCATATTGTTTTAGTTGAAATAAATTATCGTATGTGTATAGGTGTCCGTCAATCTCTCAGGGTTGAGTCCTGGGTGGGCGATCTGTTCCTTGGCTTCAAATTAAACTTCTCCATGCGTCTTACTTCTATTTAAAATTGAACTGTTCTCTTAGCGGACAGAAGAAGCACGAGCACTTTTCACTTCGGCCCGTTTGTGCTCAGTGCGGCAATGGAACCAATAACCCAGCCCCAATGTAATGAGTGAAGCCGCGAGGGTGATAAGCGGGAATTCTTTTGTCAGCCAAATGCTATTTTTTTTCTTTTCCTTCATTGCTAATTGTTTTATTTTTAACAACTTACATATCTAATACATAACTTCTTTTCTCTAAGGTCTGGCTGTTGTGGGCGACCTGCTACGTGGGTTCAAATTCGTCTGATTCATATTCCTTCTGATTCTTGACCTGGTGATGTTCTCAGACTCTTAACCGGCGACCTCCTTCTTGTCGATGGTGAGCATTTTGAGTACGATTTCAACACACTCTTTGCTATCGGGTCCAAGCTCTTTGGCGGTATATTCAATAGCGGCCTTTCTTCCCATGTGTCGGAGTTGTGCGACCAAAATATATCCCATGCACGTTGTAAACATGAGGGTTATTCTGGCCATCTTGTCATCAATCTCCTCTGCTTCCACTATTTTGAGCATCCTGAAAGCGCCTAACGAAATCAAGTCGGCAAGATAATCTTCGTCAATGCGCTCGTACCCAATGCAAAACTTTGGGTTCTCAAGGTCTTCATGATCTCTCCGGCTGATATTGTCGAAGTATTTTACTGTGCCTTCGACTTTTAAGAAGCTATAAAGTTCTTCGTCGAATTGGCGCATGAACTCAAGAGTGGCGCGTTTATGGTCAGGATTTAGGAGATCCATTATGGCGCAATAGAGTTTGTATGCCCTAGCTAACATAGGGTAGGCTTGAACCGTGAAATCGGAATTAACACCTGCGGAAACTGCCTCGTGGTTAAAAAGGATACAATTTAGTAGCAAGTCTGCCACTTTATCCAGAGGGAAGACAGTTCCTTCGAGTTCACAAGCCATGAACACTTCGCGACCATCTTCAAGTCTGAAGCCCTCCTCTGGTGTGCCATGGATTAGTTCGCGGTTGGCAATGAATTCATCAATTGACACCAGTACTTGACCCGAAAGCTCCTTCATAAAGTGGATGTTACAGTTGGGGAAGGTTGCTCCAGTTTGAGCAGCACCCGTGTTGTGCCGCCCGTTCTTCTTGCTGTTGAGGCCCTGAGACATCGATTTACTTTCTTTTTTCATTGCGTTGAATTTTAGTAACTATTTAATGATTTGAAACTTAATATTGTTGGCTTTCAAGTACTGACAGACGGGCATGAGCTTCGACCACTGTTGCTGATTCGTGGCGTGTGCTTTTACACCGACGAGATTGACTTCACTTGCTCGCAGCGAGAAGATGGCGGCAGGGTCGGTGATGATGGTGATGTTCTTAGATGCACACCCCATCGTTGAAATGAGGTGGCGATGTACTGCCGTGGCTTCCTCTTGAGTGAGGCCGTAGGCGATAATGATTTGGTTGTTTTTCATAGTAATAATGTTTGAGGATTATTGTTCATATCTTGATGCTATCCGATGGCTGGCGATAAAAGCGTTCAAGTCGCCGCGTCGTACATAGATTTTCCGACCAAACTGGCTGAAAGCAATCCGGCGCTCGTCACGGTACTTTTGGAACTGACGGCTACTGATACCCAACTCCTCGCATACTTCCTTGCTGGTGAGGTATTCATCCGCACCCAGGCCTCCGACATTTGCCTTGGCTAGCTCCTCGCGCACGGTATTAATAAGGTCTGTTCTTAGCTGCTCGAAGTCATCCGATGTTATGGTGATGAGTTTTACGTCCATTTTCGCTGCATTTTGTGCCTGCAAAAATAGAAAGAATAATTTGATTAATCCTTTGTACTATATTGATTTTCAGAAAGTTAATACGAAATAGTACAACCCAGTAATACCCCGTAAAATCCAAAAAACAAGAATCGTTTAGCAAAAAGCGTAATCAGTCAACACATCAATGCATTGACAATAAAAACAAAAAAATAAAAGCTGCGTATTTATGGAATATAGGTCATTGTTAAACCAGAACTGCTCCTATTTTTTTAAGGGCCTCTTTTACATGATTCTGCATTGTCCTTCGATTTGTTCCCTTCTTGTACTTGGATGCATTCGAAGTGCCCAACGACTTACCTTCAGCAACAAAAAGGTCTGCAATTAATGGCCAATTACCAGTAATCTCTTCATCAAATAAGACATAACACAGTGCAAATAGACTTGCCTCTGATTTCTTCCAATTTATCTTTGAATGGGATTCAGAACTAGCAGTGGTGCCGTCAAATGCATGAATAAAGTTTTCCTGTTCGTCACGTGAAAAAAAATTGTTTTCGGAAAGTACAACAGCCAGTTCTCTAAGAAATGCATCTTTATTATCAAAACTTAGAGGAATGGCCTCAAATTCACCAACGCAATCATCATCTTTAAACAATTTAATTTGACCTGGTATCGGCAAAGGTTTCAATTCACTTGGTTGCTCTGGTACTCCCTGTTTGCTTGGAACATCTTCGGAAGTCGCAACAGCTTTCAACTCTTCCATCGGTATCGGTTCATTATCTAAAATGATTCTGTCAACAACGCGATATCGCCCTGGCACTTTCTCACGGCTGCCTGGAATTCTTTCGGAATAAATACGAACATTACCAGGCTTACCTCTCCAGTCATAAGGAGGCTTAGAATAACCTCTACTCATTCTTTTACAAACAAAAGAATAATTTTCAATTTTCAACCAGCCTTCTTCGGACTTGATCAATTTGGCCCTCAGTTCTTCGTTCCATTGACCCTCAAGTTTAATCCGCAACTCTTCAAACTCTTTGGCATTTTCACCATGAAACACCTCTAAAAATGCCTGACTGACAACTGGTGGCATCTGATCCTTTTCGCAAAGATAGGTCATTCTCAAGCCTCTAATCCATAGTTCGCCTAATCTATTCATCAGGTCAGAAAAAAAGCCTCTGTCCCCATAGTACGGAGTATGGCATAATGCAAGAAAGAAGTTGTAGGCCATTCCATCACAGGGGCGATGGTTGTCGTAGTACGAAGCTGCAAAAAACTCAAACAACCGTCTAATAAGTAAAAAAAGTACCCCCATAGGTTCTCCCCACGTCTGAGACAGGGCATCTTTATAAATCTTTCGCACGTCTTCAACACGCTTCAACACTCGACTTATATTATAGATTAAAGCATTCTCCTCCCCAACGGGCATAAAATTCATAAAGGCATCCAGCTTTTCCGCTTTCAATGCACTCAGCAGCTCATCGACATGTTGCGGCACGCTTTTCTCCAAAATGATTCTGGAAAAGGAACTATCAAAATGCAATAACAAAGAAAACACGTCACCTTTTCCAAAATACTCTTCGCCGTCCTTACATAAATCAACTTGGGACATCCGCTTCAACAGCCACCAATTCACTTCAGAATCTGTTTGAGCCAGCTCATATAGACGGACGGCAATAGGAATGAGCGTATCTTTCCAGCAATAGGGAGTATCAATATAACAAGGTGATTCCTCCGACTGCCAGGACTTCAATTCACAGAAAACCGAATCCACAAAGTCAGTAAGAGTTGTAATTTGATTATTGTTGGTTGGTTGCGTCATAAAGATAATATTTGACACAAAAATACTCATAAAAACAATTCGCATCAAAAAAAAACTTATCTTTGCGGCTTATTGAAGGTTCTTGTTCCAAACAATAATACTGAAACATTACTGAAACAATTATGCCTAATCATTGCTTTCCGTTTCTTTCAAATGCCACATAAAACAACTTATCACAATGATTACTAAAGAATTAAAAAGAGGCAAAAAGCATCAAGAAGAATTAGGAATACTTCTGGTTGGGCAACATATTCAATCAAGTATCAACCTAATTTCCAATGGGTTGATTTTTTTGTTCATTTTGCGTCCGCTTATGTCCATATAAACCCCATTTGGAAAATATGTACATAAAGAAAAAACGTCAGCCATTTCCAGACCGACGCCAAAATAAAATATGTGTATCATTCCTGGTTTTGGGAGGTTTCCTTATCTTCATCCTTGTAGTACTCAATCAATTCCCCCATAGTCTCGAACGACATTCCCAAATCCACCCATACGTCATTTTCATAACACTGCATCTTCCAACCCTTCACCTCTCCATCTGTCACCACCGGTACGACTCGTCTATTTACACCCAGGCTGAAACCATTAATCAAACCATCATAAGTCTCGTTCATTTTATTAACGATTTCACTTAAGCTTCCTTTTATGCCCTTATTTTGCATATGTATTGATTTCGTTCGACATTATGTTATTCACACTTCAAAAATATGGCTTTCGATCATTTGCCCAAATGCATCCTAATCCGTGAAGCTAAAATGTCCACAACCACTGGACTTGAGCCGCGAGGCAAGATGATGTCGGCACTGCGTTTTGTGGGTTCAATAAACTGCTGATGCATAGGCTTGACAAAAGTTTGGTAATGGCGCAGCACATCCTCCCATGTACGGCCTCGCTCAGCGATGTCGCGGCGAATGATACGCATCAAGCGCTCATCGCCATCAGTATCCACAAACACCTTGATGTCCATACGTTTGCGAAGTTCCTCTTGGGTCAAGACCATAATGCCCTCCACAATGATGACTTCGGTGGGATGAACATAGATGACTTCCTGAGAACGGGCACAAGTCACATAAGTATAGATAGGCATAGGAATGGTCTCTCCCTTTTTCAAACGGTCGAGATGGTCGATGAGCAAATCCCATTCGATGGCATCAGGATGGTCGAAATTGATTTGCTTCTTCTCTTCAGGCGTCTTATCGCCGTTATCGAAGTAATAAGCGTCCTGCGAAATGACTGAAACTGAGTTTTCTGGCAGCTGTCTTACCAGTTCCTTGACGACGGTGGTTTTTCCAGAACCCGATCCGCCTGCAATACCAATGACTAACATAATCTGAAGTTTTGAGGTCACAAAGATAGTGTTTTTGTTTCATTGTTGTTTTGTTTAATGTTTAATTGTTGAAAGGTTTTGCGTATTTTTGCACACAAATTAAAAATCAAGACACAATGAACGTCATTAAGAAAACTTTGGGCGCACTGATGACCATTGGCATAGTGACTTTGTGCAGTTGCGGTCCCAAATTACCCGAACTGCCCGTTTCGGAAGTCCAACCCTATTTCAGCAATGCCGCCAAGACCAAAGCCATCGACACGGCTTATTATGAAGTCAAAGACACAAAAGGCAGCAAACTGGGTACGGTATTATTCTCGTCGCCCTACTCTGACGGAGTGAAAGGCTTCAACGGCCCCACACCTTTATTAATAGCTTTGGATGCCGACGGACGTATCAAAAACATCGTCTTATTGGAAAACCAAGAGACACCTAACTTTGCAAAACGTGTGGCGGATGGAGGCCTTTACCAAGCTTGGAACGGGCTCACGGTTGATGAAGCCATGAATAAGGATGTGGATGCAGTCAATGGTGCCACTTACACATCCAACGGCGTGAAAAAGAGTCTCCTTGCCCGCTTGAATGCATATCAAAGGCAATTAAAGAAATAACTAGGATTGGTATGGTTTTTGTAATTCATAAGTTATCATCAAAAAAGATAGACTTATGAAAAAAACGTTGTTATCCCTTTGCCTCTTAATTGTATTGTCGATTTCAGCAGAGGCACAAATTCGTCCACCCCATCCTCGCTATCGCCATCCTCACAAGCGGATGGTTGTAAGGCCTGAGCCACGAAATGCTCCTTGCGTCTACACCCCAAAAGGTGAGTTCCGATTCCATGTCATCGGCGACATCGGCATTTGGGATTGGGGTTCCATCTTTATGCACGAAATTCCATACCACTTCAGCGTGGGCGGTATGGCTGAATGCCAAATCGGGGACATCACCAGCATAGGATTGGGTGCCGAATATTATTCAAGTTACGGCCAGCACTGCCACCTATTCGAGAATATGCAGGAGACCTACATCCACACAGTGCCAGTCTATGCCAGTCTGAAATTTGCACTTCCCTATGTTCCCGTCAGCCCATTTGTCGAAGGTCGCATCGGTTATTCGATTCCCGCTGGCTATGTGACATGCAACGACCCCAATGGTGAACATCGTTACATCTCGACTGGCTTGTACACAGCCGGCGGCATAGGCCTCAAAATCCACAGGGTCTACCTCAGTTGTGGCATTTCCGTCATCGACGTCGTTGATAATATTTTGGGTTTCAACGGTGGACGCAAAGAGGTAATTACGGATTATTACGCAAGGCTTTCGTTCGCCTTCTAAATCATCTTCAAACGAAAACCGTCTTGCCTTTTATAACTTCCCAAAGGAATGACATAACAGGCAAGACAGTTGAGTTATTATTCCTCGGAATCATCATTAGGAGTGAAAGCTGATGTCCCTTCCAAAACGATGACAATTTCACCTTTTATCTCCTTCTTTGAAAAATGCCCAATCACCTCTGCCAAGGTGCCACGGGCATTTTCCTCATGAATCTTGGTCAGTTCTCGCGAGACGCAAACCCTTCTCTCAGGACCACATACCTCAGCCAACTGTTGCAAGGTCTTCAACAAGCGGAAAGGCGACTCGTACAGAATGGTCGTATAAGGATAGTTGGCCACAGCCTGCAACTTGGTCTGGCGCCCTTTCTTGTGCGGCAAGAAACCCTCAAAAATGAACTTCTCCGCAGGCAAACCCGAGTTGACCAACGCCGGAACAAATGCTGTAGGCCCAGGAAGACACTCCACTTCAATGCCTCGTTTCACGCACTCGCGCACCAAAAGAAACCCAGGGTCAGAGATGGCAGGTGTACCTGCATCGGTCACCAAAGCCAAGGTCTCACCTGCTTGGATCCGTTCAGCGATACGTTCCACCACAAGATGCTCATTGCGAATATGGAAAGCAGTCATTGGCTTGCTGATTTCCAAATGTCGCAGCAAGTTGCCTGAGGTACGGGTATCTTCAGCAAGAATGCCATCCACCTCTTTCAGTATGCGGATAGCCCGTAGAGTGATGTCCTCAAGGTTGCCAATTGGGGTGGGTACAAGATAGAGTTTCGACATAGCTGTGCTTATTCGAACTTACGCATAACCAATTCTTTAAGTTTCAGATAGCCCTCGTTACTGCTATTCCATTGAAGCTCTATCTTTAATTCGTTGAGATATATCAAAGCACCGTTCAAGGTCTTTAAGTCGTTCAGGTTCTCAATGGATTTGTTATACTTTTCCATACTTCCTCCAAACAACTCATTGACGAACAAAAACTTATCATTAATCCCTATGACTGATTTCAAGTCACGGCCAGGAGTTTGTTGCAGTTTGGCCGCCAAGGAATGGTCATTACCCATCATCTTTTCACCCAAGGTTTCAGCAACTGAAAATTCAAACTCGGTATCGTCTTTCTCAAAAACATTCGACAATCCATCAGACACTGGTCTTTCTTCCCCAAATGGGCCATTTTCGAAGATTTCATCCTCCACTTGAGGCATTTCCAAAGGATTGTCATGCACTAAATCATCGCCATGCACACGATCACGCTCCGGAATCTCCTCCTCTGGAATCTCCTCCATCACATGAACCACCTTCCCCTCCGTTTCCACAGCAGACGGTGTTTCAATAGGTTGGTCTTCATTTTCGGGGACATCCTCAAAACGGAAAAACAGGCCATATTCATCGCTAATAGGTTTATCCTCAAGTATTTGCTCCTCAACTTTACTGCTTTCTTCTGCTACTTCAACTTTCTCTCCAATAGCAGGTTCCTCACCTATTTCCATCACAGGAGCTTCTTTCTCATTGGCAGTAACTTCTTCAACAAGTCCCAACCCATCAGAAGGCATCTTAAAAGGTTCTGGCACCTCAAAGTGTTCAGACTTCTCTTGTGGATTGGTCACTTCCATAACCGGCTTTTCTTCCGGTTCAGCAACAGCTGCTTGAACAACAGGCTTTTCTTCCATAGGAGCATCTGTTTCTTCTGGCTCCACATTCTGAGACTCCTCTTGCATCATACCGCCAAAGAGTCCCGAAATGGTTTCGGCATCAAATGGGAGGTCCTCATTAAAGCTTTCGTCACCCACATTGATGGCGCAAAGCTGGTCATAAAGTGTGTGCGTGCGGTTCATCAGCACATCCAAATCAAGGAGTTCTAGGGGCTTCTCATTCCTTATCAAATAGTTGACTTGCTGATATAACAAACTGATTTCCTTTTTAATAGAAAGCAACCTTTCTTTTTGGCTCTCAAATTTTTCGTTCATATAGGAATAATCTTTATTTTTGCTCAATAATGGACACGCGATAATCGCGTCTCGACAACGGATTGACGTGGCTAAATTACTAATTTTCTAACTACCATTGGCATGTTCATCGAAAAAGATTCTCATAATAAATCACAAGGCTGGATTGAAGTGATTTGCGGCTCTATGTTTTCAGGCAAGACAGAGGAATTGATTCGTCGTTTGAAACGAGCAAAAATTGCCAAACTCAAAGTGGAGATTTTCAAGCCGGGAGTCGACACACGTTATAGCGAGGAGGACGTGGTATCGCACAATGCCACAGCTTTGCACTCCATACCCGTAGAAAGTGCCAGTGAAATCCTATTTTATGCCAACGATGTAGATGTCATTGGCATTGACGAAGCCCAATTCCTTGACGATGAATTACCTAACGTATGTGAGCAATTAGCGAATCAAGGTGTGAGGGTCATCATTGCAGGTTTGGATATGGACTTTATGGGAAACCCATTCGGCCCTATGCCTAAACTAATGGCCATTGCAGAAGACGTAACCAAGGTACATGCCATTTGTGTGCGCTGCGGAAGTGCAGCACAATTCTCGCATCGAACGATTGCCGGTGACAAATTGGTCGTGTTGGGCGAAACAGAAAGCTACGAACCGCTGTGTCGCGCATGCTACCTTAAAGCCCAAAAAGAAAGGGGATCACTTGCCTCGCCCTTGAATAACGATTAACACAGTGTAAATCAAAATCTTGATATCCAAGGCAAGATTCACATTCTCGATGTAGAGCACATCATATTTCAGCCGCTCAATCATTTCATCTACATTTTCGGCATAACCGTATTTCACCTCGCCCCAGCTGGTGATACCTGGTTTTACCTTCAGCAAGAGGCGGTAATAGGGTGCCTTTTCCATGATTTTGTCGATGAAATATTGACGCTCGGGACGATAACCCACTATCGACATATCACCTTTCAGCACTGTCCAGAACTGAGGAATCTCGTCCAAACGTACTTTTCGCATAAATTTGCCAAATTTGGTGATGCGCGGATCATCATCGCTTGACAGCTGTGGAGTACCACCCGACTCAGCATCTACCCGCATACTGCGGAATTTCGCCATATTGAAAGGTTTGCCGCCTTTGCCAATACGCTCTTGAACATAGAAAACAGGGCCTTTTGAAGTGGCTTTCACAATGATGGCGCAAGCTAAAAACACGGGCGAAAGTATTACCAAAGCCAATATGGAAGCTATGATGTCGAAAGCCCGCTTAATCACCCTTTGCCACACGGGCATCAGCTCTGGTGTGACCTGCACCAAGGGTG
Organism: uncultured Bacteroidales bacterium; assembly: GCA_946405575.1. Classification (GTDB taxonomy): domain Bacteria; phylum Bacteroidota; class Bacteroidia; order Bacteroidales; family F082; genus Limimorpha. The sequence goes on along the minus strand of CAMJHP010000014.1, from coordinate 25,039 downwards.
CCTGCCAAATGGCCGATTGTTTCACTGTGCCAAACACCAAATCCTGCATAGCGGGGATGATTTTCACGTTGGCATCTGTCGTGTCGACCACCGAAAGAAGCACTTTCATCGTCTCCACTTCCGAACGTTCAATGGCGATGATGACTTCCTCTACATTGTTTTCCTTCACGATGCGTTCGATGTTGTGATAAGAGCCAAGACGAGGCAAAAATTCGCCCAATTTATACTCTTTCTTATCGTAAACATTGAGAAAACCAATGAATCTTCTACCCGAAGGCTTCACCTCCTCCTCAATTTCCTTATAGATGGCACACGCGTTGTCGTTACTCCCCACAATGAGTGTGTTGAACCATATTTTCTTGCTCCGAATCCTTGAAATCACAGATGTCGTTATTATGAGTCGCGGAATGTATGTAATCACAAACTGAAGGGTAAACAACGCAATAAACGACTGATAATAAGATTTATAAGAAGCCACTTCATCGTCAAGAATGACCACAAAGAAGAGGATAACCACCCCTAACAAGGTTATGAAGAACGTCTGCCCGAGTTCCTTCAGACGAGATTTCATATACACCTTCTCGTAGGCACCCGTCACGGCATGAAGGATGAGCCAGCTGATGGGGATGATGGCTACACCCAACCAGAAACTTGGTGTGACAAACGATTGTGTGATGCGATCCCAATAATTGATATAAAGGTCTTCGTGTGCTTTGCGGAAAAAATAAAACAAAATCCAGGCCAAGACGGAAGTCACCCAATCGACAAAGAAATAAACCGATGCTAGTCTTTTCTTATTCATAGTTTGCGATACAACAGTTTCAGATTGTCAAAATAGTAATAGCGAGGCTCGCTGACTGGATGATATTCATGGTTGTATGACAAATCTTCAATCGTTGTCAAGTTGGAAGTAAAATAAATCTTGAAGTATGAGGCTGAAGAATTAAGGTTCATTTGGGGGCCAATATTAATGTAAATCTTGTTCCAACGCTGAGGCTTGTCATGTGTTTTGTCGGTAGGCGTCACCTTCACAAGTGGCAAAGTTTCCAAGGAATAATCCTTATAATATTGTACGCCGACAAAAAAAGTGTCGTTGCAATTATAATCCATCTCAAGCATACATATAACACCATTCATACCTTTGTAGAAGTCAAACTCGTCGCTGGTGGCAATGGTGAAGTCCAACGAATCAGGTGGCAATTCCACCTTGCCCGACCAGAATGAGTTGACCGACTGCCAAGCCTCATTGCCTGTGCAACGGAGCATACCCGTATCGCTTATAGCATCAGGTAACAAGGAATTAGAGTTCTCGAAATCCTCCATCCATGCGACCGTGACCTCATCGCCAATGGGAAAATAACTCAGCACGGGATTCAAGTTGATAATGCTGTCCTCCACAAGATTCAGATTTTGATATTCGTAAGGCATATAGAAGGGGTACATATCGCGTGCCGGTGACCGACCATCCACTTTGATACCTCCACGAATGACCACCTTGTGAGGACCTTTCTTCAAAACCGGAAATGTACTCGGCAATTCATAGGTACCAATGTGGTTGCCGTCAACATACACCCAAGCATCTGTGATTTTATGCGTATTAGATCCATAGACAAAATAATCCGTAAGCGAGTCAACCCCAATGGATTCAATATGGATATAGGAAGGCACCTTCTGCGAGCCTTCAAACTTTCTACAAGAGGCAAGACTCAGCAATAAAAGCAGAACAAGCGCGAAAGACAGAGTAAATTTTCGATTCATAACATTGCTTTAGTAATAAGGTAACGACAACCAGAATTGATTATTGTTGGGAGCCTCTTTTTATTTCTTCACTCTAGCGGTCGAGGCATCAACAGCATCGAGGATGTGGTATGCCATTTTCAACACTTTGATGCCATCGTCGATGGTGACGGCAGGTGTGGTGTTGTGTACGATGGCATCGTAAAAGCTCTCCAACTCGGTCTGGATGGCATTGATAGGGTGGATTTCGGGTCGTTCAAAAGTGATTTGCTTTTCGGAGCCGTCACCAAGAGTAATGGTGGCCGAAAGCGGGTTGGCTTCATCCACTTCATCGTTGATGCGAAAGATTTCAGCCACCTTGTCCAAGAAATCAACCGTGATGTAAGCACCTTTTTGGAAAATGCGAGTCTTGCGCATATTCTTCATTGACAGACGAGAAGCCGTGAGATTGGCGACCGCTCCACTTTCAAACTCTATGCGCACATTAGTGATGTCGGGGGTGGGGCTGACGATGCTGACACCACTGGCACTGATATGGCTCACAGGTGATTTGACAATAGTGAGCAAGATGTCGAGGTCATGTACCATCAAGTCAAGGACGACTGGGACATCCGTTCCGCGCGGGTTGAACATAGCCAAACGGTGCGCCTCGATAAAAAGCGGTTCGTTGATGAAGGGCTCCGCAGCGACAAAAGCAGGGTTGAAGCGCTCCACATGCCCCACCTGAACCTTCACTCCCGCCTCATCGGCCAGTTTTTTCAATGCATTGGCTTCTTCGGGTGTGGCAACAATAGGCTTTTCGATGAAGACATGCTTGCGTTTCTGCAAAGCCTTTGAGGCACACTCAAAATGACGAATGGTGGGCGTGACGATATCAACCACATCCACCGCATCAATCAGTGAATCAACAGAGTCGAAGCACATCAGGTTCATTTCGGCTTCCACTTGTCGTGCCGTCTCGATGGTAGGGTCATAAAAGCCCACCAAGTCGTAATTATCTATTTGTTTGATGCAGTTGAGATGGATCTTACCCAAATGTCCCGCTCCTAAAACACCAATTTTCAGCATGATTTAAAATTTGCGCAAAAATAGTCTTTTTATCGTTTCAACGAGCCAGATTTTACCGTAATTTCGCGCCATGAACACCCAACCAGAAGACAATTACCGCCACAAAGGCATGCGCAAGCAACTCGTCGACCAATTACGCACAAAAGGCATCAGCAACGAGACCGTACTATCGGCAATCAACGAGGTGCCGCGCCACGTTTTTCTTGATTCCTCCTTTGTAGAACTTGCCTATCAGGATATGGCCTTCCCTATCGGTTCGGGACAGACCATTTCACAGCCTTCCACCGTGGCCTTCCAAACCCAACTACTGCAAGTCGAAAAAGGCATGAAAGTGCTTGAAATCGGGACGGGATCGGGCTATCAAGCTTGTGTTTTGGCCGCTATGGGAGCCAAGGTGTTCACCATCGAGCGGCAACGCAACCTCTATTTCAAGACCAAGGAAATCCTTGAGCAACTGCCCTTCCGCGTGAAGCCTTTCTTGGGTGACGGTTATGAAGGCTTGCCCACCTACCAGCCTTTCGACCGCGTCATCATCACCGCTGGTGCGCCGAGCATTCCCGAGGCACTCATCCAGCAAATGAAGCCCAACGGCATTATGGTCATCCCGATGGACAATGCCGAAGGCGAAGGACAGACTATGCTGAGGGTCACAAAATTAGATGATGGCACGCTCAAAAAAGAGGAATTCGGCGACTTCAAGTTCGTGCCGATGTTGAAGGAGATTGGGAATGATTGAAACTTATAGCGCAAAGCGGATCATCCCCCCTGCGTCTCAACACCCATTCTGCCATAGAATGACATACAGCTTACCGTAATACAATGCGGCTGCCGTAATACGACAGCCCTACAGCCCTTGAATGTAGGGCTGTCACACCGTTGCAGCCGCACAAAACGCCAAAAAACCACAGTGGAGGCCCCGTCCCGAAGGGACGCAACTCTCGTAACCGTAGGTCACGACCTAGCACCCCAGCAAACAAAAAAAGTAGAGACGCGCCACAGCACGTCTCCACAAATATATACCGCGAAAAAGTTACCGAGCGAGGACTCGTTAACACGCTACCGTGCGTGCACCGCCTGTCGGAACAAAGATTAATTCTGACGCGAGGAACACACGGGACGCACAGGGAGCCCGTCGCTGCGACCGTTGCCGCCCATCCTGCGGCCGACCACCGAACTGGAGCCGTAGCACCACGCCCAGTTTGAGCGGTCCGTGCGGAGCGAACTCGACCAATAGTCCCCGAAGCTACCTGCGCCGTAGAGGCTGCTACCGCCGCGGTGACCCGCAGCGGGCAGGAAGAGACTGTTGCCATTGTTCGCAGTGAAGAGCCTGCCGTTCACACCGTTCCGCTGTGTCCAGGTCACGGTCGTGTTGTTGTATAACTCTTGGAACTCTTCATTGGTGGGCATACGCCAGTCTGTGCCCCAGTTGGCCGTGGAGGCATCGTCCTCGGGCAGCAGGGTAGTCAGGTCGTCGGTAAAGCCGTTGTAGCCATAGCTGGAGTTGCTACAGTACTTGGTCATTGTAGTGGAATTGCCCATACAGTACTGGTAGGTACTCCAATTGTAGGTCTCCTTCGGTTGGGTTTCTCCCCATGCAAAATAGTCGCCGTAACCCTCAGGAACATCGGCTCCTACATTACAAGTGGCCCACAAAGTACCACTAGGCAAATCTAGGTCAACAAAAGAGTGATCAACTTTAGATGCATTTTTACATCTTGCGGCAAAAACCACCGCCGTCATTAGCATTATGGCTGCTATGGCCTTCATTACTTTTTTCATATTAATTAGTTTTAGAGATTAATGTTTCTACTTTCCTTTCAGCACCAGACAAAAAAAAGAGCGTGAACCTAACCGTTTCCCGCTCATCGAGGTTTTTGCCGAACCCATACACACGTTAAATGGTTTAGCCCACGCATAGCGTGAGCATAAGACCAACTAATTTGTGTACATTCTCGTAAAATCTGGCAAAATTTCGATGAGAAGTAATTCGTCTAAATGCTTTGTTTATAATTATTTAAGTTCTTTTACTATCCTTTTATCCCGTTTTATAATTCAACTTTCACTGCTTTAGGGTGCAAATATAGCACAATTTTCTGAATATCAGAACAAGTCACATCCTATTTCTCATTTCTTAAAGATGCCGCCCAAAATAGAGCGCACTATGGATTTGCCGAGGCTGCGACCGATAGTCGTGGCGGTAGTGTTGATAGTCTTTTCGATGGCCTTCTGTCCCGTAGACTTTTTCTTTCTCGTGGTCGTGCTTCGTGAGCTGGTGCTTCTTGCACGTTCTTTCTCCTTGGCTTCCTTAGCCTTGCGTTTCTCTTCCTCTTCGGCTTCTTTCTGGAGGCGTTTTTCCTCTTGCTTCTGCTCCTGAACGAGCGTCTCATAAGCACTCTCACGGTCAAAACTCTTGTCGTAAACACCGTAAAGGCGAGATTTTCGAATCAAATCGCGACGTTGGTCGTCGGTGATGGCACCGATTTGGCTGAGCGGGAAGAGAATCTTGGCGCGTTCCACAATACACGGTGCACCTTTTTCATCGAGAAGCGAAACCAATGCCTCGCCTGTGCCAATTTCCAAGATAGCAGCCTCCGTGTTGAAGTTGGGATTGGCGCGGAAGGTCTGGGCAGCTGCCTTCACGGCCTTCTGTTCCTTGGGCGTATAGGCACGCAGTCCGTGGAGGATACGGTTGCCCAACTGTCCTGCTATGGCATCAGGGATGTCGTCGGGGCTTTGGGTGACGAAATACACGCCAACGCCCTTGGAACGTACCAAACGAATGACCTGTTCAATCTTGTCCACCAAAGCTTTCGATGTGTCTTTGAAAAGCATATGGGCCTCATCGAAGAAGAAAATCAGCTTGGGCAATGGAAGATCGCCAACTTCGGGCAACTGCGTATAAAGCTCACTCAACAGCCACAGCAAGAAGGTGGAGTAAAGCTTTGGGTTGAGCATCAGCTTGTCGGCAGCCAGCACATTCATTACGCCCTTGCCGCCTTCGGTCTGCAGGAAGTCGAACACGTTGAACGAAGGCTCGCCAAAGAAAAGGTCAGCACCTTCGGCTTCCAAAGCCAACAAAGCTCGTTGAATAGCGCCTACACTCACTGAAGAGACCGTGCCATATGTAGTAGTGAACTCTTTGGCGTTTTTGGCGACATAGTCGAGCATCATCCGCAGGTCTTTCATATCAATGAGCAGTAAACCACGGTCGTCAGCAATCTTGAAGACGATGTTGAGGATGCCTGTCTGGGTTTCGTTGAGACTGAGCAAACGGGCAAGAAGCTGAGGTCCCATATCGGAGATGGTCGCTCTCAGCGGATGGCCTTGTTCGCCAAACACGTCGAAGAAGCGTGTGGGACATCCGTGGAAATCCGGGTTCTCGATGCCGAACTCGGGGCAGCGCTTCTCGATGAAGCCACTCATCTTTCCCGCTTGGCTGATGCCTGAAAGGTCGCCTTTCATGTCGGCCATAAAGCATGGTACGCCCGCTTGACTGAACGATTCGGCCAGCACTTGCAGGGTGACGGTTTTACCTGTACCAGTAGCGCCAGCTATCAATCCGTGTCGGTTGGCCATCTTGCCTACCATATAGATGGGACCGTTGTCGCAGTGCGCGACGTAGAGTTGGTTGTCGTCAGTATACATATTGTTGAAGTGTTGATTGTTTAATCGTTGAATTGTTGTTATTTTTGACTCGGAACTGCGGGACGCGAGACGCAGGACTCATTCCGCATTGACTTCGTCGAATCTTTGATTTCCATATTCATCATTCAGCATTTATTTTGAATCGGATGTATTTGATGGTGAGCCCTTGGTCAAGCCACATCTGTTCGTAGAAGGTACGGATGGACTTCACTTCAAGGTTGTCATCGTTCGCGTATAGGTCATCGGTAGCATATAGAAGTGGTAAGCCTTGTTGTTCCACCACATCGTGAAGGGTGAACTCATACATAATAGGACTGTCTGTCTTAAGGTTGAGGATGCCATCGGTGCAGACGATTTTGCGGTAGCGGTCGAGAAACTCTGGCGAGGTGAGGCGATGACGCGCGTTGCGCACACCCTCTCCTGGATGTGGGTCTGGGAAGGTGACCCAAATCTCCGACACTTCATCCTTAGTGAAGAAATGCTCGATTTGGTCGATACGAGCGCGAAGGAATGCCACATTTTTCAGTCCTTCCTCGTTTGATTGCTTCAGACCACGCCAGATGCGTGCGCCCTTGATGTCGACACCGATATAGTTGATTTCGGGATGCACGCGCGCTAGCCCGACAGTGTATTCACCCTTGCCGCAACCCAGCTCCAGCACGATGGGATTAGCGTTATGGAAAAACTCATTATGCCACTTGCCTTGCAGTGGAAAGCCTTCACTCATAATGCGTTCGTAGCTGTATTCGAACAAGTTACTGAAGGTTTTGTTTTCGGCGAATCGTTCTAATTTGTTCTTTTTTGACATACATCTAATTTTTCGGCAGGAGCTTAACCACCTGACTATTTTGTTGTCGTCCCGATGGGAGTCATTTCAAAATCCAACCCTTCCCTTTGCCTGACTCCCTAATTTCACGAAGGACGGTGACTGCTTCTTCTTCCGTCGGATACCATCCGTATGCAACATACCATCTCTCCCCGCGTTTTTCCTTATAGGCTTGCCCAAAGCCCTTGGTTTGCAATGAAACCACAATCCTTTGAGCGAACTCTTCCTGATCATAACAACCAGCAATAATTCTAAAAGAATCTGTTACAACAGGTCCCACCGAGTCCAATGACAGATCATTTTTCGACAGAAAATCCTCATTTATTGTATTGGGTTGTTGTGACAAAGTTGCATCATCATTCAAACCCAAGCCTAAACGATTCAAATTAAAATAGAAAAGTCCCAATAGCAAGACTGCAGCGGCAGCCACCGCAAACCACCAACCCTTTTTCTTCGAACGGTTTTGTCCATCATCTTGATGGATGGCTTCCTCATCAACAGTAACAGGGGTATTCTTTTCTTTTTGTTGTTGTTCAATATCCGCCCTGATTTCCTCCTTCGATTTGGATTGAATCACTGGTTCAGGTGTGAAGTCGGTCAAGCCGAAAGCATCGGCATTGTAATTTACCGACTTGTCCTGTATAAAAACAAGATTGTTATCCCAATCATACGACAAAGTGCCGATATGGTCCAACTCCACTTTCTTTCCTTTTTTCAGAGCGTTGAAGCATTCGGAAACGAACATCACCAGCTGTTTCTTAGCTTCCGCTATAGGAATGTCGCTATTTTCAGCCATATAACCGGCCACCAAATCATTGTCTTCACGCAAGTTGGCATCAAACTCAACCACACAGGAAGGCATAGCGAAATAGTTAGCCACGGGGTTCACTTTGGCCGGAACGGGCTTTTTCACGAAAGCCCCCAAGCCTGGCACCACCACAGTGTCGCGAACAAACAACAAATCAGATATGGCTTCGACAACAGAAATCATCATTCAATTAAGGTTTGGTTTTGTGCAAATTGTTCGGCTTTGGCCAAATCATAAGGAGTGTCGATGGAGACATTCTGTGACTCGGTGACAGCCATACGAATTGACAAGCCGTTTTCGAGCCAGCGCAATTGCTCCAACGACTCGGCAATCTCCAACGATGATGGCTGCAGCCGCGCCACCCTACGCAACACTTCGGTCTTGTAGGCATAAATGCCAATATGCTGGTAGAAAACACCTTTTTTCAACCACTCAACATTATCCACATTACGCATAAATGGTATAGGGTTACGGCTGAAATACAATGCCTTACACTCATTATCCATTACAACCTTCACCGCATTTTGGCTGAACAACTCGTCTGCATCAACAATTCTTTTAGCCAATGAAGCAAGTTGGGTATCCTCTCTTAAGATCAAATCGACCAATAGGTCAATCTGTTTCGGGTCGATAAAAGGTTCATCTCCTTGGATGTTCACTACAGCATCATATTGGGTTTCAAGCAAATCTAAAGCTTCACAGCATCGATCAGTGCCGCTACGATGGTTGGGGTCTGTCAGGACACAGCGCCCGCCAAAGCTCATGACTTCATCGGCGATGCGAATATCATCGGTGGCCACCACTACAGCATCCAACTTCGACTTCCACGCCTGTTCGCACACGCGACGAATCATCGTCTTTCCCTTGATTATGGCCAGAGGCTTGCCTGGGAAACGCGTTGAGGCATATCGTGAGGGTATGATTCCTATGACTTTCATTTTCTTTTTCAAGTATTCTTTCATCAAGAATTTGAGATCTTACTGAAGTCTTTTTTTCGGAATTGCAGTGAAAATGCAAGCATTTTTCATTAGAACAATCCGTTCAGAGAAGCTTCAATACGGTCTACAACAGTGCCAAGGTCTTCGGGGTTTTCAAGCTCCAGGTTGTCGGAGTCAATGATAAGAAGCTTGCCGTCTTTGTAGCTGTTAATCCATTGTTCGTACCGATCATTAAGGTTGGTAAGGTAACTGATGCTGATGGATTGTTCAAACTCGCGGTTGCGCTTTGCGATATGACGAATCAAAGTCGGTACCGAGGCGCGGAGGTAAATCAGCAAATCGGGTGGTTGGATGAACTTCGTCATCAGCTCAAACAACGACTTATAGTTCTCAAAATCACGTGTTTCCATTAAACCCATCGAGTAAAGGTTGACCGCAAAAATATGGGCATCCTCATAGATAGTGCGGTCTTGGATGACATTCTCACCACTATTGCGAATATCCATCACCTGGCGGAAACGACTATTGAGAAAGAAAATCTGGAGGTTAAATGACCAGCGTTGCATATCCTCATAAAAGCTGTCGAGATATGGATTGTATTCCACCTCCTCATAATAAGGTTTCCAATTGAACTGCTTGGCAAGAAGCCCTGTGAGGGTCGTCTTTCCCGAACCTATATTGCCTGCTACTGCAATGTGCATAATAATTCGATTTTATTTAATGAAAGAAGTGGCTAAATTAAGGAAAACTCGGCAAAGGGAGCCTGTTTTTTTGAAGAAAATTCCAATTCGCTGAATGTCAAACTATTTTGGAGCCTTAATCAAGAGAAAAATGCCTAACAAGCAAAATATGAAATTGGGAATCCATGCGGCAAGTAAAGGTGACAATCCGCCTGAAATGGCAAACGACTTGGATATCTGCATAAAAAGGATATAGGCAAATGCAATGGTGATACCGATGCCGAGATGCATACCTGTGCCTCCCCGCAACTTTCGACTCGACAAGGCGGCTCCGATGAGCGTCAAGATGAGTACAGCCGCAGGAGCCGACATACGGGTGTGCATCTCCACTTGATAGGCCTTTACGCCTTCTGAGCCTTTTTCCTTCATACTACGAATATGGTCGTGCAACTCGAAAAAGTTCATTTCTTCGAAATCCTCCTTCATCTTATAAAGGTCGGTTGGATACAGATTGAGCAAGGTGTCCAAATTGCGGCCTCTCATCAAATCCTCTTCCTTCCCATCAATCTTTCTGATGACATAAGGATCGATTTTCCAACTATTTTCGGCCACCGTATCGTGATAGAGTATATCTGACATTACCTTGTATTTCAGCTCATTACCATCATATTTCTCCCAAGAGAACTTATAACCATGCTGTTTGAAAATGTTATAACTCTCTACATACACAAACTCGTCCTTCCCTATCTGCACATGAACATTGCGCCCTGCACTCTGACTCAGCTTCTCCATATACTCATCCTTGAACTGCCTTCTGATTTCGTTAGTCTTGGGTATCAAAAAGTTACCAAAATAAAGCGACATTATGGCTATTGTTACAGCGGCCAACATATATGGATAAAGGAAACGCCAGAAACTGATGCCACTGCTGAGGATAGCCACAATCTCAGTACGCGCAGCCATCTTCGAGGTGAAAAACACCACGGCGATGAAGGCAAACAAATGAATGAAAAGGTTAATATAATAAGGTATGGACATAATGTAGTAGTCCACCACCACCTTTTGCCATGGTGCATTGTGCTTCAGAAAGCTGTCAATGTTTTCGGACACATCGAAAATGATGACGACCAAAACCAACATCGAAATGGCGAAAAAGAAGGTTCCAAGGTACTTCTTAAATATATAAGCATCTAGTTTTCTCATTTTTTTCTTATTTGAACGATAAGGCTCCGGGACTACGAGACACAGGAAACTTGGGACTCACAACCTCCTTGTCACCTTTTCGAGCATCACGTTGCGCCACTCGGCAAAGTCACCCATGATGATGTGTTTGCGAGCCTCACGTACCAACCAAAGGTAGAAGCCAAGGTTATGAAGGCTTGCAATCATTGGGCCAAGGATTTCGCCAGCGACGAACAAATGACGGAGATAGGCCCTCGAATATTGTGCATCGACAAAAGTTTCACCGTTGGTGTCGACGGGCGAGAAATCGAACTTCCATTTCTCATTTTTCAGGTTGATGATGCCCTCTGAGGTGAATATCATTCCGTTACGACCATTACGGGTAGGCATCACGCAGTCAAACATATCGACACCTCGCGAAATGCCTTCGAGGATATTGGCCGGTGTGCCTACTCCCATCAAATATCTTGGCTTGTCTTTGGGCAAAATTGTGTTCACCAACTCAATCATCTCATACATCTTCTCGGTCGGTTCTCCCACAGCCAAGCCGCCTATGGCATTCCCAGCAGCATTTTTCGAAGCGATGTGTTCAGCCGATTGCTCACGCAAATCGCGATATACACAACCCTGCACAATGGGGAACAGAGCCTGCTCATAGCCATATTTAGGCTCAGTCGACTGAAAACGTTCGCAGCAACGGTCAAGCCAACGGTGGGTGCGTTCCATTGATTGCTTGGCGTATTGATAGTCAGCCGTGCCAGGTGTGCATTCATCAAAGGCCATCATAATGTCGGCTCCAATGCTTCGCTGGATATCCATCACGTTTTCAGGCGTAAACAGATGCCTCGAACCGTCAATGTGAGACTGGAACGTCACGCCTTCTTCCTTCATTTTGCGGATGCCCGTCAGCGAAAACACTTGAAAACCACCACTGTCTGTAAGGATAGGCCTATCCCACCCATTAAACTTGTGCAAACCACCAACTGTCTCCAACACTTCCAAGCCTGGACGCAAATACAAATGGTACGTATTGCCCAAAATGATTTGAGCCTTAACTTCATTGCGAACGTCACGCAGATGGCAGGCTTTCACTGTGCCCACTGTGCCCACTGGCATAAAAATCGGAGTCTCAATTGACCCGTGGTCTGTATGCAGAACACCCGCACGGGCATTGCATTTTGCATCGTTGGAAACTATGTTAAAATCCATCGTCTTATTTTTTTGCAAAAGTAATGAATTGTTGAATTGTATTGTGTTGAATGTTGAAAACTTTGTTTTGACATAGTCAATTGTTGATGAAAAACTCAAATCTTGGAATTCTGGTAAACATCAATTCCAGATTTTTCCTATTTTTGCAAAACAAATACTACCATTGCCGTGCAAATCAATTTTTCATACAACAGCCTTAGCTTCATTATTTTAATCATTTTCCTCATCTGTCTTATCATCCAATTGTTCTACCATTGGGGCGTGTTCTCGAAGGTTGCCTTTTACAAAAAGAACGCACGCCCGAAACTCGATGAAGAACTGGAACCCGTTTCGGTGGTACTCTGCGCCCGTGATGCCTATGAATACCTTGTTGAACTGATTCCAACATTGCTCAAGCAGGATTATCCTGATTTTGAAATCGTTGTGGTAAACGATTGCTCCGATGACGAGACCGAGGAATACCTGAAAGACTTAGAGCGAAAAGAGCCAAAAGTAAAGCCAGTGCAATTGAAACAGCACCTCAACTTCTTCAATGGCAAGAAGTTTCCTCTTTCGATGGGTATCAAATCAGCCAAAAACGACTTGATTGTCTTCACTGATTGCAACTGCATGCCGGTCAATGACCAATGGCTGCGCAGTGTAGTGAACTGCTACAACAAACGAACCGAGATTGTCATCGGTTACAGCCCTTATGTCCAAAAGAAAAGTACACTGAACCGAATTATGCGTTTCGATGCATTGCAAAACGGCCTGTTATTTCTTTCGGCGGCCCTCAACCATCATCCATATATGGGTGTAGGCAAGAACCTCTCCTATCGTAAAGAGTTGTTTTACAGAAACAATGGGTTCATTTCACACTACACTACAACTGTGGGTGAAGACGACCTATTTATCTGTCAGGTGGCCACCAAAAAGAACACAGAGGTCTTAATCGATGCGGAAAATGCCATCCTCACTACTCCGACAAGCAGCTTCAAGCTTTGGATGCGTCAAAAAAGCAGCCGCTATTCCACTGTGTCGAAATATAACACAAGAGCTCGACTCTCATTGAGCTTGTTTTACATTTCGCAATTCCTTTTCTACGCCTCATTCATCGCTTTGCTCTGTTTGACCCCTGCGTTCTGCATCACTAACGGATCGGCTCTTTATATCCCTATTTTGGCATTTTTATTCCTATTACGTTTTGGAACTCAACTTTTTATCTATTCCAAAGCCTCCAAGCGCTTGGGCGAAAAGGGCTTACTCCCCGGCTTGCTCATTTACGACTTTATATTCGCTTTTCTAACCCCTTGGCTCAGACTGCTGGGAAGGATGAATGTGGGAGTAGAATAGTATCGGATTTCAAGAATAGGAAAATTCCTAGGTTTCGTCCCCACACGCCTCACGTTCTTGCATAGCCAGACGTATCCATCCCAAAAAACGAAACTGAAAACCTAAAACGTTTCGTTCTTCCCTCCAAAATTTTACGTTTTAATTGCATTGAATCTTCGATTTCTGTGCGAGAAAAGGATTTTTCCGTTAGTTTTGCACCCAGATTCAATGTTTAGATGAATACAAAACAACATAAAAAAAATCTCCTGTGGTGGGTGGGAAAAGTACTTCTCGGTTTGGGCATTACATTGCTACTACCAGTATTGTATGTGTACCTCTCCGTGCCTACCTACAGCTTTAAAGAGCCCAAGCCTTTCAGCGGCGAATACCTATACAACCCTTACCAAGACATAAGACCCGAGCTATGGAAAAAATACCACTTCCATTGTCACTCTCACAAGTATTTCGGATTGACCAACGGGCGCAAAAGCAAGGAAGAGACCATCGACAGCGTTTACCGAGCCTTGGGATATGACCATTTCGGCATTTCCGACTATATGCACATCAACCCACACAACGCTGAAAAAAAGGACTATATCCCCGCTTATGAGCATGGTTACGGCCTCATCCGCAAGACACACCAAATCTGCATTGGTGCCAAATCGGTATATTGGCCAGATTTCCCCTTTATGCAGAACCTCAATATGAAGCAGCATATGATCAACAAATTGGGCGAACGCTGCCGCTTCGTTATGCCTGCCCATGCATCGTTTACCAAAGGCTACAAGAAGAACGACATGATGTTTTTAAGCAACTATCGTCTGCTTGAAGTGGTCAACCCATTCGGCAACGCCATTGAACATTGGGACATAGCCTTGTCCAACGGACATCGCGTATATGCCCTTGGCAACGACGACACCCACAACATTAACGATGAACATGAAGTGTGCCATAACTTGACTATGGTCAACACGACCGACCTTGACCCAGAGCATGTCTATGAAGCATTGGACAAAGGCTTGTGCTATGCCGTAGAATTCGACAATTGGTACTATTATCCATTGACCCTTGAGCAAAAAATTCATGACGCACGCAAATTGGATTATCTAACTAAGGCTCAATTGGTTGGTGACACCTTATTTATTACCACTTCGGCAGAGACTATGCGCGAAGTGAAGTTCATCGGACAAGATGGCAAAGTGCTGAAAACAGAGGAAAATGTTGCAACAGCCCATTATGTCATCCAACCTGAAGACCATTACGTTAGGACCCGTATTGATTTAAACGGCAGACATTTTCTTTATTTGAATCCAATTACACGACATCCATTGCCAGACATTATCGACCGCCGCTTGGACAGCATCAATTATGCTCAAACTGGCTTATATTGGATCATCTATGCCGTTGCACTAGTAGCCTTCATTTGGTACTTGTTTAAAATAACCAAGGAGAAAAAAGTATGATTCAAATCCAAGACAACGACAAGAAAATCAACCAGATACTCTTATTTCTTTTGGTTATCAGTGCAACTATCAGAGGTTTAGCGGCGGCTTCCATCGAATTTGGCAACGATGAAGTTTACTATTGGACCTATGCCCTATACCCTGATTGGAGTCATTTCGACCATCCTCCTATGGTCGGCTGGATAATCCAGCTATTCAGCCTTAATTTGTTATTTGACAGCGAGTTCTTTATTCGCTTAGCCTCTGTGGTCATTATGACCGCCAACACCTACATTATGTTCCGCATTGGGAAAGAGGTCAAAAACGCGCAAGCGGGACTTTATTCAGCTTTGCTTTTCACTGCCTCCATTTACGCCTTCGTCATCACCGGTGTTTTCATTATGCCAGACACCCCCTTAATGTTGTTTTGGCTGCTTGCGTTTTGGATGGCGGTCAAATATTTCAAAGAAGACACAGCAGTTCGACAGATGCATCAGCCATTGCATTTGATATTATTCGGACTCTTCGCAGGGCTTGCCATGCTTTCCAAATACTCCGGCATTTTTTTGTGGGTCGGAATGATACTTTATATATTGATTTTCAACAGAAAACAACTTAAAAGTCCATACCTTTATCTTTCCTTGTTCATTTCCGCCATTTGTTGCATTCCTATTTTGTATTGGAACATTCAAAACGATTTCATCAGCTTCAACTTCCATAGCAACCGCGTCAGTCTGTTTGGAAAACCCAACCTAAGCTATTTCGGCACCGAGCTGGCTGGAGAATTGCTATACAACAACCCAGTGAACTTCGTTTTGGCAGCCATCGCTGTCGGCGCTGCTTTCAAAAGAAAACTTGAAATGGAAGAAATCTCACTGCGATTGGTACTTTGTACAGCTATACCACTGATTTTGACATTCCTTTTCTTTTCCTTGACGCGTCAAACTTTACCCCATTGGAATGCCCCGGCCTATTCTATACTCATCTTACTGAGTGCTTGCTGGCTGTGTGATAAAAATCCACAATCGAATGGTAGTTTCCGGCTGCCAAAAAGCATCATTGCAGCGGTGTGCGTCCTCATCTCGACAGTAAGTATTGGAATTGCGGAAATCAATACAGGTTTTATCCCAATCGACCATCATACAGAGCCCGAGATGCTCGGACGCAACGACTTCACTCTGGATATGTACGGGTGGCAACAATTGGAAACGAAATTCACCACCTTGCGCAAACAAAAGATTGCCGAAGGAGTTATGAAAGAAGAAGATGGCATTGTGGCCGACGAATGGTTTCCCTTGGCCAACTTGGACTATTATGTAGCCCGTCCCTTAGGCATGAAAGTGATGGGCATTGGTTATATTGAAAAACTACACAAATACCTATGGATCAATGATGAACGAGGCGGTTTCAAACCAGATGAAGATTTTTGGTTCCTATCAGACAGCCGATATTTCAAAAACCCGAATGGGCTTTATCCAGGAGGTTTCCTATCCATCGAGCCCATTGACACCATCACTATTGAACGCAGCGGCAAGCCAGCCAAAAACTTCTTCATTTATACTTGTAAAGGCTTGATTTACATACAGCCCACCGTCTCCGAAATAATTGAAAAAAAACAAACAAGAATAGCAATGCCATGAATCTTTTGCATACTCCAAACAATCGCCAAAGCATCATCGAGTGTCTGTTCCTTCTCATCATTGCCACCGTGCTCCGCGTTTGGTTTTTAGGCAAAACCGACCTTGGTGGAGACGAGAGTTTCACACTATACATGGCATTACAAAGTCCCTCCGACATCGTGCGTATACTTTGCAAAGGCGACAACCCTCCATTTTGGGAAATGCTTTTGCATTTTTGGATAAAACCATTTGGTATCTCCGAAGTCTCTATTCGTTCTTTATCCCTTATTTTCAACGCTTTAACAATCCTTCCCATTTATTATATTGGCGAAAAACATATCCATAGGTTTGTTGGCTTTGCAGCATCCCTATTCTATTGTTTTTCAACATTTTCCATCTATATGGCGCACGAGTGCCGCGTCTACTGCCTCATAGGTTTTCTCACCGCCAGTTCAGCCTTGCTATTCATCAGCATCCTTAATACACCTAAAACATTCAAATTCATTCTGTTGACCATCGTCAACCTAATGCTTATGTATAGCCATTACCTCTCCATTTGGATTATCGTGATGGAATTCATTATCGTCTTAAGCATCAGGCCTATAAGAAAAAAAATTTGGAAACCTTATCTGTTTCATACTGTAGCACTTGTTCTTTTGTTCGCACCTATGTTTCCCGTGATTTTCAAGCGTTTTATGGATTCAGGTATCAACGGCACCTGGATAGAGAAGACCTCAGGTCCGGAAGCCCTGTATGATTTCCTTTGGCGCATGTGCAATGTACCCATCACAACAGTATTGGCCATCGCAATACTAATTGCTACACTCATCAAACTAATTATCCATTTTTTTCAAAAGAATTACAATTTCGGCAACACCACCATACTATCATTACTCTGGATTGTTCCACTGCTGGTCTCATTTGTGCTTTCCTACTTTACTGGCTTTTTCCTCGACCGATATTTCTACTTCCTTTTCCCCATTTTCTATTTATCCATAGCCGCCTATTGCATATACCTATTCCCAAAACGAAAAAGTGTCGGGCTATCACTATTGGGAGTCCTAACCTTAGCGATGGCCTTCTCCTGCTCACCCGATAGTTCTACCAAACGCTTCAGCGGATGGCATCCCAATATCAAACCGATTGTTAAACAACTTGTTGAAGCCAAAGACAGCAAAAACACACTCGTCATCCTGCCCGAGTATTTCGATAAGCAGTTCATTTATTACTTGGATGAAAATCATGAGACTTTCCGCACGCAAAGCCAGCCAAGCAATTATTACGTGTATCGAAGCTACTTGATTGGACAAGGTTATTATTACGACTACAATTACCATGAAGCCAATCTCAACCAATACAATAAGGTAGTTTTCCCTTATCACATAGCTATGCCCATCAATGGATTAAGAGAATACTTGGAATCCAATAGCTTTCACTTTGAAAAAGAGGAAAATGGCCACCCATTTGTAATAAGTTATTTTACAAAATAAGCCATTATTCCAGCTTTTTCTTCATTAGATACACCTTACCATCGGTTTCAACCACTTCGTATTCATCCAACAATGATTTGATTTTTATTTCGCTATTGGAATAAGCTGTTGTGATTAATAAATAAGCTGCTTTTCTTTGGTTATCAGTGTAATAAAAATCATAAATTTCAGGTCTCAAACACAAATGTGGTACAAACACTGAGGATGCACAAACAGAGGCATCCTCAGGAATCTGTCGGATAAGTTTTCTAGCGTAACTGGCATTAAAGTCTTTTTGCTCATAATGTTGTCCCTGATACACACAGAGTTTGTCCGTTAAAATCCATCTTTTCGGGACCCTGATAGTATAGAAAGTAGTTGAAATAACTGAAAGAACAATTGCTACTGAAATTATCCTTTGCCAGTTCGATTGTTTTAGTCTTAAAACAACCAAAAAAGATGAAATGACAAATATGGGAACGAACTCAACATTATATTGGAATGAAACGCCCCAAAATTTGGGGTCAATGGAAAGCATTTTCTGTGCAATTAATGGAATCAACATAAACAAATAGTTAGGTTTGAAGAAGGTAAACAACAAACCTGAGGTCAATGCACACAAATAAAACTCTTTTTTCATTCCGTCCAAATAAGGTAAACCGGAAGTGTTGGTAAAAAGAACCTGAATTGTTTTTCCAGGTTCCATTATCAAACTTTTGGCAATTTCCAAGTAATTGTCTCCCAAATAACTATACCGTGAAATTCCATTTGAGCCCAACTTTGGTAGGATTATCATATTGACCACGACAAAATAAGCGACAGCAAACAATGCATATCCTGACAAATAAAAGAGTGTTTTCTTATCTTTCCTATAATCCCACATCAGACCGACAGCAATGAAAAGCAGCCACAACGACGTGTTTTCCTTTCCAATGACAAACAATACAACGAAAAAAGTAGCCCATCCAAAACGTCGTTTTTTCAGGAAGAAAAGCAACCAAGGCAACATCATAGCCGCCACTACATTCGAATGATAATCGAAGGCTAGGGCGTGTATGATACCAAAGGAAAAAAAGAATGCCGTCACTGCCAATATCGGAAGAGATGCATCATCAGTATACTGGCCAAGCAGCTTATACATTCCCCAACCGCCTAACAATACAGCCACAATCTGCACAATAAGCAATGTATAACTACCAAACACACACACCAAAGGAGACAAAAGCATCAGATACAAGTCGAAATGGCCGCCGAGAATGTTCTGTGGCTCAAGCTTTAACATACTGCAATCGTCAATGCGAAAATGGCAGTAATCGTACATCACATGCGTATATAGCCCCAAATCAAGGGCATAGGTCTTGAAAAGATAGTGGTTGACCAAGGAAATCAAACAATACACCACTCCCGCTACGATGAAAACCGCAGCAAGAGTGATGTTTTTCTGCCTCTTACCCAAGGTCAGCTCCTTCATATTGATCGCTTACTTTTCCGCCTGGAACAGAGTGATGATATTCAAAATCACCTCCGAGGCCTTCATCATACTTTCCAATGGCACATACTCCAGTTTGCCGTGAAAGTTGTGTCCGCCGGCAAAAATATTGGGGCAAGGCAAGCCCATAAAGGAAAGGTTGGCACCATCTGTACCTCCACGGATAGGCTGCACCTTAGGTGTAATGTTAGCCATCTCCATCGCCTTAATCGCTCTTTCCACGATAAAGAAATGGGGTTCGACCTCTTGACGCATATTGTAATATTGGTGCTTCAGCTCCAACTGCACCACATCTCCATATTTCCTATTCAAAAACTCAGCAACTGAAGTGATTAAGGCTTTCTTTTCCTCGAACTTTGCACGGTCGTGATCGCGGATGATGTAGTTCATTGTGGTCTCCTCAACCGTACCATTGATTTCGGTCAAGTGGAAGAAGCCCTCGTAACCTTGTGTGAAGCGTGGACGCTGCTCCACAGGCAACATACCGTTAAGTTCCATAGCGATAAGCATTGAGTTCACCATCTTGTCCTTGCCATAACCAGGGTGGATATTACTGCCTTGAATGTGAATCTTGGCTCCAGCAGCGTTAAAGTTTTCGTACTCTAGTTCACCAATTTCACCGCCATCCATAGTATAAGCGTATTTGGCACCAAATTTCTTCACGTCAAACTTCACCACGCCACGCCCGATTTCCTCATCAGGCGTAAAACCAATCTTAATCTCTCCATGCTTGAAATCAGGATGTTCCATCATATATTGGGCAGCATACATAATTTCGGCAACACCTGCCTTATCATCGGCACCAAGTAGAGTTGTGCCGTCAGTTGTAATCATTGTTTGTCCCTTATATTGCTGCATCTCAGGAAATTCCGACACGCGCAAAACGATATTCTTTTCCTTGTTCAAAACGATGTCACCACCATCATAATTAGGGATGATTTGCGGCTTGATGTTGGCACCCGAAGCGTCTGGTGATGTGTCAACATGAGCGATGAAGCCGATGGCAGGAACATCGCGGTCGACATTGGAAGGGATGGTGGCCATCACATAACCGTATTCGTCAAGCGTGGCTTCAATGCCCATTACTTGCAGTTCATCACAGAGCATCTTCAACAAGTTCAACTGCTTAGCCGTGCTAGGCTGCGACACGGAGTTTTCATCGGAGGTGGTCTCCACGGAGACGTATCTCAAAAATTTGTCTAAGAGTTTTTCCATTTTTGTAAGGTTTAATTTGGCACAAAAGTAAGGATTTCTGTTGAACTGTTGAATGTTTAATGTTTAATTGTTTGTTGACGCGAGTCCGTTTCCTCTTTTAAGGAGGCAGAGGGATTAAAAAAACCGCAGCCAGATGACTCCGGCTGCGGTACCATGAAAAAAACAGTTACATTTAACGCTTTTCAGCGTGTTTCTTTGCTCTGTGGCGATCTTTCGCCCACAAGCCATACACTTCGCTGACGTTACCAGCGGTAGTGAAAGCATTGATTTCGTTCTTGCCAAGATATTCCATCAACTTCGAGAACTCATCGTTGGTGAGCAAGGACTCCAATTCAATTGACTTTTCATTGGTGTAGCCACCGATGACTTCATAAAGGGTACAGCCACGATGAAGGTCGTCGATGATGTATCGGCGTATACGGTCGTAGTCCTTGGAAACAATGCAAACGCGCTTGCGTTGGTTGAGATTAGCAGTGAACATATTCACCACCATTCCATTGATCCAAGTGGCGATGAGACCGATGATGACCATCTGGAAGGGGTTGATGGCGAAAGCTGTAAGGCAGATGATGGCACCTGCCACGCTCACCGACTTACCCATGTCGAAGTGCAGGTATTTGTTGACAATCTTGGCCAAAATGTCAAGGCCGCCCGTAGACGCGTTGATGGAGAACATCAGTGTTTGTGCCGCACTGAGGATAATCACACAGCAAAGCAGGTCAAACCAAGGATTGCCCATCACAGAGAAGGCTTGGTCGGGAGCGACACCCATATTCACAAGGTAATCATTGGGGGTGGCGAAGTTTTGCCAGGGATAAAGCCATTCACAGAACTTGGTCATAGGACCGAGAATCAAGGCGCAATAAACCGTTTTAAGTCCAAATTCTTTGCCAACGAGGATATAGGCAAGAACCAACAAGATAGCGTTGATGACGGTAATCATCGTAGGAAGGCCAATGTTGATGCCCATACCGTTGAAAATGTTGGTCAATACGATGGAGAGACCCGAAATGGAACCCACAATCAGCTTACTGGGAACAAGGAAATAATAGACGCAAACACCGGTCATAAACATGCCAAAAGTCATGATCAGCAGCTCGACCCAGAACTTTTTGCCGACCAAAGCCTGGCCAATTTCCTTCATTATGTCGTTAAATTTTTTCATAAAAGTTTGATTTATAATTCTTTAAATAATAAACTCACTTCGATTTTTGCGGCTGCAAAGGTCGGAATTCTTTTTGAGATAAAGAAGGGAATTGGGAAATAAATGTTTTGGATTGGGAAAGTCGTTGGAAATTCAGTAATAAACGGTTTCTAATTCAACAAACGGCGAAGTTTTTGAAGTTCCGCCGTTTCATTATAAATAGGATGTAGATTATTAATGATACTCTATCACATTTTGTCCACCATGGCCTGCACAATGTGAGCATATCCCTCTTCCGTTGCAGACGATACAAGTTCCAGTCGGATTTGTCAACGGATGACCATCTCCCAAACAAACATGGCATTTCCCTGATCCTTGGCAATATGGGCACGGTTTCCAAACCTGCACAGGTCGAGGTTGCGGTTGGGGCTGGGGAGTAGGTGTCGGTTTTGGTGTTGGCGTTGAACTCGTGGTGGTGCTTGAAGATGAGGAATTTTCTGTTTTACCTTCCTTCGTATAATAACCGTTATCACAACTCGAAACGAATGCCATGCAAACCAGCATGATTAAATACTTAAAACTTTTCATTTTTCAATTCTCCTTAAATTTTATGTTGTAGATATTTTCGCAATCAAGTGAAACTTTAGTTTATTCATCACACATTATAAATTTGCTCATTTACTTATTATGATTACAGTGATGTAGAGATTGACATACTTTGTTTTCTACCAGATAAGAATTCATATTTTCATTTCGGTTACTGATAGTCTTGAACAAGACGAACAGAAAATCCTAAACCTCTATTATCATATTTGGCAGGGAGTTGAACACTTATTCCATAACAACGATCAAAAGAAACTCCACAAGCATTCCCTTCATCACGACAAGATGATGACCAATAAAGACCATATCTATCTGCTGAATATACTCCAATTCTAACCCGGTTTCCTGCTGCAGGCAGAAATACGGCTCCATTTGCTTCTAACTTATTTGACCAGATAGAAGCTGAGATTATATTCTTTTCATAGAAATCATCACCATTATCTTCTCCATTGGGATAATTCAAATGATAAATATTGTCACTCCAGTTATCTGGCAACATTATAACACCATTTTTCCCATTCACTTTTGCTCTTGCATAACGTATTCCAGAAGGTGTGTAACGATAATGCAGTAAATAATCCCATTCTTCTGCAGTCAATGTACGCCACATGTGCGTTGTGTTCCCTCCGTTTGAGATGGCATTGTAGCCCCAATCGGCTTGTCCGTTCATATCGTACAAATTATATGTTGCACCACCATAAGCATAATAATTCTCAGGATTACGTTCAACGCACCATGGTTGATAACAAACAGCGCCATGATTATAACCACTTGTTCCCCAGCCAAAAAAATCTCTATCCACTTTTTCTTCATAACTACCCTGACCATTATCGCCAAGATAACTCCATTGATGGTCTGCAAACTTCCAATATGATGTACTAGCACTACCTATATATTGTAAATTGCCTTTTGAGAACCAAACTTGTTTTGTCGCACTCACTGAAAACAATCCTCTGATGGCACCTGTTGGTGCTTCTGGGGTCACGAAACCGCCTCCACCTGGAAGCGTGGTGAAACTCACATCGCTTCCATAGCCTATTCCAGCACTGTTTATAGCGTACGCTCTCACATGATAAGTCATGCAAGGCATTAGACCGCTAATTGTCATTGTGTAGTTTCCTATTCCAGATCCATTACTGATATGGCTATCGGAAGTAGTTGGGTCAGATAAAGTACTCCAACAAACGCCTCGCTCAAGCACGGTAGCACCACCATTCTCGGTTACATATCCCCCAGCGACTGCAGAAGTTTGGGTGATATCTGTCATTTGAAGTGTGGTCACTGTTGGCAACACAGGGGTGTTCCCTCCATTTCCTCCACCTCCTCCACCACCTCCGTTGTTACCACCGCCTTCAGTAAGTGTGGTAAAGGACTTGTCCACACCATAGTAATACTCCAAGCCACGCAAAGCATATGCCCGCATATGGTAGACTGTGTTGGGCGAAAGCCCTGTCAATGTCTTGACGAAAGGCTCGTTCCATGCCTCCGAAGATAATTGGCTGTCTTGTACAGTCGGATTGGACGAAGTGCTCCAGCAAATGCCAATCTTTGTCAAAGACAAGCCTTGTCTCACCTGAACAGAGCATCCAGAAACGGCAGTCGAAGCCGTAACATCGGAAGGCGTGTAGGTGGTCACAATGACATCATTGTCTGGATTGCCGTTTGAATTGTTGTTGTTGGGTTTGGTGCAACTCACAATGCAAGTCATCGCAACCGCAAGCAGCATCATAAATGATGGTTTTGATAACGCTTTCATATCCAAATAGATTTTGTGTTGATTTCAATTACATTAGTTTGAATAACTTGTTTTACGAATAGTATTAGTTATCTATATCCAAGTGAAGATTAGGCCAAAAGTCAAAATACATGTATTTGTAGTTGTACTTCACACCATCCACTTCAACAAAGAACCTTCCCGTAAAAGCCCTTGCGGCTTTCTGTTCACCATCTTCAAGAATTGCACAACATTCATTATAACTATCCAAATCATCACCTGTCAGTACTTCTCCACTTTGAAATAGGTTCTGATAATACGCATAAGTGTCATAAAAGAAAGTACAACTTGTTGAAAAAGGCCATTCATACTTGTTGGCATAATAGAAAATCAGGAACTCATCGGAATAAGTGTTGCCATATTTTGAAAGATACAATTTGTTATCAAGAACGTCGTCAGCTTCATCTTCCCGAAGATAGCCATACTCCACACCATACTTAATTGATCGGTCGGGAAGTGCCTCTTCCAAGGTGGATGTCAGCGAAGCAGTAATCTTATAATCATAATAGGATGCCGTAACCTTAACATGCTCTCTAATCAACCGAGGAATCGAGGCTGATACTTCTGGTGTTTCTCCACCATTTGAGTCACCTCCTGAAGGGAAAGGATAATTATCATCTTGTTTTGTACAACTCGCAATGCACAATATGACCGCTGCAAAAAGCGTAACAGTAAATGGTTTCATGATGTTCTTCATATTACACACATTTAGTTCTAATAAAAATTAAAATGGAATTGAAATTCCAATAATCCAGTTTCCAGTGCTCCCCGACTGGAATGGAAAATCATATTGGGTCATCAAAACATAATTCTCGATCCCAACTGAGGGTAGTGTTTCAACCAGTGTGTCCGAAGTCTGTAGACTTCAGGGATGCGGTGC
>CAMJHP010000013.1 GCA_946405575.1 uncultured Bacteroidales bacterium | reverse complement strand
TGCCTAAGAACAATCTCTAACCGAACCCATCCGAATCATCCGAAAGGTTTGGGCACGGTTCGGTTCATTTCGGTTAGAGAAAGAATTGCCAAAGAACAATCTCTAACCGAACCCATCCGAATCATCCGAAGGGTTTGGGCAAAGTTCGGGTCTTTTCGGTTAGTGAAAGAAATGCCTAAGAACAATCTCTAACCGAACCCATCCGAATCATCCGAAAGGTTTGGGCAAAGTTCGGGTCTTTTCGGTTAGAGAAAGAAAAAACGACAGGTGTGACATGGCTGCTGTTCCGACCCCAACCCTGATACAATACCCCAAAAAACAATTAATGACAATTCGTGGTACATTAACGGCAATTCGTGTAAAACAACCAACTAATGAGAATTCGTTGTAGTAGAATTTTCTTCATCCCCTTGCGGGTTTGTGGAAAAGTTGTAATTTTGCAATTATAAACGCTACCAATGGAAACTACCCAAGAAAAGACTCATTCAAGGAATTTTGATGCGCTTTTGGCATTGCGCCAAAGGGCTTCGTTGCTTGTTTCACAGACAGAGAGCGAAGAGCTTCTTGCCGAAGCGGTGGCCATTCTAAGTGGAATGCCCTTGCCTTGTGCCTATACCCACGAGCAGATGGAGTCCGCGCTTCGTGAGGCGGAAGCTGACTACCAAAACGGACACTATGTAAGCCATTCATCCATTTGTGAGCACTATGGCGTATGAAATCCATTGGCTGAGAAGGGCATCCAACGAACTTGATGCCATATACCAATTCTATTGTGAATTTGCGAGCGAGAAAGTGGCCAAACGCAGGATTTCGAAAATCATCCATAGTGTCACCTGCTCGAAAATATGCCCTTTCTAGGAATGGAGGATGAGGATTTTCTTCATATCCGACCGTACCGTTATGTGGTGGTCCTAACCTATAAAGTGTACTATTTTGTGGAGGATGATGGTGTGTTCATCGCTTCTATTTGGGATTGCCGTCAAGGAGGACGGGCCTTCACTTAAATTAGGAAATATTTGGATCGCTTCCACCGCACATGCCAGCGAGGGCATGACATAGTTGCTAAAAGGCACAAAAAAACTCTAACCGAACTGATCCGAAGAATCCGAAAAATTTCGGCAGGGTTCGGGTCTGTTCGGTTAGAGATAGAACACAGAGAAGGATGACAAGGCACTGAAGCCTTATTCCTTCACCACTTTCTTAACACTCATTCCCTCCTTGGTCAGGATATTCAAGAAATACAATCCCTGAGGCAATCTTGCCATGTCAATCACCATCTCGTTGTGCTTCACCGCGCTCTCGTAAACGCAAGCACCCGTGACAGTGACGAGACGCACATGTTGTATGCCTTCGCCTTGCAAGGTGAGCTGGTCGCTGACGGGGTTGGGATAGACCGTGAGGGCATCGCCTTGGGCCTTGGTTTCCTCTATGCCGACGCTGGGTCCCAGATAGATGGTGTTGGAGAGCTCGGTCTCACGTCCATTCCAAAGGGCAGTGACGTTGTATCGTTGGTTTTCGGTGGTGTTGTAGCTGGCTTGTGTGGCCGTGATGTTCTCGTATCCTAGCTCCAACAATTCCTCACCGCCTTCCTCAGGACCCCAATAGACGTTATAGGTGAAATCGCTTCCGCCATCGATGGGACTGGTGTAGCCGCGCAACATCCACGACACATATTGGTTAAATTCTGTGACAGGCTTCCAAAATGCGCCTTGCTTGATCAGACAGCTGTTGCCCTCGCCGACATATTCACAGCAGGGGATGGGCTTCTGGGTGCCGCTTGAGGTGGCTACGCAAATCCATAAGGGAAGCGTGGGATTGAATGTGACAGGCTCGTCCAAAGCAAAGCGGACAAATTCTCGGCTGCCTTCCATATCGCGTCCCTGTTCATAAAGGGTGTTTGCATTGTTGACTATCTCGCCGTTGTAGATGGTAAAGGTGTAGTGGCCCGAAGAACAGTCAAACATCTCAATATGCGTGAGCGGATGGCCTTCAAAATGAGAAAGGCATTCGGGCTCAATCTTGATACCCCATTTGTAGTTGCTCGATCCGATATTGTCGATGAATTTGTTGTTGTCGTATGCGAGCAGACCTTGTCCGACGAATTCAGGGGCTTCCCAGTTGAGTTCCACATGACCGTTGTCGTATGAGCCTTCAAGGTTCTGGGGTGGTTCACAGTAGTAGTTCATCACGTTGGCATGCACACTTTGGTCAGGATTCCATGTTGAAATGCCATTAAGAAGGGTCTCCACGTGGTAATGGTAGGTACCTGAACGTAGGATTTTGTCGTCAAGGTAGCCATAGCCTTCTTGTGTGGCAATCTTTCTGTCGCCACGGTAGATGTCGAAGCTATGGTTCTCGGTGGGAACGGTCCAGCTGAGTTGGATGTTCTGACCATCGGAAACGGCGGTTAGATGTTGTGGTGCTATTAAGCCTAAACCGATGTCGGCCACGGTATAGGTGGATACCACACCAGCTTGGGGCCGGTCGAGGTCAAAGATGGTACCTTCACCGTTTTCGTTGAAATGTTTGGCCATGAGGTGGATGCCTTCGCTTTCGGGGTCAAAACCGGCATTCCAGTTGAAAGTGATTTCTGTGTTGGCGGGTACGTATATCTCAGCCTCTTTCAAGCCACCTTCGTAAATGGTAAAATATTGTGTGGACATCAGTGGATGATCGAAACTCACTTCCAGTTCGCCGCCTTTCGTGCCATAGGGCGATTCGGAAGTCAGGGAGAGGTCGATGGTTTCATAGTTGCCTAAGATGACCCAATGCTCGGCATAGTCCGACAAGGTGTCTCCATGATAGGAAGCCAAGTAATAGGTGTGGTAGCCATCGTCGGTCTCGGTGTAGGGTTGCACAAAATGGGTGTCTGTGAGTTGGGTGGCCACTTCATAGCCGTCACGATAGACATTGTAGCCATCCACATTGGGCATAGCATCCCACGATAGTTCCACCTGATGCGACAGGCTGTTGACATTGGCGGTGAAGTTGGTCGGTGCGGGCAAGTGGTTCAGCGGACCGTAGGTGAAACTCATACGGTCGCCTCTTGTACTGATGTTATGGATGGAGCCTTGCCAATCGATGGGCTGTCCGTTGGTGAGGAAGATGCCAGGATTGGTGAGCTGGTTGAACTCCGTCCTTTCGCGTTCGGCGCAGAAGTTGGCTTGATTGAGATTGCCTGCATCGTATGCATTGCCGTCAGGGCGGAAGAGGTAGACTTCATCGAATTGGTCGGTGCCGTTCCATCCTGCGTTGCCGTCAAAACGCGTGTCAATGCGGTAGATGAGCAGTCCGCCGTCGGGCACATGCGAGTCAAACAGGTCGCGGTTGTTACGATATTCAAGGCAGAGGTACTGGTCGTTGTTAAGCTGAATCATACAGGCATTGCGGTGATTGCCCTCCCAGGAGTCAGCTTCCAATTCGTATGTGCCATAGGCATCGATGATGGGAATGTCGTCCACCCAGTTGCCGTATTTGTATTTCATATACATTCCAATTTGTTGCGGTGGCTCGGCCGTGCCGCACATCAGGTCCCAGCTGCCAACGGGGTCGATGCCACCGGAGTAGTGGTACAGGTCGGGCGCGCCCAAAGAGTGGTTCATCTCGTGGCACAGCGTGCTGACGTTGAAATAGCCTCCGATTTCAAGTTGCAGGTTGAAGTCGTAGACTTGCAGGTCATGGAGCGGCACATAGCGGTCGTAGATGCACCAACGGTGGGGCCAGAGCAAAGAGGCCCATTCGCCTGGTTGCCCCTTGATGACAAACACCACATTGTCGACCAAACCATCGTCGTTGTAGTCGAGGTCGAGAGTGTCGGGCACTTGGTCGGCCACGTAATAGATGGCGCGCTCTAATAGGGAGAACTCGCGTTCGGCAGTCTCACCATCCTGATAACCCAAAGGATTGGTCATAGGGTCGAAAGGCATATAGTATTCTTTCGGGTAGATGTCCTCGTAGGAGAGAATGGTCTCGCCGTCAGGAATGGGATAGCAATAGGAGCGGAGGTCGAGTTGGTTATAAGAGGCGTGGTGGAAGTAATTGTGCAGCGAGATGGACTCATAGTTGGAGGCATTGAACATCGAATCAACGGTCGAGAAAGGCGTGGTATGATAGGTGTCGCCCGCAAAGCGGATGAAGACGACCAAGTTGTTGTAAACGCCATGGTTCAGCTCGCGGTTCTTGGGCCGATTGAGGGGCTTGATGTGCTGCTCGCGCTCATGGCGACGTTGCAGATATTCCTTTTCGGAAATCTTCACGTAGGGCTGAAGTCCGACCTCAGCAGGGTCGACACTGTTGACGCGATAAGGGGAAGCCACCACTTCGCCTTGACTGTTATGGATGGCATAGCAATAGTAGCCGTCTGCGTCTTTCGCGAAGGTGAAGCCGTTGGCATCGTGCACGTAGTTGTAGAATTCATCGCCCGAGGCAAAGCATTCGATGACCTCGCCATCAGGTTGGGTAAGGCGAACGGGGATGTTCTTTAGGGGAGCTGCAAAAGCCCATTGGAAAGCACCCAAAACGAGGGCGAGAAAGAGTAGTAAGGATGGTTTTTTCATGAGGATGAAAGGTTTATGTTAAGTATCTATTCAAAATTAAACTGCAATATCTTTTGACTTCGGGACACGAGACTTCGAGACTTCGGGACAAACAAATGACTCGTAGTCTCGCAGTCCCGTAGTCTCGTGTCCAATATGTAAACTAATTTTGCTCATCTACTTAAAAGCAGTCATGGTCATAGTCCAACAAGGATTCGCAATCTCGCAGTTCTGTAATCTTACTTCAAATCAATGAAAGGCACGGAGTTACCCAACATATATTGGGGCATTTTGCCGTCCCACTTCTGCACAGCCTCGTAGTTCACCAGCTTGGGGTTACTCTCCAATGCAGCCGCCTTGATGCTCATGGCCTCGGCTTCAGCTTGTGCCTTGATCTTGGTCTGCTTGGCCTGTTCCTCCACCTGGATGGTGACGTTTTTGGCCTTCAAGGCATTCTGTTCAGCCACTTGTTTTTCCTTGATGGCGGTCTCGAAGTCGTCGTCGAAGTCGATGTTTGTGATTTGGAATTGAATATTCATGAAATAGTTGCTGTCAAGAACCTCACGGAGAGAAATCTCGATTTCGCGTCGTACAGCGTCACGGTTTTCAACGATTTCTGTCGCCGCAAAATTACCAAAGCTTTGTTTCATTGCCGAGCGGATGAAGGGCACCACGATGCGGTTGTGGTAGTCGTCGCCGACATTCTTCATCAGCTTGCTGACGTTTTCGCGCACGAGGTCGTAGTTGATGGTGTATTCCACCTCCGAAGTCTGCACATCGCGGGTGTAGCTGTTTTCCTTGCCGTCAAACTTCTTCTGCTGCACGTTCACGCGTTTGATGGTTTGGATGAATGGGATCTTCATGTGAAGGCCGTCCCCAATGACCTCGTCACTCATCTTGCCGAAGGTGGCGAGCACCCCGCGCTCCGTCGAGCGGATGGTGTAGAACGAGGAGAAAAATACCAAGATGGCAAACAATGCCACGACACCCCATAAGATGTAACGCCCAATTTTCTTTTTGTTGGGGTTGATGTTGATGTTGTAAGGCTGATTCATTTTGAATGATTGTTTAATGTTTGCGCAAAAATACATAATTTTTGGAAACATCCACTTTTTGATGTAAAAGATATGTTGTAATCAAAAACCGTAATGTGCTGAAAATCAAAATTCAGGTTTTACAGAAGTTTGTAATGCCCCCAAAACTTGCTTTTTGTGCTGGAATTTGCCATATTTTTGCAACCGAAAGTTTTAAACGTTATCAATTATGCAAACGAAGAAACAATTTTTCAGAAAAATGGCGACTCCTGCAGTTTTCGGGGTGATGTTGCTGCTGCTCACGGCCTGCCCACGCAAAAAGCCCTCCTATATTGATTTGGGGTGCATCCCCGAACAGTATTTGGCCACCGTTCCTTACCAAAACGGCGACGTGTTCCGTATGCAGCACGAAACAAGTAAGGTCATCATCGACTTTGAGGTGGAACGCCATCGACACAAAACTTCAAGCGAGGGCTACGGCACCGTGCCAACTCGTTTCGAGCCTGCTCCTGACTATTATTATGAGTACGAAGTGGACATGACTACTTGTAAACCCAAGTATCCGGTTTTTGACCTGAGCATTTCTTTATCAAATGCTTACATGCTGAATGAAGAGGAAATGCAGCCTTGGTATAAAAAGGCTGACCTCTTTGCTGTCGGCAGTGCAAAAGTTCCTTTTGTCGGTGACGACCATTCTGATTGCGAAATTATTGATTCATTGGAAGTTAATGGTCGTTATTACAAGGATGTCTTCAAGTTGAAAACAGACTATTATAATTATGATGACGAATTGATACATGCCGAAACCATTTTCTACAACTATGAAAACGGTTTTGTGGGAATTGTGATGTCTAACGGTGAAAAATACATGCTTTATGAAGACTAAATTTTTGATTATCTTGGCTTTGGCCTTTGTGACGGTCTCATGCACGAAGCCAACCCAATCATACTATGTGCAAGATTCCAACCGCGCGTGGTTTGCCGACACAGCCCACCTCAAGTTCACCATGCGCGACGACAACGGCGTTTCTCAGTCGTTTTTATTTGCGGATATTGACCAATATATGTCGGAACAGGAAAGCTATTTTATGGGTATATATGTGAAAGACTATGAATTTGAGCATATTTACCAAAGCGGCTTCTCCTCTTTTTCCACGTTGAATATGAGCGTTAGCTTGACCGCAGACCATCTTGAGGACGAGCCGGAAGGCACTGACGATTTCAGGATGGATTTCGGCCCGGCACATTACACTATGCGCATCGATGGCAATAAGTTTTATCCGAGGTGTTGCTACGAGTACAACAGTGAAAGCGAGATGGAATTTATGGCTGAATACCTCGACAAATACGATGTGTACGATGTGGAATATCAAGGTGTGATGCACCTCAAACTCAAGGACGCTGCTTATCCGCAAACGAAAAATTTCCCGACTGAAATCTATTACGCCAAACATTACGGCCTGATTCAATGCGCTTTGGATGACAAACTGACTTTGTATCGTTTGCCAGATTGAGTTTAAAACACGAATTATCAGGAATTTATAATAAAATATTCAGAAATTGGATTTTTGGCAATTGACTTTGTCGAAATCTCCGATTTCGTGTCCAATTCGTGTTAAAATTCGAGCGGAGAATTTCTCCGCTTTTTGTGTTGATGTAAGGGGAATTTGTTTATCTTTGCCATTTCATAGTTAAACGAAAATAAATTTTTAAATCAATGGATAACAGACTTTTAGATAACAAGCTCCCTTATTTGGTGGCCGATATGAACCTGGCTGCTTGGGGACGCAAAGAAATTGAAGTATCGGAGCACGAAATGCCCGGCCTGATGTCGCTGCGCAAAAAATACGGCGACACGAAGCCGCTGAAAGGTGCGAAAATTATGGGCTCGCTCCATATGACGATCCAAACGGCCTGCCTCATCGAGACTTTGGTGAAATTGGGTGCCACGGTGCGCTGGTGCTCATGCAATATCTATTCCACGCAAGACCATGCTGCTGCGGCCATCGCCGAAACGGGCACTGCCGTTTTCGCTTGGAAAGGTGAAACTTTAGAGGATTATTGGTGGTGTACCAAACGCGCTATCACCTTCCCCGATGGTACAGGCCCAGACCTCATCGTGGATGATGGCGGCGATGCCACTTTGCTGATTCACAAGGGCTATGCCTGCGAAAACGACCCCAAACTCCTTGACGCACCCACAGGAAGCGAGGAAGAGAGAGCGTTGATGAGCGTTATCAAGGCGACCTACGAGGAAAATCCCACGTTCTGGCATACGGTCGTGGCGGGCTGGAAAGGCGTTTCCGAAGAGACCACTACGGGTGTGCATCGTCTGTATCAGATGCATGAACGCGGCGAACTGTTGGTGCCTGCCATCAACGTGAACGACTCGGTGACCAAGTCGAAGTTTGACAACCTCTATGGCTGTCGCGAGTCGTTGGCCGATGGCATCAAGCGTGCCACCGACGTGATGATTGCCGGCAAGGTGGTCGTCGTGTGCGGTTACGGCGAAGTGGGCAAGGGTTGCTCACACTCAATGAAGAGCTACGGTGCCCGCGTTTTGGTCACCGAAATCGACCCCATCTGCGCCCTGCAAGCCGCTATGGAAGGCTTTGAGGTCACGACGATGGAAGAGGCCGTCAAAGAGGGCAATATCTTCGTCACCACCACGGGTAACTGCGACGTTATCACGCTGGAACACCTCCTCCAAATGAAAGACCAGGCCATCGTTTGCAACATCGGTCATTTCGATAACGAAATCCAAGTGGACCGCCTCGAAAAGACCGAACACCTGAAGGAGAAAATCAACATCAAGCCGCAGGTCGACAAGTACGTCTTCGACGACGGGCGCTGCATTTTCCTGTTGGCATCAGGCCGTTTGGTCAACCTGGGTTGCGCCACGGGTCACGCCAGCTTCGTGATGAGCAACTCGTTCACCAACCAGACCTTGGCGCAGATGGACCTTTGGGAGAAGCGCGGCCAATATAAGGTCGGCGTTTACTGCCTGCCCAAGTACTTGGACGAGGAAGTGGCCCGTCTGCATCTTGAAAAGATTGGCGTGAAGCTCACCAAGCTCACGCAGAAGCAGGCCGACTACATCGGCGTTCCCGTCGAGGGACCATACAAGTCGGACATCTATCGTTATTGACGTTTCAGCTTAATGGTTTTATTTGTCTTTTTACCATTGGTGGTGCTGACTTGAATGGCACCACCATTTTTTGTGGCACTCGAAGAAAGGCGGTAAAGCGCAAACACAGCATCGCCAAAACTGTTGTTAATACGACGTTTTTTCAAGTCCCTAATTGACGAAGGAAACTCGAACGAGAGGGTCTGTTGCTTGCCCACCGTCGCTGTGGCTCTTTCCGAAACCAGTTCCAATCCAGTTTCAGAGTCATACCATTTCACAAGGTATTGTGTTCCAATTGGCTGTTTTTCAATGGGTAATGTGATGGTGTTGCTTTTCGAACTGGGTCGTGGCCTTTTGTCGGGATTAAAAGTGTAAACATATCCCGCCTTGTCAACGGGGCTGTCATCCGAGAAATGTTTTTTTTCGGTGACTATATCGGTGAGCCTTCTCAGTGATTGGTAGCAGAATGCTGTGTCCTGGCTCCAGCCATAAAGTGTGTCTTGAGTTTCATTAATTATGTAATAAGTTTCGAGATGATTTGGGAAAACCACCGATGTTTTGTCTTTTCCAAGCGTTCCAGTGGTTTGTGCCTTGAAGGAATCTGACAGGACAGGAAGATTTTGGCAGAAAGTCAGCAGGGGCTTAAACCTGCCGTGAGTGCCGCAATAGTCTAAGGCGTGCCGCTCCCAAAAAGAGGCGGGACCCATCATACCGGAGAACAAGGTCGACCATAGCGTGTTGTGGAGATCGATGCTGAAAGGGTCCTTGATGGCGTAATTGGCAGGTGTCAGGTCCCCAAAACCATATTCTGCGATAAAGAATGGCTTTGATGGATACAACTTGTTGGTGGACTGACTTATGAGGTAAATGTAATAAGAGGGTTGTTGTTTCGATTTAGCCTCTTGTACATTGAAATATTGATGGTGCATAACGAAGTCTAAGTTGTTGAACATACGCTTGTAGATGTATTCATTTGGGTCAGCGCTACCTCCCAGTGAGGTGGAGATAAGATGATGGAATGGATCGTTCGAACGAATCAATTCTGTCATCTCGTTGTGCCATGACATAAGTTTAGCGCAAAACCGTTCGACTTCTTTTCGGTCATAGACCATGTTGCGAACCTCATTCCAAAACTCCCATGATATGATGTTTGTGGCGTAGCCCCAGCGGGCAACGACATACCTGATGAGGTTGCGTGTAATGCGTATCGACTCATTGTCAGTGAAGAAATCTTCGTTTGACTTAAGTCCAAGTTGAGTGTGGAATGGGTTGCAGCGCCAATCGTCAGGGTGCTTGTCCAAATTGTTGTCGTATTCGGGATTGTTTTTTAAATCTGGGTAAGTGAAGATGCAAGGTATGACGCTGAGACCATTCAGCGCAGCGTAATTGATGATATGGTCCAATTCGGCAGCGTCCTTTTGGTTGATTCGGTTGTCGAAATACACGACGGGCTTACCATCCACCATTTGCGTGAACTCAGCACCGTAGAGCGACAATGCCTGTGGCCTGTTGATGAAAAGACGGAAATAATTGGCGTTGCCTGACAACGAATCGATGCGACGCTCATACTCGTAAATGCCCAATGGCGTTGAGAAGTCATAATAGGATTTGCAATTATAATAAGGGAGGTTGGGGCCGATAGGGAAGAAGGAACGGCTTGTTTTTTGCCCATCGATGACCACTTCACGCTTCAAGTATTTGCTGTTGGCTTTTGTGATGAACCCAGATGCCGTTTTGACAGTGTCGCAGTTGAAGACGAAATCCATGGCCCCGTATGAACTAAGGTTGGTATAGCCTTTCTTGTCGATGGCATGAAGTGTGAAATGCCATGTCCCCACTTGATTGGGAGTGAATCGCACTCTCCAACCTTTGTCTTTATCGATGGCCTCTGCCTTCTCATAGCCATAGTGGAGATAAAGACGATACCCTTCATAGTAGAACCCGTTGACTTTAAACGACTTGCCGTCTGGTCCCTCAAATATGGCATAAACGTCTATGATGTCAGGATCGTAAGGGTTTGAATAGTTTCCCAACTGGAAGGATAGCTCGTATAAACCAAAGAGAGGTGATGATTTTGGGAAGGTCAAGTCGCTGATATTCGGTTGTGCATAAACTATGGCACAAAGCAGTAACCAAATAGGAAGAAGAATAGTTTTTCTCATTGCGTTAAGGATTATTACGGAGCAAAAGTAATAAAAATCCTAATCAATTCTTGTCCATAAGGTTTTGATGTGGGTAAAATTTGTATCTTTGCGAACAAAATTGCAGTGTGATGACTGCATGAAAACGAGTGTCAAAACAGTACAATGAAAATTGCAGTCAATACGCGCTTGTTGCTGAAAAACAAGTTGGAAGGCATCGGATGGGTGGCTTATGAAACCTTGCGTCGTATGGTAAAAGACCATCCCGAGGTGGAGTTCTATTTCCTTTTCGACCGTGAGCCCGACCCAATGTTTGTCTTCGGCGACAATGTGAAACCTATAGTGCTGTTCCCACAGGCCCGGCATCCCTTCCTGTTCATTTGGTTCTTCGAGTTTTCGGTGACCAATGCCTTGAAGAAGATCAAGCCTGACTTGTTCTTCTCACCCGATGGCTACTTGAGTCTTCGCTCGGATGTACCTCAAGTGACACAGTTCCATGACCTTAACTTCGAGCATTTTCCGAAGGATATGCCGAAAATACATCTCTGGCACTACAAGACTTTCTTCCCTCGTTTTGCGCGTAAGGCCAAACGAATCGTGACGGTGTCGGAGTTCTCGAAACAGGACATCGTAGACTGCTATGGAATCGAACCTGAGAAAATTGACGTAGCCTATAACGGCGTGAATGAGAAGTTTGCACCGATTTCTGAAGAGGAGAAGGAAAGAATTCGAGCCCATTATACCAACGGGAATCCTTATTTTATGTTCGTTGGCTCGTTGCATCCACGCAAGAACTTGGCACGATTGTTCACCGCCTTCGACTTGTTCAAGAGCCAAACCTCCTCTAACGTCAAGTTGCTGATTGTAGGGGAGAAGCGTTGGTGGTCGGAACCTATCGAGCAGGCTTACAGCTCTATGCGGTTCAAGGACGAGGTTGTCTTTGCCGGACGCTTGAGTGCCGAGGACTTGCATTTGGTGACGGCATCGGCATTGGCATCGGTGTATGTGTCGTATTTTGAGGGCTTTGGCATCCCGATTTTGGAAGCGTTCAGGTGCGAAACACCTGTCATCACCTCCAATGTGACTTCTATGCCCGAAGTGGCGGATGATGCGGCTTTGCTTGTGGACCCCTTCAGTGAAGCCTCCATTGCCGAAGGCATGACGGAAATGCTTGATGAGAACGTACGCGAGTCGCTTATTGAGAAGGGCAGGGAACGCGCCAAAGATTTCTCTTGGGACAAGGCTGCCGATGACATTTGGAATTGTTTGATGCGGTCTCTTGACAATGATTTGTGACTATGACAATGACCGCATCAACCAAGAATAAAGAGCTTTAATTTTTATGGTAAACTAGTAATAATCGTAAATATCAAGTAGTATGAGAAACTTTAGAAATTATGACGTTTTGGTCGATGGTGTGGATTTTTCAGTTGATATTTATAGAATAACTGAAAACTTTCCTAAAAAGGAAACTTATGCGTTGTGCGACCAAATGCAAAGAGCTGCGGTGTCAATTCCTTCAAATATTACAGAAGGATGTTCTAGAAAATCAGTGAATGAATTTGCTCATTTCTTGGAGTTCTCATTAGGATCATCTTATGAAGTTGAAACCCAATTGGAAATAGCTGTTAGGTTAGGATATGTGAAAAAGGATGATTTTGAAAAAGCGATAGATAAAGTACAATCAATTGAAAAAAGAGTAACAGGGTTGATTCAAACAATCCGACCAGATAATTCAAACGGTTAATAATAACAGACAATGCTTATGACTACATAAAAATGGTCATTCTTTGTCACTAGTCATAGTAAAAAACAACATGGAAAAAATAGTAATGTATCCTGGTGAAGTCCAAAAGGAGACCTTGGATTGGAAGGCCGTTCAGGGACAACATATCACCGCAGTGAGAAAGAACATATTGGTGCTCGGCTCAGGAGGTCGCGAACATGCCTTGGCATGGAAGCTGGCGCAGAGCGAAGGAGCGCATGTCTTCATTGCACCAGGCAATGCCGGTACGGCTGAAGTGGGTGTCAATGTGAATATAAAACCATCAGATTTTAAGGCTATAAAAGATTTCTGCTTAAAGCAAGAGATCAACCTTGTTGTGGTAGGTCCCGAGCAGCCTTTGGTGGATGGCATCGTCGATTTCTTCAAAGGTGATGCCGAGCTGAAAGGGGTGAAGATCATCGGACCCGACAAACAAGGAGCTCAACTGGAAGGCAGCAAGGCGTATGCCAAGGACTTTATGGAGAAGTATGGTGTGCCCACGGCAAAGTGCTTCAAAGTCAATAAAGACAACCTTGACGAAGGTTATAAGTTTCTTGAAAGCGTGGAAGCACCTTACGTATTGAAGGCTGACGGTCTGGCGGCAGGCAAGGGCGTGCTGATTATCAACGACTTGAAAGAAGCCAAAGATGAACTCTGCCAGATGCTTGACGGCAAGTTCGGTGCCGCATCGGCCACTGTGGTCATTGAGGAATTCCTGAAAGGCATCGAGGTGTCTGTCTTTGTGCTAACCGATGGCGAGCATTATGTTTTGTTACCCGAAGCCAAAGACTACAAGCGTATTGGCGACGGTGACCAGGGCCTGAACACAGGCGGGATGGGTGCCGTTTCGCCAGTTCCTTTCTGCACGCCCGAGTTCTTGAACAGAGTGGAGGAACGCATCGTGGTGCCAACTCTCAATGGTTTGAAAGCCGAAGGCATCGACTATAAAGGTTTCATTTTCTTGGGTTTGATGAACAATGGCGGCAATCCGTACGTCATCGAGTACAACGTCCGTATGGGCGACCCTGAGACTGAGGCCGTGATGACCCGCATTGAGGGCGACCTCGCCGACCTGCTTATGGCTTGTGCCGATGGACGTCTTGACGAGGTGCATTATGCCAAAAGCGAAAAGACAGCTGTCACGGTGATGATGGTGTCGG
Source organism: uncultured Bacteroidales bacterium (assembly GCA_946405575.1). Taxonomy (GTDB): domain Bacteria; phylum Bacteroidota; class Bacteroidia; order Bacteroidales; family F082; genus Limimorpha. Next base: position 44,764 of record CAMJHP010000013.1, on the reverse strand, counting down.
GAGGCTATCCGGAAGCCTACAAGAAAGGTATGATAATGAGCGGGTTGGACAACTTGAAGGATGTCGTTGCCTTTCATGCAGGTACTGCATTTGATGACGATAAGCATATTGTCACGGCGGGCGGACGCGTCATCGCGGTGACAGCCCATGGTGATTCGATAGAAGAAGCAAGAGACATCGCCTATCGCGAGATGGAGAAGATCCATTTCGAAGGCGGCAACTACCGCCATGACATTGGACTTGACTTGATGAGAATGCAATGATTAAGTTTTTCAGACAGAGCTATGCAATTCAGTATGTGGTGATTGCCATGATGGCCATCGCCCTATGGATTCCCTCATTCATTACAGGACGGGCGACAATGGGTTTGGGCAATCCCGTCACCCCAATCTTTAACCTCACGGACAGCTTGCTCGGAGGCTCATCCATTGCACAACATGCTTTTGCCTTTGTTTTATTGGTGATTGAGACATTGCTTTTCAATGCAATAATGGTCAACAACCAAATTGTAGGCAAAGTGAGTACCATAGGTGCATTTGTCTTTGTGTTGCTGATGAGCCTTACCCCAACACAGACCAATTTCTATCCATTTGCTTTGTCTGTCTTTTTCATTTTGCTGACAATCAGTAATTTGTTTGAAGTCTATCAGCTTCCAAATCCTGAATTGAACTTGTTGAAGTCTGGTGCTTTTATTGCCTTGGCTTCTATGTGCTATTCTCCAGCTATCATATTGTTATTGTGGGTTTTTATTGCTTTGCCCATCGCCAAAAAAGGGTCTTTACGACTCCAGCTGATACCTATATTCGGCTTCCTTTTCGTTTACTTCCTCTATTTTGTAGGTGTGTTTTTGTTCGGTGACTTTCGGTCATTGCTGGACAGTTATCGTGACTATTTCGCTTCAATCAAGTTTTCAGTGGAAGGATTTAACTTGAAGAATATCGGGTTGTTGTTGCTGCTTGTTGTATGTACCCTCCTCCTCCTGTTTGGAGGCGGTAATGCCAACTTTGAGAAAACGATAGCAGTAAGGACTAAGATTTCGATGACTGTTATTATGGCGGCTTTTGCACTGCTGTTTTTGTTCTTGGGAGGCAATGTGTTGATGAATGGGCTGGTTTTTGTTGTAATATCCATCCTCGTGTCGTATGCTTTCTCCTACATTGGCAACACGGGTTGGGCCAATCTGTTCTTGACTCTTTTTATTCTTTTGGTCTTTGCCAATCATTATTACTTTAAATTGCTGTAGTCTATGGCATTGTTGACGCATTATTCCGATATGATTGAAGCTGGTTGTGATGAAGCAGGTCGTGGCTGCTTGGCTGGACCTGTGGTAGCGGCTGCCGTGATCCTGAAAAGTGATTCCAACTATCCTGAACTCAATGACTCAAAACAACTTACCGAGAAGAAAAGGATGCAGCTGCGCGAACTGGTGTTGAATGAGTCGTTGTCATACGGAATCGGCATTGTCACGGCACAAGAGATAGATGATATCAATATCCTAAATGCCTCGTTTTTAGCGATGCACAGAGCCTTGGATCAACTGAAGATTCAACCTGAACTGCTTTTAATCGATGGCAATCGGTTCAATCCATATAAGAACGTGAAACATGTATGTATCGTGGGTGGCGACGCCAAGTACCAATCCATTGCGGCGGCTTCCATTTTGGCCAAGACTACAAGGGATATGATGATGGTGGAATACGGAGAACAGTACCCCCTTTACAATTGGAAAAAGAACAAGGGTTATCCTACACCTCAGCACAAACAAGCCATCGCTGATTATGGTACTACACCTTTGCACCGTATGACGTTCAACATGGCGATTCAGTTGAAGTTGAACTTGTAATATGATAATCTAATCTTTAGAAAATGAAAAAGATAATCCACATAATGATTTTTGTTGTTATAGCGTTTTCGGAGTCTTCTGTAAAGGCGCAAAACAACGCGATGTCGGATTATTGGGATGGTGTGGATTTCAGCGATACGGCACTGATTTCGTCAAAAGCGATGGCAGATAAGCTTGTCAGTTACTTTTACTCGTTCACTGATGGTGATGAGCAACGCTTTGACAGCCTTTCGATTGCAGGTCTGGGTGTTGCCCTTGAAAAAGCCAAAGTCAACATGCGGATGTATGAGTATATCTTGGAATTTGCTTTGAATGGTTATTCTGCTATGGGCCGTGACCGAGTGACGGATTACCTTTTGAACTATCCTCAACTTGCTGAAGGTGAGATTTCTATGGAAGAAGGACTTCGTTTGGACTCCATCACGGAACCATTTCAGAAGGTGAGGGTAGGCTCCATTGCCCCTGATTACAATGGGGTTACCATCTACGGTAAGCATTATTGTCTTTACGAATCTAGAGCTAAACATTTCATTGTGGTTTTTTGGTCGACGGACTGTGAGTATTGTCATGATTTTTTAGTGCAGATCCGGAAACACCTTGATTTGAAATCTGATTTCGAATTAGTTACATTTGCCTTGGCAGAAAACGAGGATGATGTGAATAAAGCAGTGGAAAAAATGCGGCTGCCAGGATATCATTTCTATGATGACTTGCGTTGGGAAAGCAAGGCCTTTCTGGATTACCATATTACATCAACGCCTACCGTCTTTGTTTTGGACGAAAACAAGAATATCATATGCAAGCCATACGATTGGCAAGAGTTAAGATATTGGTTGAAAAAAATGTTCTATTGAATTGGAAATTATTATATTATGAAAACTAGGAAAAATATCTGTTTTGGGTTGCTGGCTATTGTTTTTTCAATGGGTCAGCTCTGTGCTCAGGATGCGGAATCGCACTGGGTGGATTCGGTGTATAACAGCCTTACAATGGAGCAGCGTGTTGCTCAGTTGATTTGTATGCGTGCCAACCTCCCCGACAAACCTTTCGAAGAGAATGTGGCCAAATACATCAAACAATACAATATTGGTGGTGTGTGTTTTTTCCGGGCCGATGCTGAGGATCAAGTGAATCAGACCAATGCATGGCAGGCAATGGCGCAAACTCCTTTGATGGTCTCCATTGATGCGGAATGGGGCTTGGCAATGCGTGTGAAGAAATCGTTTGCTTATCCGTACCAAATGACTTTGGGTGCCTTAACTGATGATATGTTGATCTATGAAATGGGGCAGCAAGTGGCGGAACAATGCCAACGTATGGGTGTGCATGTGAATTTTGCCCCAGTCGCTGATGTCAACTCCAATGCGGCAAATCCTATCATCGGAATGCGCAGCTTTGGTGAGGATCCATTAACTGTAGGCGAAAAAGCCACGGCATATGCCCTCGGTATGCAGAGTAAAGGGTTGATAACCACGATGAAACACTTCCCTGGTCATGGCAACACTTCCACCGACTCGCATCTGACCCTGCCCACCGTGACCCGAACAATGGAAGAGGTTCGCGACATAGAATTGGCACCTTTCCGTCAGATGATTTCCAATGGAGTGAACGGAGCGATGGTGGGGCACCTGTATTTTCCTGCCATCGAGAAAGTTAAAAACACTTCGTCTTCATTGTCATACGGCGTGGTTACTGAATTGTTGAAGAACCAGATGGGCTTCGAAGGGCTGATTTTCACCGATGGTTTGGATATGAAGGGTGTCTCGGAGAAAGTCCGTCAGGACAGCGTGCCGTATGTGTCTTTCATGGCTGGCAATGATGTGCTGATTCTTCCTACCAATGTGCCATTCGCCATCAAAACCATAAAGGAGGCAGCTGAACGTGATCCCCAAGCTGCTGCGAGATTGGAGGAGAGCTGTAAGAAAATACTGCGTTACAAATATCGTGTAGGACTCAATGATTATAAAGCCGTTTCTACAACCAATTTGATGACAGACCTCAAAAAGAAGTCGTACATAGACCTTCGCCAACAGCTTTACGATGAGGCTGTCACCCTGTTACGCAATGATAATCAGGTAATACCATTGGCAAATAATAAGAAAATTGCTGTGGTCACTATCGGTAATGTCAAGAATGATGTGAATGAAGGACTTGTTGCTCGTGGCTATAATACAGCTTCGTTTGTGGTGGGCAAAAACGAGATTGCTTCCAAGTCAGCTGACTGGTTGAAACGATTGGAGAACTATGACTTGGTGGTGGTCAGCATAGAGAAAACCAATATGTTTGCCAACAAAAACTATGGCATCACGGACGAGACCGTAAAGTTCTTTAACCGGCTTGTTGCTCAAAATGATGTGATTCTCAATTTGTTCGCTTGTCCCTATGCGTTGGATATGTTCCGTATCAACAACAGTGTGAAGGGTTTAGTGGTTGGTTATCAGGATGAAGTGCCTGCGGTTGATGCCGTCGTTAGGTTGCTGTCGGGTGAATTGGAAGCCCGTGGCAAGTTGCCCGTTTCGGTGTCAAAATTCAAGTGCGGCGATGGCCTTGTGGCTCAGGATAGTGAATCTAAAGAACCAATCCTTCCCCAAATGGGAGTCCCCGCAACTCCCAAACAAATTAACCAGAATGAACAGGTTGCATATTTGCCTCAAGGTACAATGAGTGATAAATATGTCCGAAAGATGGATTCAGTAGCCAAGGCTGGCGTCAGAAATGGAGCCTATCCAGGCTGCCAAATAGTGGCGATAAAAGATGGCAAGATAGTGTATGACAAATGTTTTGGAAATTTTACGTACGGTGGAGGTCATCAAGTGCAGCCTAATGATCTCTACGACATTGCGTCATGCACGAAAATTTTTGCTTCCACATTGGCTGTCATGAAGTTGTATGACGATGGGTTGATTGACCTCAACAAGACTTTGGCTGATTTTTTCCCTTATCTGAAAGGGAAGGAGCATGGCAAACTTAAACTTATTGACATTATGACCCATCAGGCTGGGCTGAAGTCTTGGGTGCCGTTCTATAAGGTGACGGTGGACGAAAGCGGGCCGATGGCTGAGTTCTACAGCGATAAGATTGACGAAAACCATAAGGTTAGGGTGGCGGAGAACCTCTACCTTATTAATGACTACGAGGAACGCATTTTCGACTCGGTTTCAAAAACTCCCTTGGGGAAGAAAAAATACCTCTACAGCGATATGGGCTTCTATTACATGCCCAAGATTGTGAAGCTGCTGACGAACCAAAACATAGAGGACTATCTGAATGAAAAGTTCTATTATCCGATGAACCTTTCGCACATCTGCTATCAACCTTTGAACCATTTTACGCGAGAGCAGATTGCCCCAACTGAATATGACACCGTGTTCCGCAAACAGTTGATTTGGGGCGATGTGCATGACCAAGCTGCAGCTATGTTTGGTGGCGTGGCTGGCCATGCAGGGCTGTTCTCCAATGCTGAAGACTTGGCAGTGATCGTAAAGATGTTAATGGATGAGGGAGTTTATAATGGTGTACGTTACTTGAAACCCGAAACGGTACGTTATTTCACCACAGCACCTTTTGCAGCAAGCAACGGAAACCGTCGTGGCATCGGTTTCGACAAGTTGCCCATCGACAAAAAAGGCTCGTTCACAGCATCGAAACAAGGCTCGTTGAAAGGCTATGGGCATACCGGTTTTACTGGTACTTTCTTCTGGGTTGACCCTGAAAACCAAACAGCCCTCATCTTCTTGTCGAACCGTGTTTATCCCAATACTGAACCCAATAAATTAGCGAAACAGAATGTCAGAACGGTTTTACACGACATCCTGTATGAGGCTTATCCTATATCTGAATAATTCTCATTAAGCAGATGAGCAAATATAGTTTACAAAAAAGACGCGAGACTAAGGGACTATGACTTGTGACTATGACCACTTCAACTATGGGCAGAAACCTCAACATTCCTGTGAAAGCGGTCATGGTTAATGGTCATAGTCGAAAGTAAATCAAATATAAAATAATTTTGAACAGTTACACTATTAATAGAAAACAACAAACAGCGTTATTATGAAAGACAATTCTTATTTTCCCAGTATGCTTCCTGCTGATGAACTCGCGCAGTTGAAGTACATTCCCACCCTTCCCGAATTTGTGACTTGGATTGAGCAGAAGTGGTCGGATTTGCCATGTCTCTCCGACACAGTCAACACTTTCACTTATAGTCAAGTGTGCGATAATGTGGCTCGCAAGCGCGCTTTGCTCAATGATATGGGGTTGCAAAAGGGTGACAAAGTGGCTATTTTGGACAACACGACCGTTGAGGCTGTCGAAATGTTTCTTGCTGTTACTTCGGCTGGCTTCGTGGCCATCAATCTGCCTTCGCAACTGCCACCTCAGGCCATCGTTGGCTGCTGCATGAAGTTTGGCGTTAAGGTGCTCGCTGCAGGCAAAGACTTTATGGAAGCCGTGAAAGAAGCCCCTTGCAAGGTGATTGCCATCGCGGATTGTGCTGACCATACAGCACCTGTCGCTATGGTCGACAAGAATGATCCTGCTGCCATTTTCTTCACGGGTGGCACGACGGGCGCTCCCAAGGGTGCCGTTCTGCCTCACAGAGCCTTGATGCGTGGTGCATTGAACGGTGTTTACGCTCCAGGACATCAGTTGGGTTGCCACCGCTATGCCTGTGTGTTGCCGCTCAGCCATGTGTTCGGATTGGTGAGAAGTACTTTGTCGGTGCTGTTTGAAGGTGGTGCATGGTATGCAGCCGCCAACACCAAGGAGACTATTACCAAGTTCCCGATGATCAAGCCGACTTGTCTTGTGGCCGTTCCAGGCATCTGCGAAATCCTGCTGGGACTCGTCAAGATGTATGGTGCGCCTTTCCTTGGCGGAAACTTGAAGTTCATCATCTCTGGTGCAGCCAATGTACCTCCGAAACTCATTGGTGAGTTTGACAAACTGGGTATCAGCTTGTTTGCTGGCTATGGTATGACCGAGGGTGCCAACCTTACCACAGGTAACATCGACGTCATTGCCAAACCTACATCGGTTGGTAAGCTGTATCCCGAACAAGAAGCCAAGGTGGTCGACGGTGAGTTGTGGTATCGTGGCGACAATGTGTTCCTCGGCTATTACGGCGACCCTGAAAAGACCGCAGAGACACTGACCCCAGACGGTTGGGTGAAGACTGGCGACCTCGTTCGTTTCGACGAAGAAGGCTATATGTACATCGTTGGCCGTATCAAGAACCTCATCATCCTTTCCAATGGCGAGAATGTCAGTCCAGAGAGCATCGAAGAGCCTTTCTATAAGGACAGCAAATTGCGTGATTGCCTTGTCAAGGAAGACGAATTGGATGGCCGACAGGTGATAGCCATTGAGATCCTGCCGCGTATGGAGGAGTTTGGCAATGAGCCCTGGGAGGAAGTTGAAGCCTACTTCAAAGAACTTGTTGGCAAAGTCAACGCCACGCTGCCAAGCACGCACCAAGTTGGAAAAATGACTGTGCGTAAAGAAGACTTTAAACGTACAGGTGCTATGAAAGTTTCACGAAATCAATGATATAAGCTATGCAAAGAGAAGATGTTTTAACCGAATTGAAAGAAATCTTGAAGCTCATCAAGCCTTCGATGGATTTGTCGAAGGTTAACGAGGAGTCTCAACTTGTACGCGACGTGGGTCTCGACTCGCTGACCATTTTATTACTGAGTCTTGCTATAGAAAACAAGTTCGGTTTTAAGTTCGACGGCAACCCAAAATTCACGACGGTGGGAGAGGTGCTCGACTATATCGAATCAAACACAACACTTTAGCCTATGTCAATTCAAATCGTAAAGGTGGAGAGTCACAAGCAGTTGAAACAGTTTGTGACTTTCCCCCTCAAACTCTACAAAAACTGTGAGAACTGGGTGCCTGCCTTGGAAGGCGATGAATATGACACCTTTAATCCTGAGAAGAATGGTGCCTATGATTTCTGTGAAGCCGATTGCTTCTTGGCCTATCGGGGCAACGAAATCGTGGGTCGAGTGGCCGCCATCATCAACCACAAGGCTGACGATGAGCAGCATCTCGTCCGTTTCGGTTGGCTGGATTTCATCGAAGACAAAGAAGTGCTTCGTGCGCTTATTGACACTGTTGCCGAATGGGGCAAACTACGTGGTCGCACCGAGATGAGAGGCCCCTGGGGCTTTACCGACATGGACAAGGAAGGCCTGCTGGTGGAAGGTTTCGAGCATCTGAGTCCTTTTACCTGCCTCTACAATTTCCCCTATTATGGCACGATGTTGGAGCAACTTGGCTTCAAGAAAGACGTGGACTGGACGCAAAGAACATTGCTGGTGAGCAAGGAATTGCCTTCTATGTTTCAATTCACCAATCTGATAGAGGAAAGGTTCAAGGTTCATGTTGTCAATCCCCGCAGCATGAAGGATATGGCCAACCGCTATGGAATGGAGATTTTCCATATGTACAATGAGGCTTTTGCCCCTTTGCACGGTTTCTCACCATTGACCGACAAGCAGATACAAGCTTATCTGAAGACTTACGTTCCTATTTTGGACAAGGATTTCGTGGCGGTGGCGGTCAATGATCAGGACAAGCCGGTCGGCTTTCTCTTCTGTGTGCCTTCACTCTCAAAGGCTGTAAAGAAATCCAACGGGCGTTTGTTCCCCTTTGGTTTCCTGAACATTTTGAAAGCCTTGAAGAAAAACGACACACTTGAGGCCTTGATTATGGGTGTTATGCCTGAATATCAGCAATGTGGAATACCTGTGCTGATGTTTAAGTATTTGCACGAAAACTGCATTAAACGCGGTATTGACACCATTATCATGAACCCCCAATTGGAGGAAAACTACAAGGTGCAATCGCTGTTTGGCGACTACAAGACCGAGCCATTTATGCGGCGCAGGGCTTACAAGAAGAGCATTTAATTGATTTCGTATGTGTTGATGATGCCGATGGCTTCTTCAAGCACCATCTTGACCAAAGTGTTGTCAGAGACACGATAGGTCAATTCAACCGATTTGTAACCACCTTTGGGCACCTTGCCTTTGGCGACGATGGAAATGTTTTTCAGTCCTTTTTCTTCGGTGATGGTCAATTCGGCATTGTTGTCGGCAGCGGCTTGCTCCCAATTTCCAGAAAGGCAGTTCAAGAGCGTGGAACGTTGTAGTCCCACCACTTTCACCTTCTCGGAATCGAGTTCAACCTTCTTGCCATCCATATTGATTTTCACCATTTTGCCTTCGATCTTGAAGTATTCACCTGCAGGCTCTGTGTAAATCATATTAAGTTGGTCATTGCCGTCGAAAGTGAGGTGACCGGCTTTGTCGGTGGTCTTGCCCGAAATTTTCATCACTTTGGTTTGGGTAAAATCGGTGTTGTAAGTCTTTTGTGAGAACGCTGTTACGGAAAACAGCAATGCAATGATAATCAGTGTAAATTGTTTCATTTCTGTAAATTGTCTAAATAGGTAACTACATCGTTAACGGTTTCAAATTTGGCCAAGGCCTGGTCGGGGATGACAATACCATAGTCGTCTTCAAGGCGCATAAGCAGTTGGAGGATGTCGACGGAATCGGCACCGAGGTCTCTCTTGATTTGGGCATCAAGTGTAACCCGCTCCGGGTCGATGCGCAACTGACGCGCTAGGGTGGTTTTTACAATTTCGTACATATTATACAGATTCAAAGATTTAATATTCAAGATTCAAGATTGGCTATCAGCGTTCAGCAATCAGCTCGCCATAACTGAGCTGATAGCTGACTGCTGATAGCTTAATATTCATAGTGTTCATACTTCATAATAATCTCTTCCATCTTGGATGACAATGAACTGACCTCCATCTTGTAGGCTTGTTCGATGCATTTTTCAACAGCTGTTGCCTTGCTGGAGCCGTGGCCTTTCACCACTGTTTTTGAGGTACCCAACAACACGCTACCACCATAGTTTTGGTAGTTCATGAACTCTTTCTCCTCCATAAACATCCGCTTCATCAACAGCGCACCCAACTTGTAAATCGGTCTCGAATAGATGTCTTTCTTCAACTTCTTCAGTAGTTCCAAGGCTGTGCCTTCGGTGGTCTTCACCAGCACATTGCCCGAGAAACCGTCACAAACCACCACGTCGTAGTTGCCAGAAAGCAAATCACGGCTTTCCATGTTGCCTACAAAATGGATTTCGGGGGTTTCACTTAGCAAAAAGTGTGCCTTTTGTCGGATTTCGTCACCTTTTTCTGCTTCTTTTCCAACATTGAGTAAGGCAATGCGTGGTTTTTCAATATTGTAGACCTTCTCCATATACAAACTCGACATAATGGCGAATTGTCTCAGATGCTCAGGTGTGACCTCCACGTTGGCACCACTGTCGCAGATACCGACGATGCCTCCATTCATTGTAGGAAGGATAGGACAAAAAGCAGGGCGGATGACCCCCTTCACACGCCCAATGCGGGTCAAGGCGGCGGCCACGAGCGCACCCGTGGAACCGATACTGACCATCGCGTTGATGTCGTCTTGGTCGCGGAGCATGCGTACGGCTTTGATCATCGAGCTTTCCTTCTTCAAACGGATTACGTCGATGGGGCGTTCCTCGCAGCCGATGACTTCTGGTGCGTGGACGATTTCGAGGCGCGAGGCATCGTAAGCCTTGCCTTTCAAGCAGTTCTGAAGCGTGGCCTCGTCACCCGTGAGGATGAGATACAGGTCGGGCATTTTGGCCAAGGCCGCCAAGGCTCCGTCCACATTGGCCTCTGGGCTGTGGTCGCCACCAAAACAGTCGATTATTATTTTGATCATGTTCATTTCTTTTTTGTCACAAAACCTACAAAACCAAAAAAAACTTCTTTTGTAATTGGGGAAAGTTGCCAACCGGCTACTTTCCAGCGACGCACGGTTGTGCAATCGTTACTCGCTTTTCTCTGGACTTATTCATGGTTTTGCACCTTTTGAATGTTTTGTGAATAAATTACTTACCTATTTGTTTGATATAGCAACGGTGACGCTTAATCTTTTGTTCGTCAAAGCGTTTCCATTGGTTCTGAATCGCGTAATTATCTTCTAGGTTCATATTGGTCTCGGCATAGTCGACATCCTTCAGCATATTCATCAAACCCGCAGAGACGATGATACTCACGCCTCGATTGAGCCACTCGGGGTCGACACCGATGAGGCAGAGGTCAATGATATTGGGCTTTTTCAAGGCTTTGAGCAGGCGAACCAAGGCGGCAGGTGTCAGTCGGCCACCCGAAGGCCGCACGGCATCAGCGATGGCCGGGAAAGCCAGTCCGAAGCAAATCATCTTCTCGTTTTCGTCGAGGATGACAGCCACGTTTTTCACGTCGATGACCAGACGGAAGTTGTCAATCATCATCTTTTTCATACCCTCGGTGAAAGGCACGGTGCCGTAGAGCAGTTCGTAGGATTTATCGAGTAACTCGAAGATACCGTCGGCGTATTTCTTCAGGAAGTCGTTGGTGTTGCGTGCTGTGCCGAGATGCAGGTTATAGCGTTTCATCACGAAAGCGGCCAACTTGTCGACTTCGCCGTCATAGTCTTTGGGAATGCGAATGCGACTCCCTGTCCAATCGACGTCTTTTTGGTAACCGTAGTTTTCGATAAAGGTCTGATAATAAGGAAAATTGTAGGTTTCCTCGAAGGTAGCGGGATAATCGAAGCCGTCAACCAAAAGACCTTCGCGTTCCAAGTCGGAAAAACTCAAAGGGCCGACCATTTCGTTCATACCTTTTTGAATGGCCCATTTTTCCAAAGTTTTGAAGAGTTCTTTTGCCACTTCTTCGTCATCGATGACATCGAAACGGGTGAAACGCACTTGTTTCTTGTCCGTTTTCTCGTTGGCAGCACGTTGGATGATGCCCGAGATGCGTCCCGCCATCTTACCGTCTTTATAGGCATTGAAATAGACGGCTTCGCACATATCGTTGTAAACGAAGTCCTTGCGGAAGATTTTCTTCTCGTCCATATACAAAGGTGGCGTGAAGTAGGGATTGCCCTTGTAGAGCTTCAAAGGAAAGTCAAGGAATTCCTTCTGTTGTTTTTTTGTCGCTACTTTAGTTATAGTTATCACCGAAAAGAATCTTTAAATTTTTGAATTTTGAATCTAAAAATCACCTATGCTTGGCATGGAAGCAGATGCCAATGGCATTGGGACCGCAATGGCTGCCGATGGTCGGGTTGACGGGAGTGATGATGACGTTCAGGTCGTCGCCCAACTTCTCCTTCAATTGGCGTTCGGCCTCAGCGACGATGTCGAGGGCATCTGAGTGACCGATGACCACGCGGTGGGCTTTCACGTCTTCACCGAGTTCTTCAACATATTTCACCAAGCGGGCGATGGCTTTGGCTCGGCCCGTTTCTTTGCCGATAGAAATCATCTTCCCTTCGTTGTCCAAGTAGATGATTGGACGGATGCCGATGAAGCCGCCCATCGTAGCCGCCAAGCCACTCACGCGACCGCTGCGACGGAAGAAATTCAGGTCGTCAGCGAAGAAATACATCGGGAACTTGGGCACTTCTACCTTGGCCCATTCCACGATTTCCTCAGCGGTCTTTCCCGCTTTGTACAATTCGGCGGCTTCGAGTACCACATTGTATGATAACGCAGTAATGCCCAGTGTGTCAATTTCATAGAACTTGCGTTCGGGGTATTTTTGCTTCAGTTTTTCCAAAGCCTGCCTCATAATGGTGAAGGTGTTGGAGGTACCCGATGAGAAATGCACGTAGAGGATGTCGTTGCCAGCAGCAAACTCAGGCTCGAAGTATTGGATGTAAGCCTCTTCGCTCATAGCACTAGTGGTCGGCATGGTGCCTGCGCGGAGCATGTCGTAGAACTTGTGGAAGTCGAATTCCTCGAAGTCAATATAGGGGTAAATCACTTGATTATCTACAGTATAAGGCATACTGATGAGTTTGATGCCATACTCGGCACACTCCTTGGGAGTGATGTCGCAATCGGTGTCGGAAAAAAATGTCAACATGGTATGCGGTGTTTTGTGGTTGGACTATGACCAGTGACTGTGACAATGACAGCTTTCACTTACGTTGGAGCGGTCATAGTCATTGTCACAAGTCATTGTCGAAAATTCATTCATACACAAACAATTATATAATCATAAACCGGCTGTGCGCCGTTGTTCAACATAATTTCAAGGTTCTTATATTGGGTTTGTAGGTCGGCAATGAGTTGTTCCGCTTCTTCTGAAGGGACATTCTCGCCATAAAATACCAACATCACATCTCGCGAAGCCGCTCCAAGACGTTCAACCAAGGCTTTGGTTGCCGTTTCGCGGTCGAGGCTGTCGGAAAGGATTTGCTTGCCGCAGTAGCCCACATAATCACCCGTATGGACGCTCACTTGCTCGCCTTCGGCATCGCGGATGGCTGTGGAGACCATACCCGTCACCACGGATTGCATAGTTTCCGTAACACTCGTGATGACCTCGTCCACATTGGTGTTGTCGCGGTCGATGGAACCGATGCCATAATAGCCTTCGCCGATAGTGGTCGACGGAAGCACGTGGATGTCAGCGTCTTTATAAAGTTCTGCAGCTTGGTCGGCAGCCATCTTGATGTTCTTGTTGTTGGGGAAGACGAGGATGTGTTGCGCATTGATATTCGCAAAGGCATCCAGAAAGTCCTGCGTCGCTGGGTTCATCGTCTGACCGCCCGCAATCACCTCATCGGCCCCGATTTCGTGGAAAGCGTTGATGAGACCTTCACCTGAGACCACTGTCACGATGCCGTATGGCTTGGGTGGAAGCTTGAACGAAGCATTGTTTTGGTTGGTCGATTGATGGTGCTGTAGTGCCATGTTCTCGATCTTGATGGTCAGGAACTCACCGTATTTTTGCATTTCGTTGAGTATCTCGCCAGGCTTGAAGGTATGCACATGCACCTTAACAATCGAACCTTCGCGGAAGGCTACCACCGACTCACCAACGCGGTTCAGATAGTCAAAGATTTTCTTCTCGTCAAAGGTGTCCAAATCGACTTTGGAGCGCATCAGTCGGAGAAGGAATTCCGTGCAGTAGCCAAACTCCATAGTGCTGTCTTCGGTGAATTTGTCAAGTTCCACTGTGGGGGCCGAGGCCGTAGTGGGTGCGATTTCCTCATCAGGGACAATGCCATTCAAGGCGGCGTTCATACCACGGAAGATGCTCAGCAGTCCAGCGCCACCGCTGTCGACCACACCAGCATCTTTCAAAACTTGCAGAAGCTCGGGCGTATGGTCTAAAGAGGTCTGCATAGCTTCCAACAAGGTCTCGAAATAATGGTTCAAATCCGAACTTGCATCTGCATTGGCCGCACCTTCGCGCAGCACAGTGATAATAGTACCTTCAACAGGAATTGGTACGGATTTATAAGCCTCTTCCACAGCGGATTGCATGGCTTTGGCGAAAGCTTTCGTGTCGGCTTCGATAACACCTTGAAGGCCTTTGGCCAAGCCTGCAAAGATACGCGAAAGGATGACGCCGGAGTTGCCCCTTGCGCCGAGCAGCATACCTGATGAAGCGGCTGAAGCAGTATCTGAGAGTGCTTGTCTGGATTGCTTCGTTCCTCGCAATGACGTTTCCAACGTTTGTAATGCAGCACTGCCCGCCTTGAGGGTCATCAGCATATTGTCGCCCGTGTCGCCGTCGGGGATAGGGAAGACGTTGAGGTCGTTGATGACCTTTTTGTCCCTGCCCAGTTGCACCGCGCCTTGGCGCAGCATCGTGGCGAAGGTCAGGCTATCGAGTTCAGTGGTTTTTTGCATTGCTTTCGATTTCCGAAAAAAAGTGTGCAAAAATACTGGTTTTTTTAATGCGATTTGAACCTGCAAAAACATAATTCCTATCTTTGATTTTCTAAGGATAAAGCAAAAAAAATCCAACTCAGGTTGAAAATATCACAAAAAGGAGCTAATATCTATTTGAAAGCTTCACATAAAAGATTTGAAAGGTTCAAATTGTATCTGATATGGAAACAAACTACCCTAAGAAAGTAAATTACCAAGACTACGAGCATGCTTTCAACAGCTATTGGCTGAAAAAATTCGTTGAAGGGCAGCTGCGTTATTTCGACACGGAAAAAATGCGAGGCCTAATCTATGGCTATACCTTTACGGAGAATTATGCGAAGGGCATTATTCCTGACGCCCTCAGTGCGGAGTATTGGCGCCAAGAAGAAGGCAAAAAACGCATAACCCTAATCTCTTTGCTATCTCCACTCCGCAATCCATCTTTCGATTTCCTTCACCCGTTGCGCGTATTTCTCCAGTTGCCCTTCAATGAAGTCGTCGCTATATTTGCGGTCGCAGAAGCCGTTGCCGCGCGCCACATAGTCGTCGTCTTCAAGTGAGCAGAAGACATCCTCGTAGTTTTCGTAATATTGTTGGTTGTCGTGCAAGAGGCTTTGCAAGTCCTCAAGGTCGGCCTCGATGTGCTCGCCTGTTGTGAAGGTAAAACGCTTTTTCATGGCTTATCCAATGGATTGCAAATCGGTGAGTTTCTTGTAGATGCCACCGAGGGCGATGAGGTCGTCATGCTTGCCGCGCTCGATGATTTGGCCTTTTTGTAGCACCACGATTTCGTTGGCGTATTGTATGGTCGACAGACGATGTGCGATGACGATGGAGGTACGTTGGCTCATCACCTTGGATAGGGCATCTTGTACAAGTCGCTCGCTTTCAGTGTCTAAGGAAGATGTGGCCTCGTCCAATATTAATATAGGCGGGTTCTTCAGCACGGCACGGGCAATGCTGAGCCTTTGGCGTTGGCCGCCACTGAGGTTCATACCACGGTCGCCGATGCGAGTATCGTAGCCTTGCTCCAGTTCCATAATGAACTCATGTGCGTTGGCGATCTTGGCGGCTTCGATGACCTGTTCCTTAGAGATATCTTTCATGCCAAAGGCGATATTATTAAATACAGTGTCATTGAAGAGAATGGTCTCCTGCGACACGACGCCCATCAGACCGCGCAGGTCGTTGATCTTGTAGTCACGGATGTCGTGACTGTCGATGCAAACACAGCCTGCTCCAACTTCATAGAAACGTGGTAAGAGGTCCGCTATGGTCGACTTGCCACCACCGCTCTCACCGACGATGGCGACGAATTTACCTTTTGGAATCTTCAGATTGATGCCTTTAAGCACCTCGTCCTTACCATAGCTGAAATGCACGTCCTTGTATTCGATGCTGTCCTTGAAGTCTTTGATTTCTATGGCATTCTCTTTCTCCGTAATCACCTCTTCGGCATCCAAAATCTCAAAGATTCTTTCCGCAGAGGCCACGCCTTTCTGCACATTGTAATAGCCTTGCGAGAACGACTTGGCAGGGGAGATGATTTGCGAAAAAACCACGATGTAAGTTATGAAGTCGCCTGCGTTGATGTTGCTGCCGCCACCCAAAATCAGTGTACCGCCGAACCACAAAACCATAATAACCACCGCAGATGACAAAAACTCGCTCATTGGCGAACTCATATCGCGCTTGCGGTGGATGCCACGCAGCACCTTGGTATAGTCGTCATTCTGCTCCTCGAACTTATCATCCGAATAGCGTATAGCGTTGAAAGCCTTGATGATACGCAATCCGGAAATGGTTTCCTCCACCGTGGAGATGATGCCCGCCAATTTGGTCTGTCCTTCCTTCGACTCCTTCTTCAGCATCTTGCCGACCTTGCCGATGAGCAACCCTGCGATCGGCAACACAACGATTACGAAAAGCGTTAGTTTCGGGCTAAGCGTGACCATGAAAATGAAGAAGCAGATGATGGTCAGCGGGTCTTTGATGAGCATTTCGAGATAGTTGAGGATGGAGACTTCAACTTCTTGAACGTCAGTCGTGATGCGAGCTAAAGTGTCGCCCTTTTGCCGGCTGTGGTAGAAGGAGAGGGGGAGGATGAGGATTTTGTTGTAGACATCTCGACGCAGGTCATGTACGGCTCCCACGCGCACGTTGGCCATAAAATAACAGGCAAAGAATCGCCCCAGGTTGCGAAAGAAGAAGGCCACCAACAGCAACAGGCACATGAACACTAAAGCATGGTATTTGCCTCCATCAGTGATGAGGCTGCTCATGAACCAGTTGAGGTACCCCATCAGGTAGTCGGAGGTGAAAGAGAACTCGGGCTTGGCCATGACTTCCACCGCGCCTTCCTTGAATAATAAGGTGAGGAACGGTCCCACCAAAGCGAAGGAAAACAACGAGAAGAAAATGGCCATCAGGTTGAAGACCAGATTCAGGACGATGCTGCCCCAATAGGGTTTGACATAGGTGAGGACGCGGGAGAAAGTCTTTTGCTTGGCCATAGGCATTGGATTGCTCTTATCTCAAACGCGGTTTCCGCTCAATAATTGTATCCCGTGTAATTCTCCGGTGTGATGGCCGCCAATTCCGCCTTGATCTTCTCGCTTACCGGCAAGCCTTTGATGAACTCATCGATAGCAGCCTTGTCGATATGCTTGTTGGTGCGCGTAAGCCCTTTCAGCAGTTCGTAGGCACCTTCGATTTGCTCGCGGCGGAGGATGGTTTGGATGGCCTCAGCAACCACAGCATAGTTCTGCTGCAGGTCTTGGCGGATCTTGTCCTCGTTGAGCAAGAGTTTGTCCAAGCCTTTCATCAGCGACTTAAGTGCAATCAGCGTATGGGCAATCGGCACGCCGATGTTGCGGGTGACGGTGGAGTCGGTGAGGTCGCGCTGCAGGCGGCTGATGGGCAGCTTGGTGCTCAAGAAGGTGAGGATGGCGTTGGCCATGCCGAGGTTGCCTTCGGCGTTCTCGAAGTCGATGGGGTTCACCTTGTGGGGCATCGCCGACGAGCCGACTTCGCCCGCCTTGATCTTCTGCTTGAAGTATTCCATCGAGACGTAGAGCCAGATGTCGCGCGAGAGGTCAATCAGGATGGTGTTGACGCGGCGCAGGGCATCGAAATAGGCGGCCATGTAGTCGTAGTGCTCGATTTGCGTGGTGGTCTGCTGGCGCTTGAGTTTCAGGCTCTTCTCCACGAACTTCTTCGCGAAGGCGGGCCAGTCGATGTCGGGGTAGGCCACCTTGTGGGCGTTCATGTTGCCTGTGGCGCCGCCGAACTTGGCCGTGAAGGGCACGCTGTTGAGCATCTTCAGCTGGTCGTTGAGGCGCTCCACGAAGACATAGATCTCCTTGCCCAGATGCGTCGGGCTGGCGGGCTGACCGTGGGTCTTGGCCAGCATCGGGATGTCGCGCCATTCCTCGGCCATGCCTTTCAGCTTGTCGACGAGGTCTTCCAAGGCGGGCTTCACCACCAGTTTGTGCGCCTCCATCATCGAGAGCGGCACGGCGGTGTTGTTGATGTCCTGCGAGGTGAGGCCGAAGTGCAGGAACTCCTTGAATTCGGTCAGGCCGAGTTCGTCGAAGCGGCGTTTCAGGAAGTATTCCACGGCTTTCACATCGTGGTTGGTCTCTTTTTCTATCTCCTTGATTTCCAAAGCGTCTTCCGTTTGGAATTCCTCATAGATGGCGCGGAGGTCGTCGTAGTCGCCGTTGAACTTCTCGAGTTGCGGCAGAGGCAGTTCGCACAAGGCGATGTAATACTCCACTTCGACCATCACGCGATAGCGGATGAGGGCAAATTCACTGAAAAAGTCGTCTAACTCAACGGTCTTGGAACGGTAGCGCCCATCGACGGGCGATATGGCGGTTAAGGGATTGAGGTTCATTATTGTTGATTGTTGAATGTTTAATCGTTTAATGTTGTTGCTCAATTACAACAAAATGTATCGCAAAAATAGGAATAATATTGTTTGGTGACAAAACGAAAACGAAGTTTGCCCAGTGTTTTTTAGGCTTTGTTGGAAAAACGGACAAAATAATTCAAAAATATGTTGGAAAAACGGACAAAAAGTAGTTATTTTGCATTGGAAAAACGGACAAATTATGCTTAAAAGAAAGATTGATAGCTGTTTAGATGATTTTTTCAAGAACAATAACAAAGCTTTGCTTGTTACAGGTGCGAGGCAGACGGGGAAATCGTTTTCCATCAGCCATTTCGGGGCAACCCATTTCGAAAGTTTCATCGAAATCAACTTTATTGAGATGCCTGATGCTGTGGATGTTATTGCCCAAGCGAAAGACCGCGACGATATGCTTTTGAGGCTCTCCGCTCTTGCCGACCGACCGCTCATCGAAGGCAAAACCTTGTTCTTCTTTGATGAGGTGCAGGAATGTCCTTCCATAGTCACCGCTGTCAAGTTTTTGGTCTCTGAAGGCAGCTACCGATACATCTTGAGTGGCTCGCTTTTAGGCGTGGAACTCAACGACTTGCGTTCCGAACCAGTGGGTTATATGGATGTCGTTGAAATGTTTCCGCTCGACTTGGAGGAGTTTTTTATGGCATTGGGTGTAAATGATGATGTAATGCAGGCCGTCAAGGATGCGTGGGATAGTAAAAAGTCCGTTCCCGATTTCATCCATACGAAACTGATGGAACTGTTCAGGCTTTACCTCATCGTTGGTGGTATGCCGGCGGTTGTGCAGAAATATTTGGACACCAACAACTTTCAGGATGTTCTTGCCGAGCAACAGGCCATCATTCGGCTTTACAAGCGTGATATTGCCAAATATGATCGCAACCATAAGCTCTACATCGAGGAAATCTTCGATATGATACCTTCGGAACTCAACGCCAAGAACAAACGGTTTATCCTCAAGAACTTGAACGAAAATTTGAAATTCTCGCGTTACGAGAACAGTTTCATCTGGCTTAAGGATGCTGGTGTGGTCTTGCCTGTTTATAATGTTGAGGAGCCGAGTGTGTCGCTGAAACTCTCGCGCTCGCGCAATTTGTTCAAGTTGTTTCAAAACGACGTAGGACTTTTGACATGTCAATTCGCGGAAGGCATTCAGTTGCGGATTCTCAAAGACGACAAGGGAATAAATTTTGGTTCTGTATATGAGAACGTTGTGGCGCAAGAATTACATGCGCATGGTTTTGAGTTGTATTACTTCAACAGCAAGAAGCAAGGTGAATTGGACTTTGTCATAGAGAAGGACGGCAAGGTTGTACCCATTGAGGTGAAGTCGGGCAAAGAATACCAACGCCACAACGCCTTGACTAATGTCTTGGCCAATCCCGATTACCAAATCAAGGAGGCTATAGTGTTCAGCAACAATAATTTGAGCCGAATCAACAAAACCATTTACTTGCCGATTTACATGGCCGCCTTCCTAAAAAAAGCCACATTGCCACCAATTACATACACGGTTGATTTGTCGGGATTGAGATAATCAGTCAACAAAAAAAGTATCGCAAAAAGCCTATTTTTGCGATACTTTTTCTTTTTGGCTTGAAAAGCTGTTTTTGTTTAAGCAAAAATCAAAAGCAAAATAATGGCGAGAATCATAAGCAAGATAAAGCTCACACCATGGATGCCTTCACGGTTCTCGGTTTTTGGGAAGATTTTGGTTCGATAGGCGAGAAATCTCGTGATGAAATAAACCGCTGTTATTAGAGCAACAATGATTAAAATCACCAAAAGGCTTTCTCCCCATTTGAAAGGTTCTTTCTCGATTAGCGATGTGAGAATGTTCGAGGCATATATGGCTGCTGCGTATGTAACCGCAGTTACGAAGAACTTCGCTATGGAGCCTTCTTCATTACTAAAGATGTGAGCATCTTTCAATTTCCCCATATTGGTGTTTTTTAATGTTGTTCTGTGCTTAGATTAATACCATAATTGTAGGAAGATGACACAAGCAAGTAAAGACAGCCAAAAGAAAACTGTGGCATAAAATGTCCCCGTCTTTTAAACCTGAAATTGAGTCATTATTATGATGACCAAGACGAATATCACGAAAGAGAGTAATGTTAGGATGAGAAAACTTCTAGCATGAAGATTCTCCCTGTTACTTAATTTTGGGAAAAACTTGGTGCGATAGGCGATGAGTCCTGAAATACCGTAAAGAAGTATTAAATAAAATAATATAGATAATACACCATAGGCTATATTCCAAGATAATCCATATTCTATTATTGGATAAATCATCGAGAAACATACGATGGTGCCGTAAACCAACAAAAAGTGGAGAAAAGCCCCTTTCTCTCTGCTGAATATGGGAATGTCCCAAATCTTTTTCGGATTGTTCATAGTGATAATTTTTTGCTTTTATCCCATCGAGGCGTTTATTATCTTGTCCATCGTTGCCCAGGGCAACGCCCTGGGCTGATGGCTTCTGGCCTTTCAGGCCGTTTATTTTTCGATGAGCTTGTCATTTGAACCCAAGACATTGATAATCTTGTGTTCGTAGAGTTTCTTCATGCTGTCGCGGGCGGGACCGAGGTACTTGCGCGGGTCAAACTCGGCGGGCTTTTCGGCGAAGGTCTTGCGGATGGCGGCGGTCATGGCCAAGCGGCTGTCGCTGTCGATGTTGATCTTGCAGACGGCGCTCTTGGCGGCCTTGCGCAGCTGCTCCTCGGGGATGCCGACGGCGGCCTTCAGCGCACCACCATATTTATTAATGGTGTCCACCTCGTCTTGCGGCACCGACGACGAGCCGTGCAGCACGATGGGGAAGCCGGGCAGTTTCTTCTCGATGGCTTCGAGCACATCGAAAGCCAACGGAGGCGGCACGAGGCGACCCGTGGCGGGGTCAACGGTGCATTGCTCGGGAGTGAACTTGTAGGCGCCATGCGAGGTGCCGATGCTGATGGCCAGGCTGTCCACGCCGGTCTTGGTCACGAAGTCGATGACTTCCTCGGGCTTGGTGTAGTGGCTCTCTTCGGCGGCCACTTCGTCTTCCACGCCAGCCAACACGCCGAGTTCGCCTTCCACGGTCACGTCAAACTGATGGGCGTAGTCGACGACCTTTTTCGTGAGGGCCACGTTCTCGTCGTAAGGCAGGGCAGAACCGTCGATCATCACCGACGAGAAGCCCATGTCGATGCAGCTCTTGCAGGTCTCGAAGCTGTCGCCGTGGTCGAGGTGAAGCACGATTTCAGGATGGGCGCAGCCGAGTTCCTTGGCGTATTCCACGGCACCTTGGGCCATGTAGCGCAGCAGGGTCTGGTTGGCGTAGTTGCGCGCGCCTTTCGACACTTGCAGGATGACGGGCGACTTGGTCTCGACGGCAGCCATGATGATGGCCTGCATCTGTTCCATATTGTTGAAGTTGAAAGCGGGGATGGCATAGCCGCCGTCCACAGCCTTGGCGAACATTTTACGGGTGTTCACCAGCCCTAATTCTTTGTAGCTTATCATTTTATTGTTGTTGAATTGTTGATTGTTTAATCGTTTAATTGTTTGGCCGATGGCTTATGGCCTATAGCCTATGGCTCACTTCACCCATAGTATGGAAACAGAGCTTTTGGGTGTAGTGGACCATAGGCTATCGGCTATAGTTATTTTCGGCAAAAATAGAAAATACTTCCGTTTCCTCGTCACTTAACGCTAACTTTCTTGGAGCAACTTCCATTTTCAGTGCACAGCTTGATGAAATACAATCCTGAAACAAAATGGTGAAGGTCGAGACTAAATGTTTCACCTTGTTGCAATTGATGAATGTTCTTGACCATCATCAGTTCGCCTAAAAGGTTATAGACCTCAATCCGTGTATTGTCTGGCAGTGTTCCGCCAATGAAGAGGTTGATTATCCCATCGGTCGGGTTAGGGTATACCTCAAAGGAAGCAAAGCCTTGGTCATCAATTCCAGTGGAATTGAACACATTAACCCTAAGAGCATCTGAATGTGAAGTGGCTCCACAAGGATTCTCGTACCGGTAGTTGATTATGGCTAGTCCGCGATATTCGCTGTTCCATTCCACACGGGCGCGGTTGCCCTCGCTGATAATCGTTCCAGCAGCTAGCGGAGCAATTCTCCACGAATAGATTACCTCGTTGGCTTCCTCACCGATGTATTCGCTTTCACTAATCAAACGAAGGTCGATCTCGGTTGAACCGGAAGGGGTCTCGGGTGCATGATCTGGGTCGAGGTTGGGCAAAAGACTTATAGTGACTGTGCTGCTTTGTTGACATCCATCGAGAGCGGATGTTCCTGTTAAGATAAGTTCTACGCGGCCTTCTGCCTTGTCGGTTTCTCCAAAAGTATAGTTCGGATGCTCGGCAGTTATGTCATCGAAACTGCCGTCGCCAAGGGTGGACCAGATGAATTCTGTTTGGTTGTAGATGTAACCTTGAGGCGTAAATGTGTCATTGGGACAAGTCTCTGCGTTATCACCTGCATAGAGCACCATCTTGGCAAAGGGCGGGAAATGAAGGCCGTCAATCATAACGGCATCCTCGCCTGCGCATCCTTCATTATCTTTTTTGTAGGAAAAACGTAAAAGGTTGGTTCCTGCGGGTAGCTCAAACTCGGAACGCTCCCAATCGCTGGTGCCACTCCAAGTCCCCACTTCGTTGCCGTTCAAAGAGAGTATAAGCCTATCGCCTTCTTCTGTAGAAGTCTTGTGGTAGAATGAGAATGTGTCATCCATTTCGGTATCAATGCCGATATGGAGGTTGGCTATGGCATTGTTGTTGATGGTGGGCGATCGCATGCAGTGACCTCCCATGGCGGTGCTGTCTTCCGCAATGTACCACTTCTTGTTGCCTGACCCCAAGTTCCATCGCAGGTCCTGGTTTAAAGCCTCGTCTTCAAAGTCTTCTATGGTAAAGCCCAACGGAATTTGGCTTTCCAGATGGTCAGTGTGGAACCCACTCTCGGCTTGTAGGCTATACTTAATGATACCATCGACAGCATCCTCGTTCACTTGGGCGAGAAAAGTGACCTGACCTGTGGCTCTAGCTTCAATCGCAGCGATGGCAATTTCATTCTCTTCTATGCTGAGAAAAGGTGCCATAAGGTTGAGTTTGTTATTGATTTCCATGGATTTGCTTTCGCCCAGGTTACCAATTTCAAAAGTCAGATAGGAAGACTGCCCTTTCATTAGACGGTCAATTTTGTTTCCGTCCAAATCGGTGATGTCGAGTTTGCCAAATTTTAGGTTAGGTGCTTTCACGGAGAGTGTAACGCTGTCGATGAATGAGTAACTTGCATTTTTTATATTCAGATGAAACTTTACCTTTTCCTGATCATCCAATTCATCGCCGAAATATACGGTAAACGCATCGTTTTGCATTTGGGTTTCGTCGACATTCATACCGCTGAAAGAAGACTCGTTTTGAATGATTTCTACAGAAGGATGACTGCACGATAGGGTGACATTAAAGTCGCCAATAGGGGAGAAGCCAACATTATGCAGACCAAGGCCGAAATGGCAGGTCTCATTGTAGTCGGGAGCAAAGTTGCTGTTGCCTTCTTCATCGTTGATTTCGATGGCATCAAAGATCAAGTAGGGCTCTTCAGTGGAGATGGTCTTGATGAAATGTTCATAGCGGTAGTAATTCTGTTTGGTGATGGTGAGTTTAACGGTGGTACCCACCTCTTGGGGAGTGACAGCGATGGTTTGTGTATCGCCTGTTGCTATGTCGAAACCTATGATTTGCCCGTTGGCGGTGAGGCAGATGGAGGCACCTTCGTCGGCTTTCACTATGTATTGTTTGCTGCCAGCAGGGAGCACGGGCAACATATCTACTGCGAGTTCTTCGGGTATTTCGCTGTAGAGTTTCATATAGGCATCGCCAAATTGATGGAACAAATAGTAGGTGATTTCCTTCCATTCGTTATCGGTCCATGAGGATTGTCTGAGGAAATATTTTCCAGCGGCATTGCCAAAAGCAGGATGAATGAAGTTGGTGATATGCTGGGTGCCATAGGTGGGCATAAAATCTGGCCACATATTGTCGTATGCCCCCCAGACATAGATGTCATTAACGAAGGAATAGGACACTTGGGTGGCTGCAATGAGACCCAAGGCTCCATATTGGTGCCTGTGGAATGCCTCGGCGAAACAACCATCATTGCCGTTGTAATTGAATCGACCTGTGAGGCAATTGTTCGACATTACATAAGTGAGGTTTTGGTTCGTCAGTTGTTTGATGTAGCCAATGCTATAACTGGGCTCTCCCCAAAGCTCTTCAGCGCCATGATCGCGGTGCTGGATGATGAAGGCTCCTTGATTGATGGCCTCATTCACCGAGTTGCCCGTTGCGTTCCAGTCGGTGAGATGCGACATGGTCTGTGGGATGTAGCCGCAACCCGTTGGACCGAAATAGCTGAGAACGGAATTGGTGTGTTCGTAGGTCGACCATCGGCTGCCGGGCGTACCTTCGTAGATGGCGTTTTGGCGGACGGGATGTTTGCCGAGCTCATACTCCCAGAAACCGTTCACTACCTCCGAACAGAGTTGGAACCAGCGTTCTAGCTGGAATCCCATAGCAGTAATGGGATGGTCGTAGAAGTAAGGGTCGGTAGGGGGCTGACGCTCGTAGTTAAGGTCTTTCTTAATCATATGATACATCTCATCGTAGTCGCGTCCCGTGATGCGGCCTAAAACGATTTCGGGCATATGGTTGCTACCCATTACCGAGTAGGCATGGTCGGAAATGTATGGGTTGTAGCTGTCACCGCCAGGGTGGTTGTTCATAGTGAAGGAAACAATGCCTTGTGTGCCATCGGTGTTGTAGTCACCCAAAAAGAGCACGGCCGCAGGGGGCATATCCCAGTTGTTGTAGGCATTGCGGATGAAGTTCCTAATGGCCGTTTGGTCGTTGCCACCGCATTGCGAAACGGTGAATACTTCGGTGGGGATGCCTTGCTCGGTCCTGAACTGCTTGATGCTGTCGGCCAATTGGATGAAATCCTCATTGTCGGGGGTGATGATTATGTATTCACAGCCAGTTTCTCGGTTTTCGTAGTGTTTGCGTCGTCTCTCGCTGTAATCCACTTCTGGAAGAACTTCACGGTTGAGGAGTATATCGCTCAAGATTTGGTCCCACTCGGGGGTACGGTAGCGGAGGTCACCATAGATGCCGTCACCGCCATCGGTGGTTAATTCCAACTTGAGGTCTTCGTAAACAATGAGTTCCTTGGTGACAGGATTGTATTGGAAAGGCATCACGCCTACTTGTACCATCTGCACGCCACGGATGGTGTTGACTTCCGAAATCTGAAAAGGCTTCTCAGGATAGAATGCATTGCGTCCATAGATGTTCATATCTTTCTCGTATACCGCAATGGAGTTGTCGTCGTCGAGCTGGGGCACTGCCGCAGGGATGAGGTTGACGTCGTTGATGACCTTGGTCTTGCATGAAACCATCTTGAGCGAAGGCGTCGCCCCATTGGGAATAGCGATGAATGTGCTGCTACTCGGCAAATCGGGAGCACCCGCCACATTGGGGAGATAGATTCCCGAAAGGGTGATGACCTGTCCACTCATTTCAGTGCGGTCGGCGTTTTCAATGGTGACTGTACCAAGGTTATGCCTGAAAGTCAGTTGGTTGTCGCTTTTGTTGCTGATGCTAAATCCATTAGGTTCGCTGTTGAAGCGGAATTCTTGTGCCTGAAGTGTGGTGCTTGCAATGATGGCAAGAAGAACAAATAGTAATTTTTTCATAGTTGATTCAATTTCAGGCGACAAAGATAGAAATAATCTTGTTTTGTGGGTATGGAAAAATCCGTCAAATATTTTCAGCGGATTATTTCAAAATAATGTAAATCGTGATTAGTATTAATCGTCGTTTATTAAAAAACTCCTGCCTTCGGATAGGAGGATTGTAGGACAATCATTCCACGGCGGACTGCAGGGCTGTCGTACCACGGCAGCCGCATCATTGTTTTTCGCTGCGGCTGCCACAATGTGACAGCCCTACAAACCACAATGCGATAGCCTTACAGCCGACGCGGTTATTCCACCACGAATTTTCTTGTGGCACTGCCAACGGTGATGAAATATACACCCTTGGGCAGATTGCGCACGTCAATCTGTTGTTTTTCCATCGTGATTTGGCCTTCCATCACGGTCTGGCCGATGGGATTGACAATGCGGTAGGTTTCCATTTGTAGAGACGCGCCATGGCACGTCTCTACAAACAGGATGCCATTGGCAGGATTCGGATAGACCTTGAAGGCCGATGCCTCGTTCTCGCCGAGGCCGACCAAATCCAAACTGCGGTTGGAAAGAAGGCGCGTCTCACCGTCCTTGCCCGTCTCAACGCCTTGCACAACGATGTAACCCTCGTCGAACTGGCTCTCCGAGCAGGTGTAGCTGGTGACGCTGGCTCCGACATAATCAATCACGGTGAGTGAGCCATCGTCTTCATGCCATTCACAGATGTTGTAGCCGAGCAAGTCGTATCCTGCAGGGACGTTCCAGTTGACCTCGATGGTATTGTTGATACCTGTCAAGTAAGCCATGTGGATGGTCTCTTTTGGATAGCTCACAATGGGGCATTCTGTGCCGTCTGTGGCGACAGCTGTGAGTGTGTAGGTACGAGAAGCAGCACCACTGCCGATATTGTCGATGAACTGACCGTTGGAGTAGGGGGCTGTGCCGACTTGTAGGCCGTCTCGTTTCACGATGACATGGTCGATGTACTGGGCTTGTGCCACGGTAGTAGGCCATGTGACCAAGTTCAAGTTGCTTTCAAGGTCACAAGTAGCCAAATCGATTTCGACGTTGTCACGGACTTGTATAGTGTCATAGAGTTCACCACAATCATTGTATACATGCACCCAGTAAGTGCCAGGGTCAATTATGGTAATACTCGAATTTGTTGATCCAGTGGACCATTGATAGTTATAGCCTCCGTAAGCTTGAAGGTTAACTGATGTACCTGTGCGCTTCCACTTGTATGATTGGGACCATGGTTCGGGAGCTTAGAAGTCGACAAACTTTACAATAAAATTAAAATCCCAATAATTGCTTTCACAGCCGATGTAATGAACTGTGTAATACTTATTGACATTCTCAGGCACTTCTAAAATAATTTCATCAAGTTCATTGATTGCGTGAATAATTTCTTGCCCATCAAATACGACAGACCAAATCCATGTATTGCAACCAGTTTCTTTTTCTATTACTACACCATCATATGTTGATGAGCAGTATTCATAGGTCATCCAGTTCTGAATCTCCGTAATGTTAACGTGAAGATAGTTTTGTGCATTTAGTATGCCACCTAAAAATAGTAGCATAATTACAATCATTTTTTTTCATTTTAATTTCCTCCTTTTTTTTGTTGTTATTGTTTAAATTGGATTATTGCTTTTCATCATTCCGTGGCTTCCACTCTCGTTCAGAAAAAGCAATAAGAAAAGCGTGGAAGCCTTTTGTCTTACCTTCAACTGCGGATTATTTCTGGACTACCGATCGGAAAGGTAAGCACAAAAGCCCACGCCATAGCGTGAACTTTCGTCACTTATTCTCTTCCGATGAAAGTGTCCAGTTTTCAGTTGAGAGAACAAGAGCGTAAAGCTCAAGGGGTTAATTATGTCAGGTTATTCGTTTGTCTTTTCTTTAATCAATCGGTTTTATCTTGTTGGTTTATAATGAGTTCAATTCGTCTTCGTTCAATCCCGTCGTGGCCAAGATGACGGCATCGTCAACGCCTGCGGCTTTCAGCTTGCGGGCAATGTCTAAAGCTTTTTTCCTTTCGCCTTCTTTCAAACCTTCTTCCTTGCCTTCTCTCAGTCCTTCTTCCTTGCCCACTCTCAACCCTTCTTCTTTGCCCTCGCGGAAGTGTTTCACATTACTATTATTAATGTCGTTGTAGTCAAACAACGATTTCTCGTACTGCCTCCGCTCGTTAGGCTGCATCTTGTCAATCTCGGCATGGCGGAACAGTGAGGCGAACACCCTTTCCTGCAAGGCGGCAGGGCGTTCCATCAGCCGCGAAAGGTTGCGCAACACGAACAGCCACTTGTCGTAAAGCGTCACCAACTCGTCCTCCTTCTTGTTGAACTTCGGCAACTCAATCGTGATGAACGACAACTTGTCGTAGAACACTTCCTTGGTCGCCACATTCATCAGCTTGGCTTCGTGGTGGACGTCGTCGCTGTTCTTGTCGAAGATGAAGTTCAGGATGCCAATCGTGTAGACGGGGTTCAGCTTGTAGTCCCAGTCGCCGCGCCTGGCCTGCTCGCGAATGGGGAAAGTGGAGTAATACACCATTCGGTCGGCGAAATAGTCCTGGTCCACATTCTGCATCTCCACGATGATGTGGTCACCTTTGTCCGTGGTGCAATACACATCGAAGATGGCACGGTGGGAATACACCACCTCGTCAAGATGCTCCGAATTCTGGTAGGTGACATCCTTAATGTTGTGCCTGCCTTCGAAAAGTGCGTTCAGGAACGAAATCAGGTATTCCTTCTTCAGTTCGCTGCCAAAGATGTACTTGAAGCCGAAGTCGGTGTAAGGGCTGATATATCGCTGTCCGGTCATAGATTCCGATGTTTTACCCCGCAAAAATACAAAAAAACAAAAAATCCGCCAAACATTTTCGGCGGATTTTTCTTGGTGTTTTGTTACTGTAGAGACGTAGCGCGCTACGTCTCTACCTGTTATCATTAATCTTGTGCCAGGAACGGATACCCATAAGCGGCAGCAGGAACAAACGTATTCTTGATGGCGCGGGGACTGGTCCAGCGGATGAGGTTCCACAGACCTCCGGCCTTGTCGTTGGTGCCGCTGGCGCGGGCACCGCCGAAGGGCTGCATACCGACCACGGCTCCCGTGGGCTTGTCGTTCACATAGTAGTTGCCGGCTGCATGGCGCAACTTGTCGTTGGCAATCTTCTGGGCCTTCATGCAGTTGCCGAAGAAAGCTCCGGTGAGGGCGTAAGGCGAGCTTTGGTCGCACACATCCAGCATTTCCTCGAACTTGTTGTCGTCGTAGACGTAAATGGTGATGATGGGTCCGAAGATTTCTTGAACCATGCTCTCGTAATCCGGCACCTTGGCGAGGATGACGGTAGGCTCCACGAAGTAACCGACGCTCTTGTCGCAGTTGCCGCCGAAGACGATCTCAGCGTCCTTGCTGGCCTTGGCGCGGTCGATGTAGCCCTTGCAGTTGTCGAACGAAGCCTCGTCGATGACGGCGTTCACGTAGTTGGTGAAGTCTTTCACGTCACCCATCTTGATGGTGCTCATCATGTCGCCCACGCGGTTCTTCACGTCGTTCCACATCGAAGCGGGGATGTAGGCACGTGAGGCGGCACTGCACTTCTGGCCTTGGTATTCGAAGGCGCCACGCACGATGGCCACGGCCACCTCTTGCGGGTCGGCGCTGTTGTGGACGAAGATGAAGTCCTTGCCGCCGGTCTCACCCACGAGACGAGGATAGGCCTTGTACATGTCGAGGTTCTGGCCGGTGGTCTTCCACAGGCTCTTGAAGGTGGCGGTGCTGCCGGTGAAGTGGATGGCGTTGAAGTTCTTGTCCTTCAGGGCCACGCCGCTGATCACGCTGCCCTTGCCAGGCAGGAAGTTGACGACGCCAGCGGGAAGGCCGGCTTCCATGAAGATGCGCATGTCGGTGTAGTTCGACAGCAGGGCAGTCGTCGAGGGCTTCCAGATGGTGGTGTTACCCATCAAGGCGGGGGTCATGTTCAGGTTGGAGGCGATGGAGGTGAAGTTGAAAGGCGTGATGGCGAACACGAATCCTTCCAGCGGACGGTATTCGGTACGGTTCAGCTGGTCGTTGGCCGAAGCGGGCTGCTCGGCGTAGAGCTTGCTGGCGTAGTGGTTGTTGTAGCGGAAGAAGTCGATGGTCTCGCAGGCGCTGTCGATCTCGGCTTGGAAGCAGTTCTTCGACTGGCCGAGCATGGTGGCGGCGTTGATGCGGGCGCGGTACTTGGTGGCCAGCATCTCGGCGATGCGTGCCATGATGGCGGCGCGCTCGTCCCAAGGCGTGTTCTCCCAGTCGTGCTTGGCGGCTTGGGCGGCGTCGATGGCCATGCGGACTTCCTTTTCGCCTACCTTGTGGTAGCGTGCGATGACGTGCTTGTGGTCGTGAGGCATCACCACTTCGCCCATGTCGCCCGTGCGGACTTCCTGGCCGTTGATGATGGCGGGGATTTCAACGATTTCGTTGGATTGTCTTTCGAGTTCCTTCTGGAGTTCGATTCTCTCCGGACTGCCTGGCTTGTAGCTTTTTACAGGCTCGTTGTCCGGCTTCGCAAATGTGATCAGTGCGTTGTTCATTTAATTGGTATTTAGGGATTTAAGATTTAAAGATTTAAAATTCAATTTTTTTTAGTCGCTTCGCGTCATTGCGATTCATTGCGATGAGGAACGACGAAGCAATTCAGGGTTATTTCTGTACAGCTGTTTCCAATAGTTCAACATGGTCATGATGAAGGATGACTTTCATCCAACCAAGACGGCTTTTGTCGTTTTCGGTGATTTTGAAACCGATGTATTTTTCTTCATCCATGGGGAAGGCATCACAATCGTCTTTTTCGTCATGCATGTGATGATAAACAATGTTGCCAACGGTTTCTTCACCAATGGGATAGTAATATGGACGGTTTTTCAGTGTGATATTTGTGGATATGAAAGAGTTGCCCGAATCAAAGGATAGGCCGTCATTATTGGCATATAGGGAAAATTTCTCATTTGTACTGACGATGGAATCGGTTTCGTCAATTTGATTGCATGTAATTGTATGATTTATATATAAAATGCTGTCATCGGTAGAACAACCAACAGTGTCGATGTGCAAAAACCGTTGTTGATTGATGATGTCGCCTAATAGTGCGATGTTTTCATGGCATATAAGTTCGGTTACGATGTTGCGTCCCACTCCAGGAGAGCCGATGATTTGCGAATGGAACTGTACGTCATCCTGTCCATCGTTGTTGAGATCGATGAAATAGCCCCATGAGTCATGACCATATTGCTCTACTAAAGGACTGTTTTTGTATGTCGTTACAGACATTCCTTTACTATCGCCAAAAACGACTTTGGTTTGTGCAGGGTCTTTTTTGCACGACGGTATAATGCAGATTGCCAGTAGTGCCAATGCAAAAACCAATGATTTCTTCATTTGAATGAGGTTTAAAACGCGGTGCAAATATAAGGTTTTGATTGAAACGATGAAAAATCAATCTTATTTTGATGACAAAATGTTTTGTTGAATCCATCTTTGGAAAAATGGGTCTTCAATCTCGTATGTATCGGTCTTAATGGCATAGCCGTTCTTAGTCAGGCGTTTCAGCGAACTGAACGAGGTGCTTGTGGACGTATCGCGCTGCATCATAGGGCTTTTGCCTTGTGCAAGCAGCTTCAAAGTGTTTCGGTCGGTCTTGTTGAGGTTAATCCAAAAACGCTCAAAATCAAGATCGTGCATTTGAACCAATTGACCGATAGCTTGGTTCACTACATCGTTCCCAATCTTTTGATATTGGATGGCATCCCACACTTGAAAAGCTAATTGTTCCGTGTAATAGGGGTGGCAGTGCGTCACTTGCAGAATCTCATGGCTGATGCTCTCACTTTGTGCGGTGATTTTACTGAAACGCTCGTTCAAGAACTGGAAAAACTCGTCTTCGGGGATGCGTTTCAGTTGCATGATGAGGCCGAAATGGTAAAAAGGCGACTTCTTGTCGTTGAAAATCTCCTCCATCATCGACTCTTGGCTGCCCAAGAAGATGCAGTTTATCTTGTCCTGAAGTTGCAGAATACCTCTCAGTTTTTTATCCAAACCTTTCTCTATCTCCTTGATTTCCTGAAACTCATCGAAAATGAGGATGACACGCTTCTTTTCGGTACTGACCTCGTTGACCAATTGCAGCACATCTTCTAAAATCATGTCGTTGTTATCCTTGCTGAACGGATTGAACGACACTTCAATGCTGTCGTTCATCGGGTTGGTGCTGATGGTGGGTACAATCCTGAAATTGCGTAGTAGTACTTTCAGGTTTTTCATCGGATAGAGCTTTAAAACAGATTCCAAAATCCTGTTTGATAGGTCTTTGTTGCTGGTGATGCTCTGCATGTTGAGCATGATGTAAGGCCGTTTCAGTAGCTTGACGGCTTTCAAAACGAGGCTACTTTTCCCGAAACGGCGCGGACTGATGAGGGCGAGGTGGTTCTCACTGTCCATTACGCGGCAGATGTATTGCAGTTCTTCCTGTCGGTCGGTGAAAAACTCTTCCTTGACGACCGTTCCGAATTTAAATGGATTCTTCATTGCGAAATTTTTCGTTGCGAAATTTTTCGCAAAGATAATGCTTTTTGGGTTATTGACGAAAGCATGTGGTGTTTTTTTGTTGCTTTGTGTCTACAACCTCCATTCCCTCAAGGGGAATCTCAAATGTCTTATTTCATCCGTTTAATAACCTGCAACCGATGCGTGTGCTCGTTTTTCTCCTTATTAAAAATCCCTGTTTGGTCGAGGTAGTCGATGCGGACCTCACCCGAGCAGTGGATGATTTGTTCGTTGCCCAAAATGATGCCCACATGGGTGATGTGGCCGTCCTCCTCGCCAAAGAAAGCTAAGTCACCGGGTTGTGTCTCTTGCAGGAAATACACCAACTCGCCTTCCTTGACTTGTTGCGAGGCATCGCGAGGCAGGAGAAGTCCAGCCATACGTGCACATACTTGCACCAAGCCTGAGCAGTCGATGCCCATCGCTGTGCGGCCTCCCCATAGATATGGCACCCCGAGCAGTAATTTTGCATAATCCACCATCATCTTTGGATGGAACTCTGAAGGCATTTCTATAGTGTCAGGATGTGGCTCAAAGAGTGGCGTACCCAAAGTCAAGAATTTGCCATTGTATTCTGCAATGGGCTTATTGACAAGGTAGATTTTTTTGTCCTTCAATGCGTTGAACTCATCTTCTCTGATTTCACAAAATTGTTTCGCCTGGATCCAGCCTTCATAATAGCAGGTTTCTGGGTTTGTCGAAGGTCCGTTGTCCTTCCGGACAAGCACCCATTCAAAAGTCCTGTCCAAAACCGTATAGGTTTCATTATAAAGCAGTTGGCT
This sequence comes from uncultured Bacteroidales bacterium, assembly GCA_946405575.1. Taxonomy (GTDB): domain Bacteria; phylum Bacteroidota; class Bacteroidia; order Bacteroidales; family F082; genus Limimorpha. The sequence continues at coordinate 11,071 of CAMJHP010000013.1, read as the reverse complement.
TACCATTTCGGAGGTGTGTCGGCTTTCCTTGCGCATGGCAATGGCGGATAAGTTGCAGATACCGTAGGTCATAATAGTTGCTTTTTTCTGACCGCTAAATTAGCGAACTATTCAGTGTGAGTCGCCTTTTTTTGCTGTTTTTTTTCAACTGATTGTAGTTTTTCTTAATTTAGCCCTCAGTTTAATCATAATAGATTGTTTATAATTATTTGATTATGAATAAAATAAAGGATATTATCAATTCGATAAGGCATAGGTATTATGTTGTGGGCAAGGCTTTTGTTTTTATGGTGGCAACGGCCTTGGTGTGTTGGCAGATGCCGCGTACGGGCAAATTCAAATATGAATACCAACTTTCTAAACCTTGGATGCATGAGACTTTGTATGCACCGTTCGATTTCCCGATTTACAAGGATTATGAGACTTTGAGTGCCGAAACCAATGCCGCCAGAGCAAAGGTTAAGCCTATCTTCGTGTTCAACGATGATGAGATGGTCGCTTCGCGTAACCTCTTGTTTATCAACTTTGATTCAAAATGGGAACCCTCATCACATTTCGATCGTGACCTCAATTTGGACTGTCTCTTTAATGTCTTCGACTCCATTGAGGATCAAGGTATTGTGGCATATGACAATGCGATATCCAATTTGGAGTCAGGCTCAGAGGTCAATGTCGTTCGTAACAAAGTAATGCGGAGCATTCGTTATGGCGAGTTTTATAGTATGAATACCGCCACTGAAGCTGTTTCTCATATCTTGGAACAGTCTGATAACCATATTGATAAGAAACTTCTTTCAGAACTCATCAATGGGGCATTGCGTCAAAATGTGTTCTATAATGCTGACCTTACCAAACAGGAGGTCGACAAGGCGGTCGACGCGGTTTCATTGACCTATGGTATGGTGCAGAAGGATCAAGCCATCGTCGCGGAAGGGCAATTGGTAGATGAGAATATTTACAACAAACTGAATTCTTTGCAGCGTGAATACAACTCGCGATCAATGTCGAGTGATGAATCTGTGCGTGTATTGTTGAGTCAGATTTTCCTCGTGGCTTTAGTTTTCACTATTATGGGTTTGTATGGCAACAAGTTACATAAAAAAATCTTTTCTGAGCTAAAGAATATTGTCTTGCTGTTGACACTTGTACTTTTGGTCATTATCCCTTCATATGTTCTGGTTAAGTTCTCTCCGGGATTGATTTATATGATGCCCGTATGTCTGCTGGCGATAATGGTGGGATCGTTTTTCAACCTGCGTTTGGCTTTTTCAACCCAAGTTTTTGCCGTGATGTTGATTTCCTTGGTGGTCCCCAATCCTTTTTTGTTCATTTTTATGCAATTGGTGGCCACTGTGCTGACGGTGTTCAGTATGTCGAACACAAGGGCACATCATCGCTTCATCCAATCTGCTGTGTTTGTTTTTGTGGGTTATCTGTTGGTTTATCTGGCATTTACCTTCTTGTCTACCTCCGAAGTCGACTGGTCGGATGTGTTCCTCTTGTTGCTCAATGCACTCTTTACCCTTTTGGCTCAGCCACTCATACTTATGTTTGAGCGTATTTTTGGTGTCACCACTTCACTCTCTCTGATGGAACTGAGCAATACCAACAGCCCTTTGTTACGTAAATTGGCGACGACGGCACCCGGTACTTTCCAACACTCCATACAGGTGGCCAACCTATGCGAGGAAGTCTTGTTTGAGATTGGTGGCGATACCCAATTGGCCCGTACGGGTGCTTTGTATCACGACATCGGAAAAATCAAGAACCCGATGTATTTTACCGAAAACCAGCATGGCGCCTATAGTCCTCATAATGACCTCTCGAATATTGAAAGTGCAAAAATCATCATCTCTCACGTGACTGACGGCATCGAAATGGCGCATAAAAACCACGTTCCCGAACGTATCATCGACTTCATCCGAACCCACCATGGCACACGTCGTACTGACTATTTCTACATCAATGAACAGAAAGCGCATCCCAATGAGGAAGTCGACCCGACACCCTTCACTTACCATGGCCCGGCACCGTTTTCGCGTGAGACTGCCGTGCTGATGATGGCTGACAGCATCGAAGCCGCTTCACACAGCCTCAAAGAACCTGATGAAAAGAAAATCAGCGATTTGGTGGATGGCATCATCAACAAACAGATGGAGGCTGGGCAGTTTCTCAACACGGATTTAACCTTACACGACATTGAAATCTGTCGTAAAGTGCTGAAGAAAAAGCTGATGAGTATTTATCACGTCAGGATTGCTTATCCCGAGAAATGATTCCGTAATCAAAGAATTCGTTTCAAATAGGATGTTGCCTCCGGCCCTTCATTGAAAACCAAGTCCAAAATGCTCAAATCAGGCATAAAATGATATTTCTCGCTGAAAACTTGGTAATAAGCAGGGAAGAGTCTGACATCGACTTGTTTCTTAGGACTAAAAGCCTCACGCAAATCACAATCCACCTCATGTACATAGTCTGTCGTGTGAACGATTTCCTTCTTGACTTTCAACATTTTCATCACGGCAGTCAAAGCCGCATCGTTCAATTCGGTGAGCCTTTCAAAAGAGCCTTCAAAAATAGGCATCAGATAATCGTAATAATGGTCGAAATAAGGTGAAGCCTTGTAAGCCGACTCAAGGCAGCGGCTGTGAATGTGTTGCCAAGGCTCGATGGGACTGATAGCTATATCCTTGGTCATAGTGTGGTTGCCGTTCACTTTCACGACAGGCACACTGAGGCTTTCCACACCATTTGCCGTCATCACACGGCAGCGGTTGCGATAGGTCTGTTTGTGATAGGTCTCCCATATCTCAATGACGGGCGCGTCTTCTTTCAGAAAACGCGCCATATAGCTGATGCTGGGGAAATATGCCGTGCAAAAAATAGCCAAATCTAGAATCCTTCACAATTGGTATTTCAAAACTGCCTTGGCAATTCTGAATTTAGAAGTTGTAAAATCTTGGAATAATGAATCCTACTTAATAAGATGCTCCTCAATGACTTTCCTGTAACCTTCTTCGGGCAGGGCACCTACTTGCATCATCGGCTGACCTTCCAATGGGATGAACAGCACCATAGGGATGCTCTTCACTTGGAATGCGGTGGAGAGGTCCTTTTCTTGGTCAACGTTGACTTTGTAGACGAGCAACTTACCATCATATTCCTCCGCTAGTTTTTCCATAATGGGTGCCACACGGCGGCAAGGACCACACCAATCGGCATAGAAATCGATGACGGCTGGCAATTTGCCTTTATATATAAAGGTGTTCGGATTGTTTTCCAAGTTCCAGACCTTCTTGAGGAACTCGTTATAAGTCAGTTGCTTGACTTTAGTCTCTTCTTTCTTTTCTTGGGCGTTGGCCGATATGGCGGTCGCAAGGATGGCCAAGGCAATGAGGATAGTTTTTTTCATAGTGATTCAAAGGTTGATGACTGCAAAGATACACAAAGTTTTGAAATTTTGTTCAAAATCGTTTGCATTATCTGTTTTTTCCTACTTTTGTCGGCAACTAGGAAGAACCAACGATTAAAGCTTAATGATATGAGAAAAGCGACAAAGGCTTTAGCAGCCTTAATGCTATCGGTTGCGGTGATTTGTGCCACAGGTTGCAACAAACCAGATGACGATGATTCTGGTAATGGCTCGGGTGGTTGGAACGGCAACAGCGACGTTCGCGTGACCACCTACACACCGCAGGACATCACCCAAACTACCGCGAAGTGCGGTGGTGACGCGATTGTGACGCAAGGCCTCTCGTTGAGCGAGTTTGGCGTGTGCTGGAGCAAGGAGCGCAACCCCACGGCAGAAGGTTACCATCTTTCCACCACGAACTGGAGCGAGCCATACGTCTGCACCGTTACTGGTCTTGAGCCGGGAACGACGTACCACGTCCGTGCCTATGCCCTTCGTGGCTTAGAGTTATACTACGGTGAAGACAAGAGCTTCACCACCGAGAGCAACAGTGGCGGAGGCGGTGGCGGCTGGGGCAGCCACGCCTACGTTGACCTCGGCCTGCCGAGTGGTACCCTATGGGCCACCTGCAACGTGGGAGCCGATACCCCCGAAGACTACGGCGACTATTTCGCTTGGGGAGAAACCACTCCGAAGGACACTTACAATTGGAGCACCTACAAGTGGTGCGATGTCGATTACAACAAGTTAACCAAGTATTGTAACTACTCCGATTATGGCTACAATGGCTTCACGGACAACTTGACCATCTTACAGCCAAGTGACGACGCGGCCACGGCCAACTGGGGAAACGGCTGGCGTATGCCCACCAAGGAGGAATGGCAGGAACTCTACAACAACACGACCAGGACCTGGACTACCCAGAATGGTGTGAACGGCAGGCTCTTCACCGCGAGCAACGGCAACAGTCTCTTCCTGCCCGCTGCGGGCAGCCGTTGGGTCGGTGAGCTCTACGGCGCTGGCTCGTACGGCCGCTACTGGTCGAGTTCGCTCGGCACGGACAGCCCGAACGGCGCGTGGGGCCTCAACTTCTATTCGGGCGGCCCCAACGTGAGCGGCGACTACTTCCGCTACTACGGCTTTTCGGTGCGGCCCGTTCTCGAGAACTAACCCTTGTTCCGTCCATGGGCAACGGGCAGGGGCGAAAAAGTTATCGGGCGGGGGCGTACGCGGTAGCGTACACGGAAGCCCCCGTCCGGTAATTTTTTCGCTGCGTTCTTTTCGAGAGACTCTGGCTCGTTGCATCTCGGATTCAACGGGAAATGCGTTTTTTTTTGTGTCGCGGGAGACGCGATAAATTGTGTCTCTACAAGGTTGGATGGTTCGGGAAAAATGATGTGCTAAATTCCTTGTTTATATCCAGCGAATTGTTGTATCTTTGCCGAAAATTATCATTTATGTTAATCGTTAATATCAAAGAACTCGTTGGCGTTGAGGAGCAAGGTCGTTTGTTGAAACGCGGTTCCGAAATGGCCGAAACGGGAAGAATCAAGGATGCATTCCTATATATTAGAGGTAAGAAAATTGAGGATTATGGCCCGATGGATTCGGAGGCTTGCCGTAAATACCTCGCTGAAAACCATCGCATTCACGATGTGAAAGGCAGTGTCGTGATGCCCGCTTTCTGCGACTCGCACACGCATTTGGTTTATGCCAACTCGCGCGAACTGGAGTTCGTGGACAAGATCCGTGGCCTCAGTTACGAGGAAATCGCCAAGAGGGGAGGAGGCATTCTCAACTCGGCCAAGGCGACTGCTGCTGCATCGGAGGACGAACTCTACGATATGGCCCAGCAACGCCTCGACGAAGTGATGCGTATGGGCACTGGTGCCATCGAAATCAAGAGTGGCTACGGCCTTACTACGGAGAGCGAACTGAAGCTCCTCCGCGTCATCCGCCGCCTGAAAGAAAGCTCGCCCTTGACAATCAAGTCGAATTTCCTCGGAGCGCATGGCATCCCGATGGAGTATCGTGGGCATCAGGAGGATTACGTCGATTTGGTCATTAACGAGATGATTCCACTGGTGGCCGCCGAGGACTTGGCCGACTTCATCGATGTGTTTTGCGACCAAGGCTTCTTCACTGTTGAGGACACTGAACGCATCCTTATGGCGGGTATCAAATACGGTATGAGGCCGAAGATCCATGCCAACGAGATGGCCATTTCTGGCGGTGTGCAGGTGGGCGTGAAGTATGGTGCCATCTCCGTCGACCATCTTGAACAGATGGGCGACGCAGAGATTGAGTGTCTGAAAGACACTGAGACCATGCCGACCGTCCTGCCGGGCTGCGCCTTTTTCCTCAACCTGCCGCTCTCGCCGGCACGCAAAATGATTGACTCGGGCCTGCCTGTGGCAATGGCCTCCGACTTCAACCCTGGAACTTCACCTTCGGGTAATATGCAACTCATCCTTTCGATGGCTTGCATTCGCTACCGCTTGACACCCGAAGAGGCGTTGAATGCGACTACCTTGAACACCGCATACGCCATGGGTGTGAGTGATGAAGTGGGCAGCATCACGAAAGGCAAGCTTGCCAACCTCATCATTACTCAGCCGATGACCCAACTGGAATTTATGCCATATTACTACGGTGCCAATAAGGTGGCCAAGATGATTCTGAATGGAAAAATGATTTGAAAGAGATAATATAAAATCGTATTATTATGAAAACCAAAGGATTATTACTTCTGTTGTTGAGTACGTTACTCTTTTGTTCATGCAAGAAAGAACATTATGACACGAGCCAGATTCAAGGCATGCAAATCGAGGGTGGATGCCAATTGCCGTTATTGAAAGCCTCTTATTCCATTGGGGATTTGATGAAGAGTTTCCAAATAGATACTATCATTACGTTTGATGAAGATGGTGGATTGCGTTTTGAGTATAACTATGGTCAGGACGATGTCCTAAAAGGAAGTGATTTCATGAAGTTTAAAGGCTTCACTTTAGATGAGCATTTTTCCATTGATAACCCGTACCCCTTCACTATTCCAGAACCGATTGATACTTTAATAAAGTTCAACGATACGGTGATATTGGAATCGGATTACGTTACTTTGGATAGAGGTAAAATGCGTTCAGGCATTTTGAGTTTTGGCATTGAAACTAATGTGGCGCACATCAATTCGATACTCATTCGTTCCAGTGAAATCAAGGATGAGAACGGAGACCCGTTTGAGGTTTTCATCACTGATGTTTCAAGTCCCAAAGACATAGATTTGGCAGGCTTGCATTTTGGATTCGAATCGGGTGAAACGCACGCTTTGGTCTTTAGCTATGAAATACGGGTTTCCATTGATAATACTACAGTTTCGGAATTTGATTTTGGCATCCATTTGGCTGCTACCGATATCGACATTCAGGAAATGATTGGAAGCATGAAAGAGTTTGAGCTCAGATTTAATTTGGACACAACATTTGCGTTGTTCAATGAGAATGTCAGTGGTTCGTTGGAACTGAACGGAATCGATGTGACATTGCTTGAACGGAACAGTTTTGGGCTGGCTGCTGACTTGAAGGTTGACACTGCTTGGATTTTGAGCGCTGGGTCAGGACATTATTCGTTTTTTGACCCTATGCCGATTGAGGCTGAACTTCAAAGTTCTCCGTCGAATTATATCGAGGCCTTACATCATAAGTTGAATGCGAATGTGAATTCGAACTCTCTTGGTATGTACCTTTCAGCGGATTTGGTTTTCAATCCAGAAGAAGAGCAAATTATCTTGACTGATACAAGCTCGATCGATATAGCACTGGATGTTGATATTCCTTTCAGTTTCAAAATTGATGATGTGAAGTATATTGATACGGTTGAAATGGATCTTTCTGAGGTGGAAAGTCCTGAAATGATAGAGGAACTCACCTTGGAGATGGTTTTCAACTCTACACTACCTTTGAATTTGAATGGGAAGTTTTATCTGTACGACTCCAAACAAGGCGTGGTCTTGGATGAACTTTTGAGCACTACTGGTGAATTGATTTCGGCATCCTTTGATGGAAAGCCCGTAACGACAAATGTCAGCATTACGGTGACTGAAGACAAACTCCAGAAAGCTTTTCAAGCTGATGGTCTCATCATGATGTATGAAGTAGATACCGATGCGCACGATGTGACATTGAATATCGATCAAAAATTAGATATGTTTCTTAAAGCCAAAATGAAGTATAATGGAAATGTTGAATTTTAAAAACAAGTGATTATGAATAAGTTATATAAGATTGCGACAATACTGCTCTTGACTCTTGTCATTTCTTCTGTCAAGGCACAAACTGTTTCACCTGTCGATTTTATGCGGATGAATCCTTATCAGATGAACACCAATCCTGCCACTGACTTGCCTTATGAAAGTGTTATGTCACTTGTCATTGGCAATACTGGTCTTGATGTTCAAAACACAACCTTGCGTTATGACAACTTGTTCGATTTTGATGCTCAAGGCCGTCCCGCAACGATCAATTTGAGGCAGTTCGCCAATAGCTTGAAATCAAATAATTTTTTGGGTCTTAACGTGAACTTGGATCTTTTCACCCTTTATCGCCGCTTGAACAAAGGAATGCTTACTATCAATTATGGCATTAAGGTCCAAGCTGATTCAAAGTTCAACGATGGGCTGTTCAAGTTTTTGGGTTACGGCAATAGTGCTTTTGTCGGAGAGAGTAATCCTGTAAAGGTGGATATGAATGTGAATGTGCTTGGGCGTCAGGAGTTTGCTGTGGGGTATCAGTTGAACGTTACCAACCAATTGTCGTTGGGCGGTCGCGTCAAGTTACTCTTCGGTGTTGCCAATGTGACCACTGATGCCTTTGATGCCCAACTTTTTACGGATCCTGAAACATATGCACTTCGCATGAGGGAAACCATTGCCATGAAAGCTGCTTTGCCCAATGTGATTTATGTTGATGAAACAGGCAAGTTGATGACTAATGGCTCGTTCAGTATGAAAGACTTGTTCCGCAATCCAGGTTTCGGAGTCGATTTGGCTGCCGAATATCGCTTCAACGACCAATTCAGTGCAGTGGCTGCTGTTCGCGACTTGGGTTTCATCCATTGGGGTATGAACAACATCAATATGACGAGTGAGGTGAATGATGTAGGACAGTTCTATGACAATGGTGACTTCCTTTTCAATGGCTTGAATGTCGATGAATTGCAACTCATTAGCAGCGATGAATATTATAAAGAGCAATTCTTGGATACTTTGCAACGGTATTTCAATTTAGGATTCGCTTCGCTTGAGAAGTACAATACGGCACTGAATACCAATGTTTTGCTACGAGGCAATTATGACCTCGACAGCCACAATCGTTTCAGTGCGCAGGTGCAGGGTTGTTTCCTTCATAGTGGTTTTCGTCCAGCTTTGACTTTGGCATATAATGGTAACTTTTTCGAGAAGTTAGATGTATGTGCGACTTACACAATGATGCCTCATAGTTATGACAATATCGGTTTGGGTATTTCGGGTAGATTGTTTAAGACTTGTAACATCTACCTGACTACCAATAATGTATTAGGTTTCATCAAACCGATGAATATGAGCGGATTGAATGTGCAAGTGGGTATAGTGTTTGTGTTGCGTCCTGAGGACAATGATGATGAATACGAATAAGGAGGGCTACAATACAGCACTCATTTTCGGCATCAATCGTCACCGACTGACGACGGACGGCGAAGGCGTTACGACACTTGTGGCTTTCAGTGGATGCCCTTTACGCTGCAAGTATTGCCTCAACAAGGCTTCTTGGGAGATAGTCAATGGCCGTAAGTATACGCCAGAGTCGCTTTTCGAGGAGGTGAAGATTGACCAGTTGTATTTCCTTGCCACGCATGGCGGTGTCACCTTCGGCGGGGGAGAGCCCTTACTGCAGGTGGAGTTCATCAAGGTGTTTCGTGAACTTTGCGGTCTTCAGTGGCAGATTTTGGTCGAGACCAGTCTTAATGTCCCTTTCGAGAATGTGCAAGCCATCGACCCGATTCTGGATGGCTACATCATTGACATCAAGGATATGAATCCTGAAATCTATCAAGGCTATACGGGCAAGGATAACTTGCTTGTGCTGGCCAATTTGGAATGGCTTCTGAAGCACGGCGACCCCAATCGCATCATGGTGCGTGTGCCGCATATTCCTGAGTTCAACACGGATGAGGACGTGGCGAAAAGTATCGAACGCCTCAAAGCGATGGGAGTGGTGGATGTTGATGAGTTTCAATATATAATAAGGTGAACGAGCCTGCCTTTCTTTGTCAAAGCTGCGCCTCCTATTTCATTGACTCCGGCGAATCTTCGATTTCCAGTCAGCCGTGCATGTCATTCCAACGTAGGTAGGTGCGGAAGAGGGAATCTATGCACGGCGGTTCAAAAGAAAAAGTCATTGTGGACGGCTTCAGAAAGCATAGATTGACTACGTCGAATTTTCGATTTCCCTGCCATCCAGCGACCTCTGCTGGAATGATATGCTTTCTAAAGCCTGCTAAGACTTGGTTGGCCGAAGTGCTCGAATTATGATAATTCACTTTAAACATTGGTTTGTTCATAATAAATCGTATATTTGCCGCGTTAAACAAAAAAAATACAAATATGAAAAGAGGCAAACAAACCTGCAAGATCCTGAAGGAAATCCGCAAGCAGATAGCGGAAGAGAACGATATTAAGCTGGTCATCGAGGAATGTACCTACCAAGGTGACTGCCTAGGCACCTGCCCGAAGTGCGAGGCCGAAGTGCGCTATTTGGAGCGCGAGCTGGAGAAACGCCAGCGCATGGGCAAAGCCGCAGTCGTTGCGGGCCTTTCCGTAGGCTTGTTGGGCGCAAGCCAAGTGGCCTTGGCGCAGACGCCGGATACAATCCCTTCACAGAACAATAATACTGAGACTATATTGGAAGGCTATGTGGTCCCTGTGATAACGCAGTCAGATTCGGAATTGATGGGGAAAATGCCATATTCTCCTTTATACCATTTCGAGCCTATGGAGTTACTCGCAAAACCAGAATTGGTGGATCTGTTTTCATTTCCTGATTTGAAGGATTTGTCTATCGTCGGTTTTGATTTGGAATTTCCTTTTGATGTCACATCGTCTGACATCACCTCTCTTACCGATTATATAAAAGAAAATACCAAAGGGTTTTATGCTCCAAATTATCCCTATGGAGAATCATCAATGCTTGAGTTTATATCCCAAAACTTGGGCAAGAATGCCGATGGCAACGCTTACGGCGACATGGAAGTGGCCTTCACTGTGGAACCCAATGGCAAATTGTCGCACATTGATATTATTAAAGGTGTCAATGAGCAACTGGATGCCCAAGTCGCGGCACTGTTTAAGTTCATGGAATGGAAGCCCGCCTTATGGGAACTGAACTCGGGAGAGAAAATCCCATTCGCTTGCCAATGCGTGCAGAAACTTCATTTTCCGATGATTACACATTAAAACACAAAGATTATGGCAAGAGGCAAACAAACCTGCAAAATCCTTAAGGAAATCCGCAAGCAGATTGCGGCAGAGAACGATATTAAGTTGGTCATCGAGGAATGCACCTACCAAGGCGACTGCCTCGGCACCTGCCCGAAATGCGAGGCTGAAGTGCGCTATTTGGAGCGCGA
>CAMJHP010000012.1 GCA_946405575.1 uncultured Bacteroidales bacterium | reverse complement strand
CCGCTACCACTGTTTATAGTGGTTTTTTCGACATTGTGAGCGCAGATAATGGTGGAAAAATGACCATCAACTTCAGCACGCCCTTCACTTACCAAGGCGGTAATCTCTTAGTGGGTATAGAGAATACCGATGACGAAGGCTATAAGAATATTTACTTCTACGGCCAAGAAGTCACAGGGGCATCCATTTCTGGCTCAAATGGCAGCAGTACGGGAACCATCCCCGCCACCCAGCGCGATTTCATCCCAAAGACCACTTTCGGCTTCATTCCCGCTTGTGAGCCCAAGAGTTTGCCCTACGCATACGGCTTTGAAGACCCCGGTGAATTCGACTGCTGGACCATGCTGGATTGCGAGAGCTCTTCAGCCATCAACAGTGAAGACGCCTTCGAAGGCAACAAAAGCTTTAGGTTCCGATGGACCACCAACCCGCCTCAATACCTCATCTCACCCAAGTTTGATGTAGCTGTGGACATGAAAGTGTCGTTCTATTACAAGAACGGTTCTAACTCCTGGCCAGAATCTTTCCAGGTGGGTTACTCCACAACAACAAAATCGCCTAGTGCCTTCGTTTGGGGCGAAGAAGTGACCGCCAATGACCAATACACTTGGCAGCTTTATGAAGAGATTTTCCCTGCAGGCACCAAATATGTCGCCGTCAAACTCAATTCTAACGACAAGCTTTATCTTTACCTTGACAACTTCAGCTTCGAACCCTATTTCTGCCCGGATGAACAACAATGCGAGCTCACTTTTACACTCACCGACAGCTACGGAGACACATGGAATGGCAATGCCATCCGTGTGGTGGATGTGCAGACCAACACTGTTTTGGCAATCATGACCAACGACTACGACTATTATGATGCTACCGGATCGTCAGCAGCCTATACACAGACGAAAACGCTCCCCGTGTGCGACGGTCGGGAGCTCCGTTTCGAGTGGGTGAGTGGCCAATGGCCGAATGAGTGTTCTTATACAGTCACCGACAATAACGGAATCGTGGTCTTTACCGGTTCAAATGTGATGAGTGAGGCCGTCAATTACACCATCGACTGCTCGCAACAGTCTGTCTTCATTACTGATGGTTACTGGAACGATGGCGACAACTGGAATATCGGCGAAGTGCCCGAAGAAGGCAGCGATGTCATCATCCAAGCCGATGCTGTCATCCCCGAAGGTTATACTGCATACGCATGGGATGTTACCCTCGACGGCGGCAGCATCACCGTTGAAGACGGCGGCCAACTTTGGCATCGTACAAGCGGCCTTGTGGTTACCATGAAGAAAAACATCGTAGGCTACGGCAACGCGAACAACCAGGACCACTATTACCTGCTCGCCTCCCCGTTCATTGAGGACATACCTGTACCGACAGCAATGACCTCCCCAGGCTGCGACTTGTATAAGTTCAACGAGAATTATCCGAATGCCGAGTGGCGCAACAGCAATCAAGATCCTATCGACGAGCTTGAACAGCTTGAGGGTTATCTTTTTGCCAGCCCCAATGACCAGGAGCTATCGCTGACGGGCAGTACAATGATGTCAGGCTCATATAATCTCCCCAATGTGCCTTATAATGAGAATCCAAACAACACCTTCAACGGATGGCGCCTCTTGGGTAATTTCCTCACCTGCGACATTTATATCTATGAGCAAGACGATGATGAATACATACCAATGGATGTCATGGTCTACAACGAAGAGGGTGAAAAGGTGACGCTTTCGGCTGGGCCTATCCCACCGATGAGTGCCTTCTTTGTAAAATTGACGGAAACGACGGATATCTTTTTCGCCTGGTATCCCATATCCTATGCAAGGCCGGCAGGCGCCCTCAAAGGCAAGTTTACCGTGAATAGCAATGGCGACCAAGTGCGGTTCTCGCAAGGCAACCTGCAATACATCGGTAGTGCCAGCACGCCTTACTGGAAGTTTGCCGACAAACAGTGGGAGACATTGGGCAACAATGGACAAGGCAGTACGAACCAAAATGTCGACCGAGACCTCTTTGGCTGGGGCACGAGCGGCTATGACCACGGCGCCGTTTGTTACCAACCTTGGAGCACGAGCCAAACAAACAGCGACTACCTTGTCTATAACAACCGTTACTATAACCTCTATAACTCGACAGGCAAGGCCGACTGGGGTTACAACGCAATACGTAACGGCGGCAACCAAGAAAACAGCGGATGGCGCACACTGACCAACGACGAATGGACCTATATTATCGATGGACGTAATACTCCTTCAGGTATCCGATTTGCTATGGGTAGTGTGAATGGTGTGGATGGCCTCATCTTGTTGCCCGACAATTGGGACGCCTCTACCTACACGCTGAACTACACAAATGATGATTATGGAAATTTCTCTGGTTTCTATGCTAACACCATAAGTGCAACGGATTGGACTACGATTCTTGAAGCCAATGGAGCAGTCTTCTTGCCCAAAACAGTTGGCCGCAATGGGACTTCAATAACTAATAACTGTAATTACTGGTCATCCACTCATAGTGATATTAACCAAGCGTACTGTGTTTATTTTGGCAATAATTATGTCGGTTTTAGTAATTCTACGAATAATCGAAGTACTGGAAATCCTGTGCGTTTGGTGAACCCTGTAAACAACTAATTTCCCAATAAGTAGATGAACAAATATAGTTTACATAATAGACGCGAGACTACGAGACTACGGGACATTGACTTGTCTCGAGTCCCGAAGTCCCGTGTCTCGAAGTCGAAGGATAATGCAGTTTAATTTTGAATAGTTACTTATACTAAAAGCGAACAAATTGAGTTAACGATATTAAAAACATAAACAATGAAAACAAAGTTATTATCAATCGCAATGATGGTCGCGTTCATTATGACGGCCATGACGAAAGTACAAGCTCAGAATTTTGAAGGTCCATGCCTGCCCTCGATGCACGGATTGGATGATCACCAAAGTGCTTTTTGTGGTTCCATCCAGACGATAGCGTTGCAGAGTGGTGTGAACTGGGTGTCGTTCTGCGTAGAGACGTCTTTGGACGATCTGAAGGCGGCTCTTTTGGGGGCAACAGGAAGCCAGCAGGCGATAACCATCCAGTCGCAGACGGTGAACACCACCTACAATCCCAGTTCCCATCGTTGGGGCGGAAGACTGAACGCCATAGATTTGTCGAAGATGTACAAGGTTTCGGTTGCAGCCGCTTGCGAGATTACGGTTGAGGGCATACGGATTGGCCTGTCCGCTCACCCCGCCACCATTCAGAATGGCGCGAACTGGATTGCGTTCCCGCTGAGCGAGAGTATGACCCCGACGAATGCCTTTGCTGGATTTGCGGTGAATGGTGACAAGGTTCAGTCGCAGAGCAGCAATGCCAACTACAACGGTTCGAGATGGACGGGCCGTCTGACCACGCTGGAGCCAGGCAAAGGCTACATCTACCAGTCGAATGTGTCGGGACCCAGGACACTGGTGTTCCCAACAAGCGCGAAATAATCTGTTCCAATGATAAAAAAGATGGAGAGTGGATAAGCTTTCCCTTTAGGAACGAGTGTACTTTTTAAAATAAAATGATAATGCGGCGACTGGTCTCCAGCCGCCGCATATTCGTACTAACCCTGACTCTATTTCAGGGAAATATTACAAAATGATTTTCTACCTCTTCGTATGTGAAATTGAATAAAAACTAATTTTTTTTGCTTATAAACAAAAAAAAACACTAAATTTGCCGCGCATTTATTGGGTGTATTTTCATCGTCAAGCAAATAAAACACTTAAAACTTAAATAAACAAAGTATTAACCCTAAAATTCAAATCACAATGAAAAGAAAATCATTACTTTTCTTGTTGCTGATGGCCGTATTTGCGCCATTGGCAATGATGGCTCAAGAGACCTTGACCATCTACGAAGACGGAACAGCGACAAGCTCCAACGTCCCTGTTCACGGCACGTGGGCCGATGCCTACCTGAAATGTGAGATTGTCGTTCCTGCTGACCAATTAGTGGAAATGAACGGCGGCACCATCTCGCAAATGGACTTCTATCTGACCTCTCCCGCATCCGATGCTTGGACAGGCACTTTCCAAGTGTTCCTTATGGAAGTGGACGATGCCACGATTAGCGACTTCTACGGCCCGGGCAATGCCACTATCGTTTACGAAGGTCTGCTTGACGGCACCCAAAGCACTATGACGGTAGCTTTCTCCAACAATTACGTCTACGGAGGAGACAACCTCCTCATTGGTGTGTACCAAATCGTCAAAGGCAACTGGAAGAGTGCCATGTTTGCTGGCGCAACCGTCACTGGAGCCAGCGGACAAGGTTATAGCAGTGGCAGCCTTGATGGTATTTCTTTCTCTCAAAAGAATTTCATTCCTAAGACCACCTTCACCTACATTCCTGGCAGTGGCGTGGTTTGCGAGAAGCCCGAACTTGAGGCCACCAACGTGACCGAAAATGGAGCCACCCTCACCTGGACCGGCGGCAGCGGCAACTACAACGTGGAATACAAGTTGGCTTCCGACACGGAGTGGACCAGCTTTATGACCAATACCACCGCCACCACCTGCAATCTGACAGGCCTTACTCCCGGCTCGGCTTACCAAGCCCGTGTGCAGAGCGTGTGCGGCGAGGATGTGAGCGGCTGGAAGACCGTGAACTTCACCACCGCCTGCGGCGCCATCACCACCTTCCCCTGGACGGAGACTTTCGAAAGCTATGCTTCCGGGGACTTCATCGACCCGTGCTGGGTGAACGAGCATATCGAAGGCAGTGGAACCTATGTCTTCAAAGTGTACACCTCTAGCAATGCAGGCAACACCACCCATCAGCTGCAGCTGCCCGACATGTCCATCGGCACATTGACCAAACTGGTGCTGCCTGAAATGAACGTGCCTGCAAACTACGAATTCTCCTTGGATATCTATCGTAGCAGCAGCACCTATAACGATAACTATCCAAACGAAGGTATCCGCGTGTATGCCAGCACCGACGGCGAAATCGAAGGCGCCACTGAGTTGGCCTTCATTCCGCGTCATTATGAAGTCAGTAATGATGTAATTCCTGCTGAAGCAGCAACGGGCTGGTACACTTACGAACTGCCCATCGGCATGAGCGGCACCTGCTACATCATCCTGCGCGGTGAGAGCCAATATTGCACGGCAACCTATATGGACAACCTCGCTGTTAAGGCAATGCCCACCTGCCCGAAACCCACAGGCTTGGCTGTGACAGCCAACAGCGTCACCGCCCATAATGCCACCATCACCTGGACCGAAAACGGCGAAGCCAACACTTGGATCGTTGAATTCAGCACCAGCGCTGATTTCGCAGAGGTTTTGACCGAAACAGTTGAAGACACGCCTACCTATACCTTTGTCGGCCTCGAACCTGAGACCACCTACTATGTGCGCGTGAAGGCCCATTGCGGTCCTGGCGACGAGAGCGAATATAGCAACGATGTCCACTTCACCACAGCCATCGCCTGCCCCGCTCCCACAGGTCTTGCTGTCAATCCCGGCAACTACAGCGCCGCTGTGAACTGGAATGGCACCAGCGAAAGCTACCTTGTCAGCTATAGAACGGCTGCCTACGCTGATGGCATCGTTGAGGAGTTCAACACATCAGGTGTTCCCTCTGGCTGGACAAGATACACCGGCCTGGTTGATTATGTCCTTACCGATTCCATTCAATTGGCACCGGCAACTGGCGGTTGGGCAACGACTAGTTACGCCTTGGGTGAATACAATATGAAGCTCAACATCTATGGAGCCTCCTATGTCAAGCATTGGCTTGTGACACCTGAATTCAACCTGAGCCAAAACCTGAGCTTCGACCTCGCCCTGACCGACTACAACAACGCGGATCCTATTGAAAACGACACTTTGCAAGCCGATGACAGATTCATCGTCCTGATTTATGCTAACGATGCTTGGCACATCTTGCGCGAGTGGAACAACAGTGGTTCTGAATATGTCTATAACGCCATTTCTGCTATAGGCGAAAATGTCAGTATCGACCTCTCAGCATACTATGGCCAGGACGTGAAGATTGCCTTCTACGGCGAATCAACATCAGCTAGTGACGAGAACGCTGGCGACAACGACCTGCACATCGACAATGTGATCTGCGGAATACCGTACGAAGCCGGCGAATGGCAGACCATCACCACTACCGAAACCACTGTCACCATTCCCGAACTCACTCCTGAGACCGCCTACGAAGTTAAGGTACAAGGCGACTGCGGCGAACTTGACGGTTTGAGCCTTGAGACCGATATCGTCACCTTCACCACCCTCGAAAGCTGCCCGGTTCCCCAGAATGTGGAAGTGGACGACATCACCTACAACAGCGCCACTGTGACTTGGGATGGCTACAACGACAGCTACAACGTCAGCTATAGAATGGCTGCCCATGCTAATGGCCTCATCGAGCATTTCGACGTATCAACCCTTCCTTCTGGTTGGACAAGATACAGCGGCTTGGTTGATTATGTCCTTACTGACTCTATCCAATTGTCAACAGCAACAGGCGGATGGTACACGAACAACACCAACGCCTTGGGCACCTATAACGCTAAAGTCAACATCTATGGAACCACCTGCAAGTATTGGCTTGTGTCGCCTGATTTCAGACCTTCCCAAGATCTGGATTTCGACCTCGCATTGACGAGATACAACAGCGCGCTTCCTATTGCAAACGACAGCACAGCCCAATTAGATGACAGATTCATCGTCTTGATTTATGCCGACGATGCATGGCATATCCTGCGCGAGTGGAACAATAGCGGCTCCGAATACGTCTATAACGCCATTTCCGCTGAAGGTGAGCACGCCACTATCGACCTCTCTGCTTATTATGGCAAGAAGGTGAAGATTGCCTTCTACGGAGAATCGACAGAATCTGGCGGCGACAACGACTTGCATATTGACAATATCGTTTGCGGCACTCCAGTTGAAGCTGGCGAATGGCAGACCGTTGAAGCAACTGAATCGCCCGTCGTCCTCACTGGCCTCACACCTGAAACCCCATACGAAGTGAAGGTTCAGGGCGTTTGTGACGGTGTTGAGACTGAATGGACAGAAGTGGTTACCTTCACGACGCTTGAGCAGACGGTGGTCCTCCAGGAAATAGCATTGCAGAGTGGCGCGAACTGGGTGTCGTTCAATGTTGAAATCACTCTTGACGACCTGAAGGCCGCCCTCGTGGGTGATACTGAAGGCGTGCAAGCCCTTACGATTCAGTCACAGACGCAGAACGCCTCCTACAACCCGAACAATCACCGTTGGACCGGAAGATTGAACACGCTCGACCTGTCGAAGATGTACAAGATTTCGGTGGCTGAAGCTTTCGTGGTTACGCTTGAAGGTATGCCGATTGATCCGACCCAACTTGAAATCACCATCAAGAATGGCGCGAACTGGATTGCCTTCCCGATGAGCGTGAACATGACCCCCGCAAACGCCTTCGCCGGATTTGCACTGCCAGGCGACAAGCTGCAGTCGCAGAGCAACAACGCCCAGTTCAACGGAACGAGATGGACGGGCAGATTGACTAATATGGAGCCTGGCAAGGGCTACATCTACACTTCGGAGCAGCTGAATGAAAGACCGCTTTACTACCCCGCAGTAGCAAAATAATCTACTCGAAAGAAGATAGATAAATAATAAGAGTGCCCCAAAAGGGGGCAGGAGTACGCTCCTTTACGGTAAGGCGGCGGTTGGTAATCACCAATCGCCGCCTTTTTTTTGCTTTTTTTTCCCTGATACAAACAATTTTTCTCCTTTTTTTCAAATTTCGTTGAACGAAAAACAATATTTGATAAATTTGCCGCTTTGTTATTAAATAGGAATAGAAATAACTCAGATACAATATGTCAAACAATTTCAAAGGACAAATTACACAGATTATCGGTCCCGTGGTTGATGTCTACTTTGAAGGAGGCGAAGCCAACCTCCCGAAGATTCACGATGCTTTGGAGGTGCTACGCCCTAATGGCAAGCGCGTGGTGCTTGAGTGCCAACAGCACATCGGCGAGGATTCGGTGCGCACCATCGCTATGGACTCCACCGATGGTCTTATGCGTGGGATGGAGGTCAACCTTTTGGGCAAACCCATCTCCATTCCCATAGGCGGTCAAATCAAGGGACGTTTGCTTAACGTAACGGGCGATGCCATCGACGGTATCGGTGAGCTTGACCGCAAAACGGAATACCCCATCCACCGCGAGCCTCCCAAGTATGAGGACTTGGCCACCTCAAAAGAAGTACTTTTCACGGGCATCAAGGTCATCGACCTACTGGAGCCTTACCTGAAGGGCGGTAAAATCGGCCTCTTCGGCGGTGCAGGCGTGGGCAAGACGGTGCTCATTATGGAACTTATCAATAATATCGCAAAGGGCTATAATGGTTATTCGGTGTTTACTGGTGTGGGCGAACGTACCCGTGAGGGTAATGACCTGCTTCGCGAAATGATTGAGTCGGGCATCATCAAATATGGCGATGCATTCGTCAAGTCGATGGAAGAAGGCGATTGGGACTTGTCGAAAATCGACAAAAAAGCTCTTGCCACTTCACAGGCCACCTTGGTTTTCGGCCAAATGAACGAGCCGCCAGGAGCACGTGTCAGCGTAGCCTTGTCGGGGCTGACTGTGGCCGAGTCGTTCCGCGACGATACCAACGACGACCAGAACGACATCTTGCTTTTCATCGACAACATCTTCCGTTTCACTCAGGCAGGTTCGGAGGTGTCCGCCTTGTTGGGACGTATGCCTTCAGCTGTGGGTTATCAGCCTACGCTGGCCACTGAGATGGGGCAAATGCAGGAGCGCATCACGTCTACCAAGAACGGATCCATCACTTCAGTACAAGCTATTTATGTGCCTGCCGATGACTTGACTGACCCCGCTCCGGCTACTACCTTCTCGCACTTGGATGCCACCACCGTGTTGAGCCGTAAGATTGCTGAGTTGGGAATCTATCCTGCTGTCGATCCTCTCGACTCTACCTCACGCATCCTCGACCCGAACATCATCGGCGAGAAACATTACAATACCGCCCAGCGCGTCATCCAATTGTTGCAGCGCAACAAAGAACTACAAGACATTATCGCCATCCTTGGTATGGAGGAACTCTCAGAAGAGGACAAGATTGTCGTCCACCGCGCCCGTCGTGTGCAGCGCTTCCTGTCGCAGCCTTTCCACGTCGCCGAACAATTCACCGGCTTGAAGGGCGTGATGGTGCCTATTGAGGAAACCATCAAAGGCTTCAACATGATCATGGACGGCGAGGTCGACCAATATCCCGAGGCCGCCTTCAACTTGGTGGGCACCATCGACGATGCCATCGCCAAGGGCGAGGAGCTACTGAAGAATGCCAACGCTAATTAATTAAGGTGAGATGAAAGTAGAAATCATATCACCGAGTGCCACGTTGTTTGAAGGCGAAGCCACTTCTGTCACTGTGCCGAGCAAGATGGGACCATTCACCCTGCTTGAGCACCATGCCGCCATCGTCGCCATCCTTGAGGCCGGCAAAGTCAGCCTCACCGACGCTAAAGGCGAACATCAGGAGTTTGCCATCAAAGGCGGTTTCACCGAGAACCACGACAACCACCTGACCATCTGCGTAGAGCTATGAAAAACAATGTGCTGACAAAATATCTGGCCGTGTTCCTGCTGCTCTGCCTCGTTCTGGACGGTGTGCTGCTCTGTTTCTTTGCCGACAAGCCCTGGTGGAACAACTGGATGATTACGGGCCCCAACCTCTTTATGGTCTTGGGTGCCTTTTACTGCCACCTGATGAAGAAAAATGTTGACGGACATCCCAATAAGCTGACATGGCTGCTGGTCTACAAAGGCATCAAGCTGGTGCTCACGGTAGCCATCCTTGTCCTTTACATCGTCTTCGTCAAGGAAAGCGGCAAGGCCTTTGTCATCATCACGGCTTCAGCTTACCTTGTTGCATTGACGGCAGAGACCTGTGTCTATAACCATTACCTCAAGAATCTGAACAAAGAAAACAAAGCATGAGAAATGTTTTGAAATATAGTATCTTTTTCTTTCTCCTCATCTGGATGACCTTCGCTCCGATTCAGAGCATAGCTCAGGATGGCGAACAGGAGCCCAAGAAGGAGAAGTTTGATGCCAAGTCGTTCATTTTTGGACATACGGGCGACTCATATTGTTTCCACATCACAGAAATCAAAGGTGAGCCAGTGTGCATCTGGCTTCCCGTCATCGTGAAGTGCAAAGACGGTGGCAGTTGGCACTGCTTCTCATCGAAACACGTCTGTGAACTGAAGGAAGGGGAGACCTTTAATCACAAGGGGGCCAACTTTTACATCTCGCCCATCAACGCCGACAAATACCCTGGCAAGCTCGTGGAGGTGAAAGCCGATGGTAGCCTTTCGAGACCCTTTGATATCTCGTTCACGAAAAATGCCTTCGGCATCTTCCTCGTTGTCATTTTCCTGCTGGCTTTCTTCCTGCCTGCCGCGAGGAAATACAAGAAAGACCCGATGGGCAAACCCACGAAATATCAAGGCTTGGTAGAATGGCTCACCTACACCGTGTTGGACGGCATCATCAGGCCCAACATCCCCGAGAAGAAAGTGAAGAAATTCGCGCCTTATCTTCTGACGGTTTTCTTCTTCATCTTTTTCGCCAACCTGTTTGGCCTGATTCCGTTCTTCCCCTTCGGTGCCAACGTGACGGGCAACCTGAGCATTACAGTGGTGCTGGCCCTGCTGACCTATTTCTTCGTGAATGTGTTCGGCAACAAGCACTATTGGAAAGACATCCTTTGGCCTGATGTGCCCATCTTTCTAAAGGCCTTCCCGCTGATGCCCATCATCGAACTCATCTCCACCATTACCAAGCCTTTCGCACTGATGGTCCGTCTGTTTGCCAACATCTTGGCTGGCCATATTGTCATTATGGTGCTGATGGCACTCATCTTCATCATCGGGGGTATGTACGGCGCGGGTATGGGTGGCGTGATGAGTGTCGTCTCTATCTTTATGACCATTTTTATGACGGCTTTGGAGTTGCTGGTCGCCTATATCCAGGCCTATGTCTTCACCATATTGTCATCGCTGTTCATCGGTATGGCACAACACGAACCGGAACACGAATAAACATTACGGTTGCCACAATATGACAGCCCTACAGAAAACGAATAAACAATTAAACACTTAAACAATAAACACTTAAACAATTAAAATCATGTTATTATCAACCATCCTTGAAGCTGTATCGTACGTGCCAGGTTTGGCCGCCATATCAGCCGCTGTTGCAGTGATTGGTGCCGCTATCGGCATTGGTAGAATCGGTCAGTCAGCCATGGAAGCTATGGCTCGTCAGCCCGAAGCCGCCAGTAAGATCCAATCTGGTATGATTATCGCTGGCGCTCTCGTCGAAGGTGCAACATTGTTCGCCATCGTCGTATGCGTCTTGGCCGTCCTCGGCTAATCAAAGACAAGAGACTACGGGACTACGAGACTGCGAGACGAGAAAACGTCACGAAGTCCCGAAGTCCCGAAGTCACGCGTCAACCATCAACGATTAAACCATCAACAATTAAACAAATAACACATGGATTTATTTCTTCCCGAAAGTGGATTAGTGATATGGATGCTCATCGCCTTCCTCATCGTCTTCGTTATCTTGGCTAAGGCGGGATGGCCGATGATTATGGGAGCCGTCGAGAAACGCAATGCCCACATCTCCGACTCGCTATTGGCAGCCGAGGAAGCTAACAAAGCCTTAGCCGGCATCGAGCAGAAACGGCAGGAGACTATGGCGGCGGCACAGGCTGAGCAGATTCGCATCATGAAAGAGAGCCAAGACCTGAAGACTCAGCTTATCGAAGAGGCGAAGACGCAAGCACGAAAGGAAGCTGAAAAGATTGTCGCCGATGCTCGCCTGAAAATCGAGAAAGAACAGGCTGAAGCTATGGCTCAAATCAAGAACGAGGTCATTGCCCTCTCCGTTGATATCGCAGAGAAGCTGCTGCAACGCGAGCTGAGCGACAAACAGTCGCAGAATGCCTACATTGAGCAACTGCTCAAAAACAATCCACCTCGCATAGAAGCATAAACTATGGACAACGGAAAAATTTCAGTGAGATATGCACGGGCATTGTTCCAACTGGCTCAGGGACAAGGCTGTGAAGATACCGTTTATGACGGTCTGACACGTTTTGCCCACAACTACCTCTTGGCCATTGCCCAATTCAATGAAGTGCTGGCCGACCCCATCGTGGCTCAAAAGGAGAAGGTGAAGCTGATGGAGATGGCGGTTGGAGAGCCTATGCACGACTGCCTGAAACAGTTTATCGCTTTTGTGGCCGAACAAAAACGTGAGGATAAGTTTTTCCTCATTGCTATGAAGTATATGGAGATGTACCGCATAAAGCACGGCATCCTGAGCACGCATGTCACGACGGCCACTGAGTTGAACGAGGAAAGCTACGACAAGATTAAGGGTTTCATCAAGCAGACCTTCGGAGCCGATGCCGAAATCGACATCAAGATAGATCCGAGCCTCATCGGTGGCTTCATTCTCGACATTGAGAACACGCGGATGGACGCCAGCGTGGCAGGACAGCTGAACGCGTTGAAAAATAGGCTAAAAAGCAATTAGCTATTAGCTTCGTAGCTGCCAAGCTAATAGCTAAAAGCCAAGGACTAACAGCTCAACAATTAAACAATTAAACAATCAACAACTCAACATATAATGGCAAACATCAAACCAAGTGAAATATCAAGCATCCTGCAAATGCAGCTCCAGAGTATGAGCAACAAGGTTCAGTTCGAGGAGATTGGCAAGGTGCTGCAAGTGAGCGACGGCGTGGCACACGTCTATGGCCTCGACAAGGTGCAGTCGAACGAGCTCGTCGAGTTCGAAAACGGCACTATGGGCGTGGTGCTCAACCTTGAGGAAGATAATGTCGGTGTGGTGCTGCTCGGTCCTACCGAGGGCATCAAGGAGGGCGAGACGGTGAAACGCACCCAACGCATTGCCTCCGTTATGGCGGGCGAAGGCCTTTTGGGCCGTGTGGTTGATGGCCTCGGTCGCCCGATTGACGGCAAGGGACCTATCCATGGCAAGACTTACGAGATGCCGCTCGAGCGCAAAGCTCCAGGTGTTATCTTCCGTCAACCTGTGAACCAACCTTTGCAAACTGGCCTCAAGGCCATTGATGCCATGATTCCTATCGGACGTGGACAGCGTGAGCTCATCATCGGAGACCGTCAGACGGGTAAGACTGCCATCGCCATCGACACCATTATCAACCAGAAAGATAACTTTAAGAACGGCGACCCAATTTATTGCATCTATGTCGCTGTTGGCCAAAAAGGCTCTACCGTGGCCAACCTGGTGAAGACATTGGAACAGAATGGCGCTATGGACTATACTATCGTGGTTAGTGCCACGGCTTCTGACCCTGCTGCTATGCAGTTCTATGCCCCCTATGCGGGTGTCGCTATTGCCGAGTACTTCCGCGACACGGGTCGTCACGCACTTATTATCTACGACGACCTCTCCAAGCAAGCTGTTGCCTATCGTGAAGTCTCATTGATTCTGCGCCGTCCCCCAGGACGTGAAGCCTATCCTGGCGATATCTTCTACCTCCACAGCCGCTTGCTTGAACGCGCTGCCAAGATCATCAAAAACGATGACGTAGCACGCCAGATGAACGACTTGCCCGACAGCATCAAGAACATCGTAAAAGGTGGCGGCAGCATCACAGCACTGCCCATCATTGAGACACAGGCTGGTGACGTGTCGGCATATATCCCTACCAACGTGATTTCCATCACCGACGGACAAATCTTCTTGGAGACCAGCCTGTTCAACGCAGGTATCCGACCTGCCATCAACGTGGGTATCTCCGTGTCGCGTGTGGGTGGCAATGCCCAAATCAAGTCGATGAAGAAGGTGGCTGGTACCCTGAAACTCGACCAGGCCCAGTTCCGCGAGATGGAAGCCTTCTCGAAGTTCGGTGCTGAACTTGATGCCGCTACTTTGGCGATCCTCGACAAAGGCCGCAAGAATGTGGAACTTCTGAAACAGCCCCAATACACGCCTATGCCCGTCGAGAAACAAGTTGCTATCATCTTCTGCGGTACCAATGGCCTGTTGAGCAAAGTGCCCGAGAACAAGGTGCTTGAGTTTGAGAAACAGTTTTTGGACATTATGGAGGTGAAGCACAAGGACGTAATGGAACAATTGAAAGCCGGCAAAATCGATGACGACATCAAGGCAGTCTTGAAGGAGGAAGCTTTGAATTTGAGTGAACACTTTAATGCATAGGACTGCGAGACTACGGGACTATGAGACTACGAGACGACCTAAGTTCCGAAGTCCCCAAAGTCCCGAAGTCCCGTGTCAAAAACAAAGACTATGGCATCACTAAAAGAAATACGAGCCCGCATCGCATCTGTCGCCTCAACGCAGAAAATCACGAGTGCGATGAAGATGGTATCAGCAGCCAAGCTGAAGAAGACGGAAGGCATCACTACACGTTTCTTGCCTTACAAGAACAAACTGAGCGAGGCCTTGGCCAACTATCTCGGTTCATTGGAAGGCGAAGTCAACATACCTCTGGCCGAGCACCGCGAGGTGAAGAAGGTTGCGCTAATGGCTTTCTCGTCGAGCAGTGGCTTATGTGGAGTTTACAATTCCAGCATCTGTAAACTTTTCAAGCAAGTATATGATAAATATGCAGAAAGCATTGGTGCAGAGAATGTTATGGTTTTTCTATTTGGCAAAAAAATCAACGACTATGCCAAAAAATTCAGCATCAAGGTGGAAATGACCTATGCACCTTTGGCGGAGAATATGTCCTACGATTTGGCTATGGAAATCAGTGATACGATGGTCGAGCTTTTCCTCAGCCACAAGGTGGACCGTGTGGAGCTGGTGTTTAACCATTTCAAGAATGCTGGCGTACAAGTGCCTTCGTGTGAGGTTGTGTTGCCATTGAAGGCAGAGATGGGAGGCAACGCCCAAAGTTTCGACTACATCGTGGAACCCGACAAGGAAACCTTTGTCAATGATTTGATTCCTAAAGTGGTGCGAACGAATTTCTACTCTATTATGCTCGATACCCTCACTGCCGAGCACGGTGCCCGTATGACAGCAATGCACATCGCATCCGACAACGCCGACCAGCTGTCGCAGGAACTGAAAATCCAATACAACAAAGCTCGCCAGAATGTCATCACAAATGAGTTGATTGACATTGTCGGTGGTGCCGAGGCACTAAATGGATAGGGGAGAGGATGACCTATAGTTGATGTTTAAATCAGTCGCATAATTTCCGAAACAATCGCTCGCGAATAAGCGTTCGCCACTTCCTCAATGAATTTGTTAAAGTCGATGCGGGCATTGTGGTCGGCGGTGTCGCTGATGGTGCGAATGACGGTAAAAGGTGTGCCAAACTCCAGACAGACCTGAGCCACAGCTGCTCCTTCCATCTCGACGCATAACACATCGGGCAAGAGGTTGAGTATCTCTTGCCTTTTTTCATTGCTGTTGATGAACTGGTCGCCGCTGGCGATGTCGCCGAAATGCAAGCTTGGGGCTAGGTTGAAGTCTTTGACAGCCTCATCGCCCACCATCTTTTCCACACCTTTATTAATAAGGTTGCTCACGGCGCGACCTGCCAAGTCGCTCAGTTCTGGGTCACTGTTGACATAGACGCGATTGAGCAAGGGCAACTCGAAGCGCTGAATGATGGGACGGGCATCCAAGTCGTGTTGCACCAGACGATTGGCAATGACGATGTCGCCTATTTTCAAACCATCTGCCAAGGCACCTGCCGTGCCAATGAAAAATAAGTCTGTCACTGCAAACTCTTGTATTAATAAGGTAGCCGTTATGGTGGCTGCCACCTTGCCCCATTTGGAGAAAGCCACTACACAACGTACACCTCCGATTTTGCCAACCACAAACTCACGGTTCGCAATCTTAACAATGGTTTTGTCGGTGAGCAGAGCCTTTACCTCGTCTATTTCCTGTGCCATCGCGCCTAATATGCCGATGTTTCTAGTCATAGTTTCAAAATTAAATGTTTAATCGTTCAAATTTTGTTTCTGGCTGCTGGCAGTTCCCATTAGGAATAAGGAGTTCAACACTTCCTCGAAAGTTGCCACTAGTCAGAAGCAAGTGTCATTTTATTTGTGCTGCAAAAATAAAAAATCTTACCTTTGCAAAAATTTCCGTTGATGAAGAAAATTTGCATTTTTTGCGGCAGCAGTATGGGTTTCGACCCCATCTACAAGGAGAAAGCCGCCGAATTGGGTCATCTGTTGGCCGACAACCACTGCGAGTTGCTCTACGGTGGTGGTAGCGTAGGCCTGATGAAGATCATAGCTGACGTGATGATGGAGCGTCACTGCAAGGTGACTGGTACCATCACCCAGCATTTGCTTGACATGCGTGTCGGCCATCCTGAAATCGATGAGTTGATTGTGGTGGAGACGATGGCCGAACGCAAGAGAATCCTTGAGGATATGGCCGACGGATTCATCGCCTTGCCAGGAGGCATCGGTACTATGGACGAGTTCTTTGAGGCCTATGTGTTGAGCCAGCTGCGTGTGTTCGACAAGCCCGTTGCGCTATACAATGTTAACGGCTACTACGATGGCATCGTTGAATTCATCCAACATATCGCAAAGGAAGGATTTATGCGTAAGGAACATGCTGACAACCTCATCGTCAGCAGTGATGCAAATGAGCTTTTGGAGAAGATGAGGCAATTCCAGCCCGCCGATGTCACGAAGTGGGTCGTTGAAATCAAGGAGCAAGTGAAATAATTTTGAGTAAATGTCGGTCTTGTTGGGACGACAGATATTAAGCAGGAAAACCATCTACTGCGCCAATAGGAATTAACAACATCATACCATTATGATAATCATAGGAATAACAGGAACATTGGGCGCCGGCAAAGGCACCATCGTCGATTATCTCGTCAAGGAGAAAGGCTTCGTTCACTACTCGGTGCGAGCCTATATTACAGAAGAATGTCAACGCCGTGGACTTGAGGTGAACCGCGACACCCTCACTATGGTGGGCAATGACCTTCGTGCCGCGCATTGTCCAAGTTATATTACGGACCAGCTCTTTGAGCGCGCCAAGGCAGAAGGTAGGAACGCCGTCATCGAGAGCGTGCGCACACCAGGTGAGATTCACTCACTGCGCGAGAAGGGCGAGTTCTACCTTTTCGCTGTCGATGCGGACCGTCGCATCCGCTACGATCGCATCTATCAGCGTGGATCGGAGACTGACCACGTCAGCTTCGAGACTTTCGTGGCCAACGAAGAGCGTGAGATGACGGCCACCGACCCCAACAAGCAGAATCTCGGTGCCTGTATCAAGGAGGCGGACTTTGTCTTTTTGAACGATGGCTCCATACCCCAACTGAACCAACAAGTGGAGAAGGTGCTGACTCAACTGCATGTGCGTCCTTCATGGGATGACTATTTCCTGAATTTGGCTGACACAGTCAGCGAGCGCGCCACATGTAACCGTGGACGCAGTGGCTGTGTCATCGTGAAAGACAAACAGATTCTAGTGACGGGCTATGTCGGCTCACCACGTGGGCTTCCGCATTGCGACGATGTGGGCCATCTGTTCCGCAAGACCATCCATGAAGATGGTTCAGTGACTCAACACTGTGTGCGTACCGTTCATGCCGAACAGAACGCCATCTGTCAGGCTGCCCGCCGTGGCATTGCTTTGGATGGCAGCACCCTTTATTGCCGAATGACCCCATGCCGCACTTGCGCCATGCTCATCATCAACTGCGGTATCGTTCGTGTGGTGTGTGAGCGCCGCTACCATGATGGAGCCGAGACTGAGGAGATGTTTCGCCAAGTGGGCATTGAGTTGGACTACAAATACGATGAGGTGCAGCAGTATGAAGGACAACGCTGCGACTAAGAGGTCGTTTTGGTTTTTATGAAAATTTGGCTTGCCCAAAAATTCCTACTAGGATTTTAGGGTTAATGTTCGTTGTATATGTCATTCCCTGCTATGCAACGTGCAAATGGAATCTATGCACAGCACCATAGGTTGTAAAATTTTGGAATCCTGAAATCCAACAATTTCACTCCTCCAAGGATTTTTTTATTTTTTTCTCTCCATATCGAAATAATTACTACCTTTGCACCCGCTAAACAAGCAAAAATTATAACATTTTCCAAATAAATAATTAAAAATCAACAAGTTACAACAAAAATGAAGAAAATTTCTATCTTCTTGATGATGCTTTGCCTCGCCTGCTTCGGCGTTGCTAAAGCACAGCAAAGCCTGCCCTACGCGTATGGCTTTGAAAACAACAACCTGGCCACTGACGGCTGGACATCATCTGGCAGCAATGGAGCTATTAATACTGCTGCAGCTAAAACTGGTACTTATGGTTTCCGTTTTGCGTATAGTACTTCGGACGTATACCTTATGTCACCTATACTCAGCGGAGGCACTAATGGAGTAGATGTGTCGTTCTATTACAAGGCATACTCTAGTTCCTATCTTGATCACTTTAATGTGGGTTACACTACCGATGAGAACGTGACAGACCCAAGTAGGTTTACCTATGGCAGTCTGGTTACCAGTTCCACATCTTGGCAAGAGTACACAGAATCATTACCAGCTGGAACTGTTCGTGTAGCCATTAAGTATGATTCTGATAATTATAACGACGGTTGGTATCTCTACCTCGATGACTTCACCTTCACAGCAGCTTCATCCTGCGCAGCACCTGCCGATTTGGCCATTGACTACACAGAAGGTGTCACTACAGCTACCGTCACTTGGAGAGGCGATGCCCGTTCTTACAATGTTGACGTGAACGGTACCATTGAGGTCGTCAACGGAACCTCTTACACCATAAGAGATCTTGCTCCCGCCACCACCTACACCGTGAAGGTACAGGCCGACTGCGGCGACGAACAGAGTAGCTGGGTCAATGCAGGTAGTTTCACCACACCTTGCCCTGAAGCATTCGCCATTCCTTACGCCTACGGCTTTGAGAATGCCGCTGGCATTAACTGCTGGACCTTGTCACCTGCCAGCAATATGATGGTTGATGATCAAGACCCTGATTTTACACACTCAGGCAATGCTTTCCTGTTTCTTAACTACACCACTACTCCTCCCCAATACGTTATCTCGCCCGAACTGAGCGGCATTGAGAACGGTTTGCATGTCGAGTTCTGGTATAGCCAATATAATAATGGTGTTGAGACCTTCCAAGTGGGTTACTCCACCACCGACAATGACCCCGACAGCTTCACCTGGGGCGAGGAAATCACCGCTTCAACGACCTACCAGCGTTTCTCGGCCAACTATCCTGCCGAAACCAAGTATGTGGCTGTGAAGCACACTTCCGACGACCAATACTACCTCTTCCTCGACGACTTCCTCTTCGAAGAGAGTGCCAGCTGCCTTGAGCCTACGGGCGTGCAGGTTGCCGATGCCACCACTACGGGTGCTACCCTCAGCTGGAACCCTGGCGGTGAGGAAAGCGCTTGGGACATCTTCGTCACCGACGATGCCTCCATTACCCCTGACGAAACCACAACGCCTACCGTGGCCAACATCGCTGAAAATCCTTACGCTTTGACAGGTCTCACCTCTGGCACCACTTATTATGTGTATGTTCGCGCCATTTGTGGTGAAAACGAAATCAGCGCATGGAGCTCTGCAGCCATCTTCAACACCGCATGCGATGCCATGGCGCTGCCTTACACCTATGACTTTGAGGATGCCACTTTGCCAGTTTGCTGGAACACCATCGTCGAAAACACTTCCTACACCGGCATCAATGTGATGACTGCAAATACACAAGTGCTTGCATTCTATATGGGCACCTACCAAAATCCCGCTTTGGTGGCTGTGTTGCCTGAAGTGGATGCCGCCTATCCTTTGAACGGTTATCAGATCACCTTCGATGCCTGCTATGCCAATACCTCTAGTGGCAGCATGACCTCTGGAAAACTCGGCATCGGCATCATGACCGATCCTACGGATGTCACAACTTTCGAATTGATTGAAGAAGTTGCCATCACCGATGATTTAAGCGCCTTTGGTTCACACACTGTGATGCTCAACAGCTATACTGGCGACGGCCAATATATTGCTATTAAAGACATTTATACCCAAACGGGTTATGTCCTCGTTGACAACATCGAGGTTACCGAGCTTCCTTCTTGCTTAGCCCCCACGGCTCTTGGTGCCAGCCTCACTTCCACCTCAGCCGAACTGAGCTGGACTGCCAACAGCAGCGAAACCGCTTGGACCCTCTACTGGAAAGAAAGCAGTGCCAATGCATATACTGAAGTGGCTAACGCCACCAATCCTTACACCTTGGAAGGCTTGACCGCTACCACCGCCTACGAATACTATGTAGTAGCCAACTGCTCAGAGACCGATCAGAGCGAGGCTTCCGAAGTCTATAGCTTCACCACCCTGTGTGGTTCCGTCACCACCTTCCCGTGGACGGAGACCTTCAACAATCTCACCGTGGCCTATTCCATCCCCAACTGCTGGGACAACGCTGAAGGCACAACCACAACTAACAGCTACAAGTGGTGCTACAACACCAAGACCTCTGGCAACGGCATGGCCAGCAACGGCCATGAAGGTTCATGCGTGGTCTTCGATTCATACAGCAATAGCAACAATAACACCAACTTCTTGAAGACCGTGCCGATCAGCCTGCCTTCAGACCAACCCATGCAATTGAGCTTCTGGTACAAGAACCCCACTGGTGGTGACTTCTCCGTCTATATCTCCACCGATGGTGGTGCCACTCATGAAACAGCCCTCGCCACTGGCCTTACTGGTGTTTCCGCTTGGACCGAGCATGATCCTATCAACCTCGGTAACTACGCTGGACAGGATGTGGTCATCGTCTTCAAAGGCACTTCCAACTACGGTAATGGCGATGCTTACATCTATTTGGATGACGTCACAGTGAATGCAGTACCTTCATGCGCCATTCCTACCGCCCTTGCTGCCACCACCACCAACAATTCTGCTGAGTTGAGCTGGACGGCTAACAGCGGAGAAGACACATGGACGGTTTATTACAGAGAAGTAAGTCCTGATAAAGTCCGTGCCAATGAATATGCCGAAGTGATCGTGGGCGAGAATCCTTACACCCTGGAAGACTTGAACGATGCCACCGTTTACGAATTCTATGTGGTTGCCAACTGCTCCGAGGAAGACAACAGCGAACCTTCTGCAGTATTCACCTTCTCCACCAAGTGCGATCCTATCACCGAGTTCCCGTGGAGCGAAGACTTTGAAAACTTCGAGACCAGCACCAGCGGTGTTACCCTCAGCGATCCTTGCTGGGTGAACGAGCATCTTGAAGGTAGCGGCAGCTATTTCTTTGAGGTTATCACCATCACCAATGACAACAACAGCACTAACCAACTCCGTCTGCACGATATGAGCAGCGGCACCCTGACCAAGCTTATGCTCCCCGGCATGACCCTGCCGAATGCCAACTTCCAGTTCTCCATCGATGTATATCGTAGCAGCAGCTATTCAACCTACACTACAGAAGGTATCAGAGTGTTTGCAAGCGCTGATGGCGAAATCGAAGGCGCCACCGAGTTGGCCTTTATCCCGCGTGTCTATTCAGCATCAAGCGATGTCATTCCTGCTGAAAGCGAAGCTGGCTGGTACACCTACAACCTGCCCATCGGTATGAGCGGCACCTGCTACATCATCATCCGTGGCGAAAGCAAATATGGCACTGCCACATATATGGACAACTTCGCTGTTACCGAGATTGAAATGCCTACCTTATCAATGGACATTGTAGGTCACAAGGGAGGCGTAGGCAACTACAGCCTGATTGCATTCCCCTTCAACAGCGGAGAGAACGGTGTGGATCCCACTACCATTGACGGTATGATTACCGAAGCCTTCGACCTGTACTATTTCAATGAGGCAGGCGACGACGAGGGTAAGGAGTGGATTAATTACGACCCGAACCAGTTCAACCTCGTTTCAGGCAAGGGCTACCTCTATGCCAGCCAAGACTCAACGAGCATCACCTTCAGCGGCATGCCAATCGAGGGCGCCGAGTACGAGGTCAGGTTGGCCAAGACCGAAAACGCGGAATGGTCGGGCTGGAACCTGGTGGGCAACCCCTTCGCTGATATTGCTTACGTTGCCGATGGCCGCGACTTCTACACGATGAACGGTGCAGGCACCAACCTTATGCTAGCCACTAACAGGAGCCTCCAACCTATGGAAGGCGTGTTTGTCGAGGCTGAATCGAACAATGAGGCCTTGACCTTCACCACCGAGGACCCCAACAATGGCAAGTCAGTGTTGTCCCTCAACCTGAGCGGCAATAACGGCCTTCTCGACCGCGCCATGGTTCGCTTCGGAGAGAGCCGCCAGCTTCACAAGATCCAACTCAACCCGAACGGGACGAAGCTCTACATCACAGTGGACGGCCAAGAGTACGCGGTGGTTCGCAGCGAAGAGGTGGGAGAGGTTCCCGTGAGCTTCAAGGCAGAGGAGAGCGGTCGCTACACCATCAGCATGAGCAGCGAGAACGTGGAGTTCGCCTACCTGCACCTGATCGACAATAAGGCCAACACGGACGTCGACCTGCTTGCCACAACGAGCTACAGCTTTGACGCTAGCACGAACGACAACGCAAACCGCTTCAAGCTGGTCTTTGCCACCGGAAGCACATTGGCCTCGGACGGCTTCGCCTTCTACAGCAACGGCGGCTTCGTCATCACCAACGAGGGAGAGGCCACGCTGCAGGTGGTAGACGTCAACGGTCGCGTGTTGAGCAGCGAGAGCATCAACGGCTGCGCCAACGTGAACGTGGACGCCGCCGCCGGTGTCTACATGCTCCGCCTGGTCAACGGCGAGAGCGTGAAGGTTCAGAAGGTGGTCGTGAGATGAGAAAGTGCCACTAGCCGTTAGCTATCGGCAGGTCGCCTGTCTGATAGCTAACGGCCAAGAGCTACCGTCACAACGGAAAGCGAACAGCGATCAACAAAACAACAGTTAAACAGAAAAACGATCAACAATTAAACAATAAGTACACGATGAAGAAACTAGCACTGACTCTTGCCATCGTCCTTGGACTGGGAGTGGCATCGTTCGCCCAGGGTGGTTTGTTCCAGCGCGGGGCATCCGATGAGAGCACTGGCAATCGGGAGGACGGCATTGCCATGCCCGGCATACCAGACCACAACCTGTCGGGCAACCAGGACGGTAACGGCACCACTCCGGTAGGGAGCGGAATCGCAGTCCTTATGGGTCTCGGAGCAGCTTACCTAGTCGGTAAGAAGCGCAGCGAGGACTAAGAGAGAATTATTCTATTTGACGAAAGAAGCCGACAGATTGCTGCCGGCTTCTTTTTCAATTCTTAATTCTTAAGTGAATGAGTAAATTTAGTCTACATCCGGAACGCAAATTATTCATACTATGACTTGTGATAATGACCGCTTTAACGAAGCCAAGAAGCTTCTACACCAAACAAAAGCGGTCATAGCCGAAAACAAAACAAATATGAATTATAATCTTGAACAATTAATTAATTCTTAATTCTGTTCCAGCCGTATAATCTCCCAAAACATCCCCATTCCTGTTTCCAAAATGCTGTCAGGGAAATCAAACTCAGGATTATGCAAGGCGGGCTGTTCCAATCCTGAGCCGATACCAAAGAAACCTATCGGACAGATACTCCCGAATCTTCCGAAGTCCTCCGACCAGCGGAAAGGCTCCTTCAAGTGACCGAGGTTCAATTCGAGGTTTTTGGCGGCTTGTTCGATGGTATTCACACAGTTGGGGTCGCTGTTGGTGGCGGCAAAGGCTTCGTGCTCGGAGAAACTGAAATCGAAAAGGTGGTCTTTGGCCTTGGCACGGCAGAACTCAATAATCTGTGAAGCCATCAGCTCAAGATTATGGTCATCGAAACTGCGCAAAGTGAGCCATAACTCAGCATGGCCAGGCGCTACTCCAAAAGTTTCTTCGCCTAAAATGGCATGCGTGATAACAAATGTGGTCAACGGTTGCACGGTCTTCATCTGTTCGCGTTTCGTTTCAAGGTTGTGGATGAGCAAGGCCAGCAGTTCCGATGGACTGTGTCCCGTTTCGGGCTGAGAGGCATGTGCTGTGCGTCCGTCGAAGGTCAGTTTCAAACCGAAAGAAGCTGCTGCAAAACAGCCTTTTTTTACCATAATTTGTCCTTTTTCGAAGCCTGGCAGATTGTGGAGCCCGTAGGCCACATCAGGTTTGATTGTCTCGAATTGTGGGTCGTTGAGGATGGCTTGCGCCCCTTGTCCCGTCTCTTCAGCGGGTTGAAAGAGCAGGACGACTTCTCCCAGGTCGGGACGTTGTTCGCCGAGCCATTGCGCTAGTCCGCAGAGAATGGTAGCATGTCCGTCGTGGCCGCATTTGTGAGAAACACCTTTGTTTTGTGAACGGTAGGGTAGGTCGTTCGGCTCAGGAATATGCAACGCATCAATGTCACCACGGATGAGAATGCGCTTGCCCGGCTTTGCACCTTTATAAATTGCAGCCAAACCATAGCCGCCGATTTTTTCGATGATATGGTCAGGGCGGGTTTGTTTCACCCACTCGTTCAAGATTTTGTTGGTCAGGGCCTCCTGTCCCGATAGTTCAGGATGGGCATGGAGGATATGTCTAAGTTCTATGAGGTTTTGCATGATGTTTTTCTTTGGCGCAAAAATAATGATTTTTAGTGTCTGACTATCCATGTCAGAAATAATTCGTATTATTGCAGTCTGAAAAGGAGGAATGATTATGACTACTATGACCATCAGTTATGATGAAAAAAATGCTCAGATTATGGAGCTTATCCGCAAGTTGATTGCGGCAGGAGTCATCACTTATCCTGAGTGGGAAGAATGGACTGAAGAAGAGGAAAAACAGGCGTTTCTTTGTACGTCAAAGGCTAATGCCGCAAAATTGTTCTCAAAGCACTTGGTATGAAGTATTCACAACGTGATATTGTTGAAATCAATTTCTTGTTTCCTGACGGTTCATTCAAGCCGCATCCCGCTGTCATCGTATCGAATGATATGCTTCAAGACAATGAAGGTTACATTTATTTGTGTATGATTTCTTCAAAACCATACAATCCAGAGTATTGTTATGAACTGGATGATGAAATGTTGACTGTGCCAATGCAAAAAAAGAGTTATGTCAAGTGTCATATTCTGGTGGGTGATATTGAACGTGATGTTATCCGTAAAATTAGCAGGATGAAGCAACCTTTCTTTGACGAGATGGTAGATAAAGTCATACAATCCATATTTTAAGTTTACTATGCAAACAGTACTATATCCCCTGAAATTCAAGCCCATCTTTAAGGACAAGATTTGGGGCGGACGAAAAATCAAGGAACAGCTTGGCCTTGATTACGGTCGGTTGCCTAATTGTGGCGAGATGTGGCTGCTTTCAGGCATTTGGGATGAGCAGAGCGAGATCGCCAATGGTGACTTTGAGGGCGATGAGGTCAACGACCTTGTGGAGACCTTTATGGGCGATTTGGTGGGAGAGTCGGTTTTTGACAAATATGGCGAGCAGTTTCCTCTGTTGCTGAAAATTATTGATGCCAACGACTGGCTTTCGGTGCAGGTGCATCCCGACGATGAATTGGCAGAGAAACGTGGCTTGGGCAACGGTAAGACCGAGATGTGGTATGTGATGCAGGCCGACAAAGATGCAGAACTCGTTATGGGTTTCAACCGCGAATTGACGCGGATGGATTATGTCAATGTATTGAAAGATAATATATTGCAATCGGTCTTAAACCACGAGCAGGTGAAGAAAGGCGATGCGTTTTTCATCCCAGCAGGTCGCGTACATGCATTGGGACCTGGCATTATGGTGGCTGAAATACAACAGACCAGTGATACCACCTATCGCATCTACGATTGGGATCGCATTGACGTTGCTGGTATGCGCCGTGAGTTGCACATTCCACAGTCGGTGGAAGCCATTGACGGCACAATGCCGGAAAGATACAAACTTGAGGTGGCGGATGTATTGAATAAGACCGTTCCCATCGTGGATTGCCAGTATTTCGTGACCAACCTGCTTCAGTTGCAGGGCGAGATGGAAAAAGACTATTCCAATCTCGATTCATTCGTGATTTTGATCGCTTTGGAGGGAAAATTCACCCTAAATTGGGAAAATGGCGCGATATTTGTAAATACTGGAGAATGTGTCCTGGTTCCAAACCTCATCAAGAAGGTCGCTATTAGGGCCGAAAAATACTGCAAGTTACTTGAAGTGTATTGCCAAATTGAAGAAGAATAAATGCAGAATGATGAATTGGGACTGTGGAGTTAGGAATGAGGAATTTTGAATCTTGAATTTTGAATCTTTAAATATTTGAATCTTAAATCTTTAAATCCAATGAAAAGACTTATGACACTTTTGCTGATGGCTCTGATGGTGACGGGCCTTCAGGCGCAGTCGAAATCCGATTTGCCAAACATTACTTTGAAAGACTTGAACGGCAAGGATGTGAACATTTCCAAACTCTCCAACAATGGCAAGCCAATCGTCCTCACGTTTTGGGCTACTTGGTGCGGCCCCTGCATCAAGGAACACAACGCCTTGAATGATGTTTATCAAGATTGGCAGGATGAGACCGGCGTGAAGATTTATGCCGTTTCCATCGACGATTCTCGTTCCACTGCCAAGGTGAAACCTATGGTGGAAGGCAAAGGTTGGGACTTTGACATCCTTCTCGATGTGAACAGCGACCTGAAGCGTGCAATGAATGTGAGCAATCCTCCGCACACTTTCCTCTTTGACGGTAATGGCAAACTCGTTTATCAACATACCGGCTATATTGAGGGTGGCGAAGACGACCTCTATGAGGAAATCCAAAAAGTGGCTAAGAAAAAGTAAATATAAAATGATGCGAGAATTTTTTGACAATGACCATTGACAATGACAATGACTGCTTCTACATGAGGGTGAAAACTTAGCCCTTTTTGATAAGCTGTCATTGTCATTGGTACAAGCCATAGTCCACAAGTTCCGTGTTGTGTGTCAAAAACAACTAATAATGCGAAAACACATACTATTATTATTCGCACTCGTCTTGACGGTCAGTTTCAAGGCGGGTGCTCAGTCGTTGCTTGAAAACAGTCAAGTGAGTGGCAGTTTTCAGACTGATGCGCAATATTATATGCTTGACAAGGGCATCAATATTACCGACCTTATGGGCAAGAAATTGGGTGTCAATGGTTTCGGTAAGGTGAATTATACGAATGGAAACTTCTCTGCAGGTATGCGTTTCGAGGCTTTCCTGCCTGAGATGAATGGGTTCCGTAGTGAACTGAATGGTGTGGGTTTGGCCAATTTCTTTGCCTCGTATGACAACGGCTTTATCGGTATGACTGTGGGCGACATCTACGACCAGTTCGGCAGCGGACTTGTGTTCCGCACTTACGAGGAATGGTCGCTGGGTATGGACAATGCCTTGCGTGGTGCGCGCGTGGTGTTGCGTCCCACCCAAGGCCTCACCCTGAAAGGTGTCTATGGCCGCCAACGTTTCTTTTGGGCTCCTTATCTGGAACGCGACATGGGTAACGATGACTATCGTGGCATTGTGCGTGGCGTGGATGCCGAATGGGACCTCAACCAGAGCATTTCTTCGCTCAACAATTCGGAGTTCAAGATGAGTCTGGGAGGCAGCTTCGTCAGCAAGAAACAGGCTGACCAGAGTTCGTTCTACAACATCCCCGAAAATGTGAGTGCAGCTGCAGCTCGTCTCAACTTGGGCTATGGCCGTGTGTCGTTCAGCACAGAGTATGCCTACAAAATCAACGATCCCTCGGCCATCAACAACTTCATCTATAAGGAAGGCCACGCCTTGATGTCGTCACTGAGCTATTCACAGAAAGGCTTTGGTGCTGTCCTCCAAGTGAAACGTGTCGACAATATGAGCTTCAAGTCGATGTATACGGGCAAACAAAACGACCTTGACATCAACTTCATCCCACCTATTAATTATACACACACCCATAGCCTGCCGTCGATGTACACCTATTCGACCCAGCCTAATGGTGAGATGGCAGCACAGCTGCAAGTTAACTATACCATCCCGAAAGGCACTGCCCTAGGTGGCAAATACGGTACCAAGTTGGCTTTCAACATGAGCCAGGTGAACGACATCGTCCGTGATTCTGTCAAGTTTGGTAACGCAATGGCTTTGAGCCAAGCAGGCACTTTGGGTTATGCTTCCAAGTTCTTTGCCGTCAGCGACCATCGCTTTTTCCGCGACATCAACTTTGAAGTCGACAAGAAAATCAGCAAGGATTGGCACCTCACCGCACAATACATCAACCTGTATTACGACATCGAGACCATCGAAGGCCACGCTGGTTCGC
Source organism: uncultured Bacteroidales bacterium (assembly GCA_946405575.1). Taxonomy (GTDB): domain Bacteria; phylum Bacteroidota; class Bacteroidia; order Bacteroidales; family F082; genus Limimorpha. Next base: position 32,859 of record CAMJHP010000012.1, on the reverse strand, counting down.
CTGTCGTGAAGGCCAATATCGGTTTTATGGATGTGACTTATAAGATTAACAAACGCCAGAGCCTGCGCCTTGAGTTGCAAGGCTTGTGGGAAAACGAAGTTCACAAAGGCTATGAGGTGGAAGAGAGCGAGAAGAAAGACTACCAGAAGCGTGGCGACTGGGCCTTTGCTCTGCTGGAATATTCCATCAACCCGCATTGGTCGTTTTCCATCGCCGACAAGTGGAATTATGGCAACCCTGTTGAGGAATACCGCGACCATTACTTCACGGGTACGGTCACCTATATCCATGATGCCACACGTGTTATGTTGAGTGCAGGCCGTCAGAGCGAAGGTGTGGTCTGCGTGGGCGGTGTGTGCCGCACCGTGCCCGCCTCCAGTGGTGTTTCATTGACTGTCTCAACAAGTTTTTAATGGATGTTTAAACCTAATGATTAGAACAATGAAAAGAATACTAAGAATAGGTATGGGTTTGCTGGCTGCCATGGTGTTCATGAATGCCTGTGATGTCGAAAAAGAACCTTATATTCAAGGTGCTGAAGACGAGAGATTTATTTTGGAATTTAGAGTGGACAGTGTTTCTGGCACTGTAGACGAGGACAACAAGATGGTGAGGTTGGATTTCCCTGCAGGAACGGATGTGACCCATCTGACGCCGACCATCATCATTTCAAACTACGCCACCATTGAGCCTGCATCGGGTGTGGCTCAAGACTTTACTAATCCCGTCTATTACACTGTTACCGCCATGAGTGGCGCCACTGCACAGTATATGGTGGAAGCAGTAGTTCACGATGCCGACAACGAAAAAAGCATTCTTTCGTTCCGTTTTGATGCGTTGGACGATAGTGGTGTGATTGATCAAATCGCTCGTACGATTTCCTTTGTGCTTCCTGCCGAAACGGATGTCACGCAGTTGGTTCCCACCATTGAAGTGTCGGAAGGGGCTACGGTGGAACCTGCTTCAGGCGTGGCTCAAGACTTCACCAATCCCGTGACTTATACTGTGACTGCCCTTAATGGCACGACAGCAGTTTATACTGTGACGGTTGTTTTGGAAGGCGGCGATGTGGAGCCTACTGGCAAGACGGTGCTTATCAAAGACTTCACAGGTGCCCGTTGTGTCAATTGCCCTGCCGCTGCTGAGTATGCTCATAACCTGCAACATCAACTGGACGAAGACCATATCTTCATTTTGAGCGTTCATGCCGGATTTTTGGCCCAGCCTGTAGGCGATTTCCCCAATTTCCTCACCGATGAGGGTACAGAATGGTACAACAACCACAACGCCAACCCGCTGTTTGCCGTTGACCATGTGGCCTTGACCGAAGGAAACACGCTCAATGAGGGGCAAATCGACACCCCCGTGGCTTCAGCTTTGTTAGAAGAACAGTCGTTTGAGATTTTGGTCGGTTCCAATTATGACGAAACTAACCGCCATTTGCAGGTGGAGGTCCAAGCCATTGCATTGGATGATCTTGATGGACATTTCTACATCACAGTTTGTCTGGTTGAGGACAATATCGTGGGTTGGCAAACTGTCCCTGGTGGTATTGACAAGGAATACGTATTCCGTAATGTGTTCCGTGGCACACTCAATGGTGCCTATGGCGAATCGTTCGAAGACTTTCATTTGGATACCAACGACACTTCCTATTTCAGCTACAGCACTGAAATCAATGCCGACTATAACGCCGATGAGTGCTACCTGATGGTCTATGTGTACGATAAGAGTCAGGGTGACAAGATTTTGCAGACCTCAGTAAGGAAAATCAAATAGTTTTGAATTCCTAAATTATTGTGTCTCCGACGTTGTGATTTGTAATACAGTGAGGAGACCTCTATCGACCTTAAATTTCACCTCCACGTCCCCGAACGCCATACCATAAACGCGTTCGGGGTCGTTTTGGTATTGTGGTCTCGGATCGTGGGCGAGCACGTCGATGAGACTTTCCCTTTGGTTTTCATGAACTGATTGCAACATTGTATCAGAAATGTTGACCTCCAAAAGATATTCCGCAGGAATGGAAGCGAAGCCACTAGCAGCATCGGGATGGCTGTCGGTATAGGCGATGTAGGGCTTGATGTCGTAGATGGGAGTACCATCCATCATATCGGCCCCCGACACGTAAAGCACAGGGCCGAGCTTAGCGTCAATATCTACTTTTTCCAAACGAACCGAAGAAAGGCCGATGGGGTTGGGACGGAACGGCGAGCGTGTGGCAAATACGCCTTTCCGAATGTTGCCACCTAAGCGCGGCGGGCGTACCGTGGGAGACCATGTGTCGCGTACAGTCTTTGAGAATTCCCATAGAATCCAGATGTAAGAGAAATCCTCTAACCCTCGCACAGCCTCTGCGATACGGTATTCAGGCTCAAAAACGATGCGGCCTTGCAATGACGCGATGATGCCGCTTTGGCGTGGGATGCCGAACTTGGTGGGGAAGTCGGTGTGTATATGGGCAATGACTTTCATCGCTGCAAAAATAACGTAAATTGACGTGCAAGCGAAAAAAAACCTTACTTTTGCCGCCACAAAATCCGTTTGTTATGCAATGCAACGAAGAGATTTCAATTTTGGTGCTTTATACTGGCGGCACCATTGGTATGATGCAAGACCCCAAGACGGGAGCTCTTGTGCCTTTTGATTTTGATAATATCTATGCCCATCTGCCCGTGTTGAAAAACTTTGGCTATCAGATTGATTACTATAGTTTTGACCCGCTTATTGACTCCTCAAACATGTCGCCTGACTTTTGGATTCGCTTGGCGACCAAGATAGGAGAGGAATATGAGCATTACGACGGTTTTGTAGTGCTTCACGGCTCCGATACAATGGCTTATACAGCATCTGCCCTTAGCTTTATGCTCGAAAACTTGAACAAGCCTGTCGTGCTGACAGGTTCTCAATTACCTATGGGTATGGTCCGCAGTGATGGTCGTGAAAACTTTCTTGCAGCTATTGAGATTGCTGCCGCCAAGGACGATGAAACACCCATTGTCCCAGAAGTGAGCATTTTCTTCCAGAATCAGTTGCTGCGCGGTAATAGGGCCACTAAGTTCAACGCTGAGAATTTCAATGCCTTCATCTCGTCGAACTATCCCAACCTTGCCGATGTGGGTATACATATTAAATATAATAAGGAACGTATCCTGAAGCCCAATTTTAAGAAGCTGAAGGTGCATACCAAAATGGACCGCAATGTAGGCATTCTGAAGCTTTTCCCTGGCATTTCGCAAGACTTTGTACGCCATGTGTTTAAGACACCCAACCTCAGTGCCTTAGTGTTAGAGACTTTTGGCTCGGGCAATGCCACCACAGCTGGTTGGTTCTTGGACGCGCTTAAGGAAGCCATCGATAGTGGACTCATCATCCTCAATATTACACAGTGCAAGGCTGGCTCAGTGGAGATGGGACGCTATGAAACTAGCTTGGATATGGCTCGCATTGGTGTCATCAGTGGCCATGACATGACCACTGAGGCAGCAGTCGCCAAACTTATGTATCTCATCGGAGAAGGCTTGCCAAAAGCAAGAATCCTTGAAATAATGCAAAATTCCATCCGTGGTGAAATGACGCTTTAAAGCTATAATTCAGGCAATTGAATTATTCATACAATAAAAAAACCATTTTTTTTGTTTGCCTAATGAAAAAATGTTGTACTTTTGGCAACGATTTCAGATTGGGTAGAGGGGTTGGCGAAGCATTGGAGAGATGTCCGAGTGGTTTAAGGAGCACGCCTGGAAAGTGTGTGTACTCCAAAAGGGTACCGCGGGTTCGAATCCCGCTCTCTCCGCAGAATAGTAATGAAGTAATGAATAATAGAACATAGTAATTCATAACAGTAATAATTAAACATTCAAACTAAACTATGAAAAAATTAATTGCTTTCCTTATGGTTGCTGGCCTTTTCACCTTTGGCGTCAGCAATCTTGTTGTTGCTCAAGACGAGCAAGCGCAAACTGAGCAGACGGAACAGACCGTTGCGCCCGAACAAACTCCAGCTCCTGTGGAGACGGTTGAAGAAGTCGCCCCCGTACAGACAAACGAGGCCGCTCCTACGACATTCCGCGAATCCATTAAGAAACAATTTATCGATGGTGGCCCAAGTTTTATGGGTATCGTGTTGGTCATCCTCCTTATCGGTATGGCTATCTCTATTGAGAGAATCATCTATTTGACCTTAGCCACTGCTAATTCGAAAAAACTTTTGGCCGGTGTTGAAGCCAAGATAAAGAACGGTGACGTTGAAGGTGCCAAGCAACTCTGCAAGAACACTCGCGGTCCTGTGGCAAGCATTTTCACCCAAGGTCTCATCCGCTATCAGGATGGTCAGTCACTTGAAGAGGTTGAAAAAGCCCTCGTTTCTTACGGTTCAGTTGCCGGTGGTAAGCTTGAAAGCGGATTGAGCTGGATTGGTCTTTGCATCAGCTTGGCTCCTATGTTCGGTTTTATGGGTACTGTTATCGGTATGATCAAGGCCTTTGATGATATTGCCGCTGCTGGTGATATGAGCCCCACTGTTGTGGCCTCTGGTATGAAGGTCGCTCTGTTGACCACCGTGTTCGGTCTGATTGCAGCTATCATTCTTCAGATTTTCTTCAACTTCATCGCTTCTAAGATTGAAAACATCGTCAACGATATGGAAGACGCTTCTATCTCGTTCATGGACATCCTCGCTAAGTACAACAAATAAAAACAAGTATAGATCATGAATAGTAAGTCTAATATTTCAAGATGGGTATTTCTCGCCTTGGCATTGGTGACTGTCGTCATAACGGTTTTGTTCTACCGCGTTGTTGGTACGATTAAGCCGGATTTCGACAATGGGTTGCCTACGCCTCGTGCAGACTTATTCCTGAATTGGGGCTACATTTTGATTATACTTGGCATTGTCATCGCATTGATTTCTGTTGTCCTCACTGCTGCCATCAAAGGCGTCAAGGGAAAGACATTATTGATTGCGGTCATTGCATTTGCTGTAATTGCAGTTGTAGCCTATGTTATGTCTAAAGGCTCATTCGACGTTCCTTATCAGACCCAAGATCTTACCTATTCTGGTAAGACCCATGGTTGGGTTGAAACGGGCCTCAATTTCTTTTATATCACCCTTGTGGTAGCTGTCCTCTCAATAGTGTTCTCAGTTGTCTACAAGGCAGTTAAAAAATAATTCATTTCATCATGGCAAGAAAAACTCCTGAAATCAATTCTAGTTCGCAGGCTGACATAGCATTCTTGCTGTTGTGTTTCTTCCTGATGACGACCTCCATGGACGTGGACTACGGTATCACCCGTCGTCTGCCTCCTCCCGTCGAGCAAAACGACGAGGACGTCAAGGTTAAGGAGAGAAACGTGATGAATGTAATGGTAAACAAGAGCGACAGGTTGCTGGTCAATGGTCGTCCGATGGACATTAGTTTGCTCAAGGACGAAGCCAAGCACTTTATGACCCCGCGACCGGGCGACGAAACCGCTCCTGAAGTTGAAACCAAGTCTTTCGAATTGGTTGGCGATGTGCTCATGTCGAAGGGCGTCATCTCACTCCAGAACGACCGCGGTACTTCGTATGCTATGTATATCAGTGTGCAGAATGAGTTGGCTCGCGCCTTCAACGAAATGAAGGAAGAATTGGCATGGAAGAAATTCCACAAGAAGCTAGACCAACTTAATGAAGATCAAACCAAGGCTATCAACGATGCTGTGCCTGTGCGTGTCAGTGAGGCTGAGCCCGTTGTGTACTAAAACATCAAGGAGGATAAAATATGGGAAAATTCAGAAAAGAAGGAAAGAAGGAAGTGCCACAAGTGAGCACCTCTTCATTGCCTGACATCGTTTACATGTTGATATTCTTCTTCATGATTACTACCACGATGCGTGATGTCGAATTGAAGGTGAAGACGGCTATGCCTAAGGCTTCAGAAATTCAAAAGCTGGAACATAAGGCTTTAGTCAGTTCCATCTACATCGGCCCCCCGCGTGATCCCAAACTAGGTACCGAATCACGTATCCAATTGGATGACGCTTTCGCTCGTACTACCGACATCGCCGACTGGATCCAGAAGGAACGTGACTCTCGTAACGAGGCCGACAAACCTTTACTGACCACAGCTTTGAAGGTACACAAAGATACCCGTATGGGTGTCGTTACCGACGTGAAGCAAGAACTCCGTAAGGTCGGTGCTTTCCGTATCAACTACACAACATTGAAGGGTAGTGCCTTGGAGAACTAAGGTTCTCAGAATCGACAAGAAGAGCGGCAAACCATTGCCGCTCTTTTTTTATGTATTTACGTTGGCTATGTATACAAAATAATCCTTATTTTTGTCACCTATTTTTGAAATATGCTTATTTTAGTGTGTGAGCACAATTTGTTTACATAGAAGATGCCCAATTGAGCTGCTGGTTTTTAAAAGTCAACCAACATCTTTAAGCCGCATTGCTGCTAAGCTGATTGTGGCTGATTGCCTACTCTGCCAAATAAGCCTACATATTGAAGTTTAATTTTGAACATTTACTTATGAAAAAAACATTAGCGACCCTTCTCTTGCTTGCTTTGACAGGCGTGAGGTTAATGGCTCAAATCCCTAACGGTTACTACAATAGTGCCAATGGCAAAACCGGCGACGAGCTGAAGATTGCCTTGCATGATATCATCAAAGGCCACCATGTGGTCAGCTATGGCGGTCTCCTCAATGCTTTTGCTTATACTGACTGTAAGCCCAACGGCAAGATATGGGATATCTATTCCAATATCGAATATAGTCCAAGCACTGGATTATGTGGCGAATATCAACAGGAAGGCGACTGCTGGAATCGTGAGCACACTTGGCCCCAAAGCTGGTTCAACGAAAACGTAACACCTCGTAGCGACCTCTTTCATGTTTATCCCACTGATGGCTTCGTGAATGGACAACGCAGCAATTATCCTTACGGCGAAGTCAATAACCCTATCTATACTTCAGGCAATGGCTCGAAGCTAGGTCAATGCGTCACCTCTGGCTATACAGGGAAAGTGTTTGAACCTATTGATGAATACAAAGGCGACATTGCGCGCAGCTATTTCTATATGAGTGTGCGTTATTATTCCGAAGATAGTGGTTGGGGTTCAAGTGGTATGACCAATAAATCTGAAATCAAGGAATGGGCAATGGAAATGTTACTCCGTTGGAGCGATGAAGACCCCGTCAGCCAAAAAGAAATCGATAGAAATAATGCCGTTTATGGTTATCAGAATAACCGTAACCCATTCATTGACCACCCTGAATATGCGCGTATGATATGGGATGAAAATTGGCAAGGGGGCGTTTCTTATAATATCATATGTACCACGGGTTTAATGCATGGAAGTATATCGGCTCCTGAAAGTGCAATGGAAGGTGCTACGGTTTCCATCACTGCAATACCTGATCCTGGATATATGGTGGGTACCTATTCCGTTTATAGGACGGGCGACCCTAACACTACAGTTACTGTAAGCAGCAATGGCACTTTTATTATGCCTGGCTATGCCGTTACGGTTAGCGCCACCTTTGTACAGAATAACAACTATTATGATATTACCCTTGGCACGGTCAGTCATGGCTCGATTGATGCCTCTGCAACAAGTGCCAAGTCGGGCACTACCATCGATTTGATAGCCAATCCCAATAATGGCTATAGTCTCTATTCGTGGTATGTCTTCAAGACGGGCGATATGAATACTACTGTTAATGTCAGCGGTAACAGCTTCATTATGCCAGCTTTTAATGTCACCGTGATGGCCACCTTCCTTGAAGGCTCTGGAAATAGTGGTGATTTTGTGAAAGTGACCTCTGCACCTTCAGATTGGAGTGGGGAATACATTCTGGTTTATGAACAGAGTGCCACTTCGGGTTATGTATGGACAGGTGTGGATGCCGTCAACAGCTATGTCTCGAAACCAATTTCAAGTAATACCATAGCTGACGAGGGGGTCGTCTCAATCACTATTGCCCCAATGACGGGTGGCTATTCCATTAAGGTAATTGGAGGTGCTAATAACGGAAAGTATATTTATGGCACATCAGGTAGTAATAAAATCAATTTTGGCAACAACCCTTCTTTGAATACGCTTTCTTTTGAGTCTAATAGCGTAAAGATAGTATCCAACACTTCTGTGATGCGCTTTAACAGTACTTCAGGTCAGAATCGTTTCCGTTATTTTCAATCAAATACCTACACCAATCAGCAACCCATCCAGCTTTATGGGAAAATGTCTGGTTCGGCTTCCATTCCAACCCACACCATTCATTTTGATTCCAATGGCGGATTGGGAACGATGGACGATCAGAATGTCGACGAGTTTGAACCTACCGTGTTGAATGCAAATGCTTTTACGAAACCAGGTTTTGTCTTCGATGGTTGGAACACTGCAGTAGACGGCACTGGTGATTACTATGCTGATTGTGCTATGGTCACTCTGCTCGATGACCTGACACTTTATGCCCAATGGATTCAGTTGTATAACATCACTTTGGTTCAAGCAAGTCATGGCAGCATTAATGCCAGTGCCTTGCAGGCTTTTGAAGAGACCGAAATCATTTTGACAGCAACGCCGGACCCTTGTTTTGCCTTGGCACAATGGATAGTGACTGATATGCAAGGCAATGCTGTAGTTGTTACTGAAAACCAGTTTGAGATGCCTGCAAGTGATGTAACTGTAAGCGCGGTGTTTAGCTATTCTCCCAATAGTTTCGAACAAGAGTATTATCTGGTCACCTCGACAGACCAACTTGTACCTGGTCGCACCTATCTGATTGTCAATGTGGCTAACGGAAAAGTCTTGGGTACGACACAAAACAATAACAACCGTTCCGCTTCCTCTGTTACAATTGAGGATGGTGTCATTTCTTCTATTGACAATACCGTATGTGAATTGACTTTAGGTGTTGCTGGAAACAATTGGACTTTTTTCGATGCCAATTGGGGTAATAATGGAGGTTATCTCTATGCCGCCAGCAGTAGCAATAACCAATTAAAGACACAGGCTAATAACAATGCAAATGGACAATGGGATATTTCTATTGGCACAAATGGTGTTGCAACCATTCAAGCACAAGGTAATAATACGCACAATCTATTGAAATACAATAATTCAAGTAATATTTTTTCCTGTTACGCAGCTGGCTCCACGCAATTGGATGTATGTCTTTTCCGTCGAACCGAAATATACGATTATCCAGCAGAGCAAATCTTACCCCTTTCCGTCGGCTGGAATTGGTGTTCGTTTAACATCGATATCACCCTTGCCAGCCTTCAAGAAGCTCTCGTGGCAGCCTTGCCAAACACTTCAATTGTCATCCAATCCCAGAGCCAAAACACGAGCTTTAACAATGGTAGATGGGTTGGAAGATTGACTTCGCTGGACATTGCCTATATGTATAAGATTATGGTCAGCACAGCGTGTGAAGTTGCTTTGGAAGGTGTGCCCGTCATTCCAAGTGAACATCCGATTAGCATCGTAAATGGCATCAACTGGATGGCTTTTCCACTTAGTGAGAACAAGACTCTCACCAATGCGTTTGCTGGATTTGCTTCCGATGGTGACATAGTGCAATCCCAATCAATCAACTCCAGATTTGGTTCAGGCAGATGGTTGGGACAATTGAACACCCTTGAGTCTGGACATGGCTACATTTACAAGTCGAATGCAACAAATAGCAGGGTGTTCTTTTTTCATTATTGAGGACATCCTAACAATGGGGTCAGTCGACGTGTGTTATTTGGATAAAATAGACTTTATTTAAATAAGGTCAGTCCTCCTAAATCCTCTTCCAGGCAATGCTGCAATCAACTTTTTTGTGTAATCATTTTGGGGATGCTCAAACAACGCGTCAGCATCGTTCATCTCCACGGGCTTGCCGTTATACATCACTACCACACGGTCGCTCATAAATCTCACAACACTAAGGTCGTGCGAGATGAAGATATAAGTGAGATGCCGCTCCTCTTTCAGTCGGTTCAACAAATTCAAGACTTGGGCTTGAACCGAGACATCCAATGCAGACACCGACTCGTCACAAATGACTAATCGAGGGTTGACAGCCAAGGCACGGGCAATACAGATACGTTGCCTTTGTCCACCAGAGAATTCATGCGGGTAACGGTCATAGTGTTCGGCTTGCAATCCCACTTGCTCTAGCATATCACAAACTGCAGACCGTAGTCTGACTCTATCTGTTTCAATTCCATGTACGCGCATAGGCTCCGCAATGGCTTCACCAATGGTAAGACGAGGGTTGAGAGAAGAGTAGGGGTCCTGGAATACAATCTGAGCTTGCTTGCGGAAATCGCGCAAGGCTGTGCCTCTCAAAGCTGTGACTTCAATGCCGTCAAACCATATCTTGCCTCCAGTAGGCTCGGCTAAACGCAAGATACTTCTCCCCAACGTGGTCTTTCCACACCCCGATTCACCCACAAGTCCTAAAGTTTCCCCTCCGTAAACATCCAATGAGATGTCATCGACTGCTTTCACATAGCCATATATACGGCTAAAAATGCCTTTTCGTAGTGGATACCAAGTTTTCAAGCCTTCAACTTTTAGGAGAGGTTCTTTGCCGTAGAGTTGGTTCAGATGGGCTTGTCGCTCCATATCTGTGATTTGCAGGTCGTGCAGGATTTGCTCTTTGCCACCTTGCCAATGTCCATCGAGAAACTCTTTGACGATGGGTAGGCGTTTCAAACGTACTTCCATAGGTGGACGGCAAGCTAGCAGTCCTTGGGTGTATGGATGATTCGGATGGCTGAGGATTTGTTGCACCGTACCGCTTTCCAATATCTCACCATTATGCATCACGGCCACATCATCTGCGATTTCGGCCACCACGCCAAGGTCATGAGTGATGAAAATCATACCCATTCCTGTTTCAGCTTGCAGCTTGCGTAATAATTTCAAGATTTCCAATTGAACAGTCACATCCAAGGCCGTGGTTGGCTCATCTGCAATGAGAAGCTTAGGGTTACAGGCAATGGCCATTGCAATCATTACGCGTTGCTTCTGTCCGCCCGATAGTTCGTGAGGATAGCTGTCATAGATGGCTTCAGGACGAGGCAACATTACTTGTTTAAAAAGACTAATGACACGTTGTCTGGTTTCGGTTTTGCTCACGTCTTCATGTTGCAAGATCATCTCGCCAACTTGATAGCCGCATTTGTATACGGGATTGAGCGAGGTCATTGGCTCCTGAAAAACCATAGCGATGCGTTTGCCACGTACCTCTGCCATCTGTTTTTCGGTGAAATTCCTGATTTCCTCGCCTTCGATTTGTATGCTGTCAGCTTCGATACGGCTCTGCTTTTCGTTGAGCAAACGCATTACTGCCAATGAACTCACCGACTTACCTGATCCCGATTCACCAACGAGGCCTAAAGTTCGCCCTGCAAACACGTCAAGGTCAATGCCATGCACGGTTTCTACCCATTTTCCCTCATGGGTAAAAGAGACTTTGAGGTTTCGTATAGCTAATAGGGAAGTGGACATATCAACTAATTTGATGCAAAGGTATCAAAAAAAAGACTATTTTTGTGGAAAATTCTTATGATATGAAAAAGCCATTGTTTCTGTTCCTTGTTTTTATGCCGATAATGGCATGGGCTCAATTTGACAAGTATTTCACTGAAGCCTCTTTGCGCGTTGATTATTGCTTGACGGGCAACCACAATACGACCACTTTCTCTCTCAAGGAACTCATCCGTGAACCTTACTGGAGTGGGTCGAAGACCAACCTTGTCGACAATTTGGAATACGGAAGCTACATCGTTAAAGTGTACGAGGCTGGAACGGAGAATTTGTTGTTTTCAAAAGGCTACCAAAACCTTTACGGCGAGTGGCAGACCACTGACGAGGCCAATCAGGTTACAAAGGCTTTCGACGAATCTGTTATTGTGCCTTTCCCAAAAGTGAAAATTGATATTGCCTTATGCTATAAGACCTGGGAAGGTCAACTCACAGAAGGAATGCGCTTCACGGTTAGCCCTGAAGACTATTTCATTCGTAATTACAACAACCTCAACCTGCCTGTTTATGAGGCTTGGATTGGTAACAAGGACATTACCAAAGCTGTTGACATCGTTATCTTGCCCGAGGGCTACACCCAATCCGAGATGGGCAAGTTTATCAAAGACTGTGACTTCTTTGTGAAGAGTATGTTCAGCTATGCACCATATGACCGTTACCGTGAGAGCTTCAACATCCGTGGTGTGATGGCTCCATCTACTGAGAGTGGATGTACTATGCCTGGCCATCACATTTATAAGAACACAGTCATGCATTTTAGTTTTTGGACGTTCGACTCTGAGCGTTATTGTATGAGCACTGATAACCGTGACATTCGCGATTTGGCGGGTCAAGTTCCTTACGACCAGATTTATATTTTGATCAACACGGAGAAATATGGTGGTGGTGGTATCTATAATTTTTATTGTTCTAGTGCGAGTAGCAATGGATTCTCAAGTGATGTCATCATTCATGAATTTGGACACGGTTTTGCGGGGCTGGCTGATGAGTATTATGACGATGACACATACGGTGATATGTATAACAACGACCTTGAACCATGGGAACCGAACATCACTACGCTCGTTAATTTTGACGCAAAATGGAAGGATATGATGGACAAAAAAACACCCATCCCAACACCACGTGAGACGAAATACGAATATACTATAGGTGCTTTTGAGGGTGGCGGCTACGAACCCGAAGGAGTCTATAGTCCTCATATGGACTGTCTGATGAAGACCTTTAAAGGCCATGATTTCTGCCCTGTATGTCAACGTGCTATCGAAAGGATGATATTGTATTATTCGAAATGAATTATTTGGATATCATAATCGCAATAATACTCTTCCTTTTTGGTTTTAAAGGTTTCCGAAAGGGTTTCATTATCGAAGTAGTCACCTTGCTAGCTTTTGGTGTTGGCATATATGGTGCAATGCATTTTTCTGATTTTACCGCAATGCACTTGCAAGACTTTATGAAAATCAACCCGAAGTACCTTAATACGGTCGCATTCATCCTGACTTTCATTCTGCTGGTTGTTTTGGTGAACGTCATCGGACAGCTTGTCTCTAATACTGTGAAGGCAATGAATTTGGGATTCTTCAACAAATTGGGTGGATTTCTATTGGGCGTGGCCAAGGGATTATTGTTGTGTAGCACATTGGTGCTGGTACTTAATAATTTGCAATGGATGAGCCTGATTAAGGAGGAGGTGAAGCTAACCTCGTATTTGTATCCTTATGTGGAAAAAACTGTCCCATATCTCTACAAGGGTTTTGATTTAGTGAAGGATTATGCCAAAGAAATGATTCCAGAAGAGCAAGAGGAACAAGGGAAAGAAAAAAAGGAGCCATCGGGCTCCTTTGTAGAGACGCGATTTATTGTGTCTCCCAATTTTAGATTACCCCCCGTTCCAACAAGGTCATAATCGTTTCAATTTCATCATCCTCCGGGTTGTTGTGCGGGTCGTATTCCGTCTTCAGGTTATAGCCCCACAGGCGTGCGAAACCTTGGTAGAAAAAAGCGCGAACCTTGCCGCGTAGTTCTTGCACGACTTGATAGGTGGTATTTCCCGTCTCCCGGTCGATAAGGCGGACAAGAATGAGCCCTTGGGTGATGGTGAGATCTTTCAATTCGTCGGTATATTGGTCGGTGATTTCCTTTTCTGCCTGTTTCATCAAACGGTTGCGCTCTGCTTTGTTGGCTGTGTTTGCCAAAATGGAGTCGTATTCTTGCATCTTGGCACCAGCTAGTTTGGCATAGGGGAACACCTTCTTCACATTGTTGGCCAAGCGGCGCCCTCTGTGCGTGTCGGTGATTTGAAGGTAGCGTTGCATCAGGTCTATGTCAACCTCAGGAAGATAGACGATAAGAGTGGTGTCGCCATTTTCGTCGATGCGCCCGTATACGACGCTTCCTTTGGCAGGGTCAGGGGCATCGCTAAAATCAATCACAGCGGATTTTGGTTGACCGACTTCTTTCTTGACTGCTAATACCTTCTTTTTTGCTGCATTACCTTTGGCGAGCATTTGAGCGAAACCAGTGAAGCTCATCAAGACTATCAGTGTTGCTAAGACTATTCTTTTCATGGCGATGTGATTATTTATTGTTCAATACTGGAGACTATGCAAGTATTGTGCCAAAAAAAAGCATCGGATCGAAATCCGATGCTTTTTGATGAAGTTGGTTTGCAACTCAATCACCAACATGCAGTTTCTGCAAGCCCGATTTTTCCAGCTTAGCTTTGGCATAGGTGTAGTCGATGACCAATTCCGTGGCATTGATGTCGGAAGGCATTTCAAACATCGCGTCGTTGAGGATGGCTTCCAAAATGGAACGAAGTCCGCGTGCGCCCACCTTGAATTCGATGGCTTTCTCCACTACGAAATCAAGCACCTCATCCATAATGACCAAGTTGATGTGGTCCATTGCGAAGAGTTTTTGGAATTGTTTCACCAAAGCGTTCTTTGGCTCAGTAAGGATGCGTTTCAGCGCATCGGCATCCAAAGGATTAAGATGAGTGATGATGGGCAGACGGCCAACGATTTCTGGAATCAGGCCATATTTTTTCAAGTCGGCGGGGGAGAGGTATTGCAACATATTGTTTTTGTCCAAGGCTTCATTGCCGCCAGCCCCGTAACCAATGACATTGGTTCGCTTGCGTGCAGCGATGAGGCGTTCAATGCCGTCGAAGGCTCCGCCTGCGATGAAAAGAATGTCTTTTGTGTTGACGGCGATCATCTTCTGTTCGGGGTGTTTGCGCCCGCCTTGAGGCGGGACATTGACAATTGAACCTTCCAAGAGTTTCAGCATGGCTTGTTGTACACCTTCGCCTGAAACGTCACGGGTAATGCTGGGGTTGTCGCTCTTGCGGGCAATTTTGTCGATTTCGTCAATGAATACGATGCCGCGTTCAGTGGCAGCCACGTCATAGTCGGCGGCTTGCAGCAGTTTGACAAGGATGTTTTCCACATCTTCACCCACGTAGCCTGCTTCAGTAAGTACTGTGGCATCAGCAATGGCGAAAGGAACATTAAGCATTTTAGCGATAGTGCGGGCTAGCAAAGTTTTGCCCGTACCAGTCTCGCCAACGAGGATGATGTTCGACTTCTCAATCTCCACTTCGTCAGCCTCCACCTTTTGGCTGATGCGCTTATAGTGGTTGTAAACTGCCACAGCCAAAGTGCGTTTCGCTTCATCTTGTCCAATGACATACTGGTCGAGGAAACTTTTGATTTCGGCAGGTTTCTTCAATATCATTCCCTTATGGGAATAAGTTCTATTGCCATCACCAAATTGTTCCTTGACGATAAGATGAGCTTGTTCGGCGCAGTTATCGCAAATCTCGGCATCGATGCCCTGGATGAGCAACCGCACTTCAGAGGCTTTTCTCCCACAGAAAGCGCAGGTTCCTGACTTTTTTGCCATGGATTATGCTTGTTTGTTCTTGATGAGCACTTCGTCAATCATGCCGTATTCCTTGGCTTCTTCGGCGGTCATCCAATAGTCACGATCACTGTCGGCCCACACTTTGTCGTAAGTCTGACCAGAATGCTTGGCGATGATTTCGTATAGTTCTTTCTTCAGCTTCTGGATTTCGCGAGCCGTAATTTCAATTTCGGTGGCCTGACCTTCCACACCACCCATAGGTTGATGAATCATGATACGGGAGTGGGGGAGGGCAGAGCGTTTTCCAGCAGTCCCGGCGCACATCAGCACAGCGGCCATTGAAGCAGCCATACCGGTGCAAATGGTAGCCACATCAGGGCTGATAAACTGCATGGTGTCGTAGATGCCCAGGCCCGCATAAACGCTGCCACCAGGTGAGTTAAGGTAAATTTGGATGTCGCGCTTCGAGTCGGTCGATTCAAGGAAAAGCAGCTGGGCTTGGATGATGTTGGCCACGTAGTCGTCGATGGCGGTGCCGAGGAAGATAATGCGATCCATCATTAAGCGGCTGAAAACATCCATCTGGGCCACGTTGAGTTGGCGTTCCTCAATGACGGTGGGACTGATGTAGCCGCTGTTGTTGATTTTGGAAATATATTGCTCAAGACCGAGGGCGTTCAATCCCACGTGCTTGGTGGCGTATTTGAAAAATTCGTTGTTCATTTGTTAGGATAGTTATTGAGTTAATGAGTTATTGAAGGTGCCTACGGCCTATACGTAATGGCCTATGGACAGCCATTTCACAAGGGCACATCATAGGCCATCAGCTATAGGATATCTGCCATTATTTAGAATTCCGCTCTTCTTCCAGCTTCTTTATGAAGTCGGCAGAGGTGGTTTCAGTGTAGTTGATGTTCATCTTGTTCTTCAGGAGATGAGTCATCTTGATGTCAGCAAGTTGGTTCCTGAGGTTGTTCACCTGTTGTTCGTCTTTGAGGTAGTTGGCGGCAATTTTGTCCAAATTTGCCTTCATGTCGTCCTCAAGTGTAGCGTAGTCGATACCTGGAAAGATTTGTTTCAGCACGAAATCCTTTACTTCTTCATCTTTGATGATGAGTTCAGGGTTAGCATTCACAATGCTGTCTTCGATGAGTTGCCACCGCAGGCCTTTCACATAGTCTTTTTCATAGTTTTTTTCAATGTCGTCAGCAGTAATCTTGCCTTGACTGTTGTCAACAATCCAACGTTTCATAAAAGCATCGGGAAGGTCGAATTTAACGGCGGCTACCAACTCGTCAATCATTTTATTGAAGAGGATGGGGTCGGTTTCTTTCTCGTGCTGCTTCTCCATCTCAGCTTTGACGGCCTTTTTAAAGGATTCAAGATCCTTGATTTCGTCATCAGGGAAGATTTTCTTGAAAAATTCTTCGTCAAGTTCTGGTTTTTCATCGTGAATGGCATCGTCAATGATGATGTTGTAGTCGCTGCCAGCTGGAGCCTCATTGCCCAACACTTTGGAAACGGCTTCTTCGCTGCCGAAGGCCTTGGACAGATTGATAATGAACTCGGAACCTACTTCTTTGCCAATGAGTTGCTCACGGCTTTCCGGGTCTTTGATTTGGTCCATATGGATATAGAGGCCATCCTTCTCGAAGCCACCTTCCACTTCTTTGCCATCTTTGGCTTCCCGAATTTTCAATTCAATTCGGTCGTTGTCTCCGACGTTCTCAGGATGGCTTGTGTTAGGATTGCGTTCTTGAAGGTCAACGATGACTTTGTCCACTTCCTCATCAGTAGGGACGATATGGTAAAAATCGACCATCGTATTGCTGAAGTCGACATTGATTTCAGGACGAAGGGCGGCTTCAAAATAGAAATCGAGGTTGTCTTCATTCTCAAGGTCGGCGGGCTGCTGCAACTCAGTGTCGCTGAGAGGGTAGCCAAGAAGGTTGAGCTTGTTTTCGACAATATGTTTGTTAAGGTTTTCAGAAACGAGCGTGTTTAGTGCTTCCATTTTTGCGCTGGCACCATACATTTTTTTCATCATACCCATTGGCACCATACCGGGACGGAAACCCGGAACATTGGCTTTATGTCTCATTTGCCTTAAGGTCTTTTCGACCATTTCTTCATAATCGGCTTTCTCAACATTAATCTTGATGGAGATAAGATTATCTCCTTTTGTGCTTTGTGTGATGTTCATTTTGAATGTTCTATTCTATTGATTTTCTTTAATTTGTGCGGATGAAGGGACTCGAACCCTTACTTCTTTCGAAACCAGATCCTAAGTCTGGCGCGTCTACCAATTCCGCCACACCCGCATATGTGGTATGTTTTTTGAGGGTGCAAAGATACAACTTTTTTGTGAATGCGGAATTATGAATGCATAATTTAAGATGTAACTTCACATTCTACTTTCTGAATTAATTCTTCACGTCCAAGGCTTCGCGCAAAGCGTTCCCGATGAGCATAAACGCCAACACTAACAACATAATCGCTATACCTGGCAGGATGGCCAAAAATGCGGCATCCAAAATGATGAAGGCGTAGTTCTCCTTGATCATACTGCCCCAAGAGGGCATAGGAGGCTGAACGCCGATGCCCAAAAAGCTTAAGCCTGCTTCGAGTAGGATGGCAGAGGCGAAATTGGCTGCTGATACTACAATGATGGGATTCAAGATGTTGGGCAAAATATGTTTAAAGATGATTCGTAAATTCTTGAATCCCAATGCACGGCCCGCCTCAACGAAAGTGGTTTCTCGAATAGAAAGTATTTGCCCTCTGACGATGCGGGCCACCTCAACCCACATAGTTAGACCCACAGCGATAAATACTTGGGCGATGCCTTTACCCAAGGCAAAGGTGATGGCGATGACCAACAGAAGGGTTGGGATGGACCACACTACATTGATAAACCACACTACCGCATCATCGACTTTGCCACGGAAAAACCCGCCCAAACTACCCATCACGATGCCAATCATTAGGCTCAGAAGCACGGCTATGAAACCTACTGTAAGGCTGATTCGGCTACCCAATACTAATCGACTGAGGAAATCACGACCAAATTGGTCGGTGCCTAAGAGGAATTTTCGGTGCTTCAAGCAATGACTTCTTATATAGGTGTCAGCCTCTTCAGCCGAAGCAAAGACTCCTGAACTTGCCGAAGGGTCGGCACACATAAACTCATTGTTGTCAATTATTTTGGTTCTAATCGTTTGAGTTCCTTCGGCTTGATAAAGGAAGACGGTGGTGGTTTCTTTATCAATATGGATGCTGTCGAAAGGCAGGTAAATGCAATCGTCAGGACGGCCATTGAACAAGAATTGGACGAAAGATGTTCGTTGTGGAGGCGTTTCCTTGGGAATCATCAGCATATCAATTTCAAATCCTGGCTTTTTCGTGCTAATCTCAAGGATTTGTCGGTTGGCATTTGGTGTCTTGTCGGGGATGATGATGTAGGCAAACAAGGCCAATAATGCCCAAAGGATGACGAAACCGCACGAACCCATCCCAAGCTTGTTGCTACAGAAACGTTTCCAAGCCAGTGCCTTAGGTGATTGGACTTGATTCAATTTGCCTTTCATGACGAACCTTTCATTTGAGTCGTCAAAAATACGCAAATCCCATATGTTTTCGTGTCAAAAAAGAAAAAAATGAAAAATTTGGCACAAAAACATCGTCGTAATGGAAAAATGTTGTATCTTTGCAGCGTCTTTCCGCAGAAACGGAATCTGATGGTGGATTTAGCTCAGCTGGTTAGAGTACCGGATTGTGGTTCCGTGGGTCGTGGGTTCGAATCCCACATTCCACCCTCGAAAATGAAGAGGCTCTTAAGGGTCTCTTTTTTTTTGTTTTAGTACGTGTTTATGTTTCCAGTCATTGGTTGGAGGCTTTAAGCAATCAATCCCTTTGAAGAAAAGTCAATGAGGGATTTGACGGTTTCAAATAATAAATGTTTGTAATCATACGTTCATCATTGGATTTTTCCTATCTTTGCAACCTATTTTGAATAGAATGAGAAACAACGCCATAAAACGAAATGCCTTAATGCTTCTTCTGGTCTTCACCTGCTCGTTTTACGCGAAGGCGCAAGAAGACCTTTGCGAAATCATTTGTAGTGCAGAAATGCCGATTTGTAGCGAATCTGAGGTGACGCTAAGCGTGCCCAACAATTATCAATATACATATCTTTGGTCGCCTGGCGGCAAGACCACCAACAGTATCACTGTAAAACCGTTCTCGACAACTACTTATCAGGTGGTTATCCGTGATCAGGACTCGGTGATTATTTGCGACCCTCAGATTACGGTAGAGGTGATGCCTCGTTTTGAAGTCAATTTCAGACAGCTGAAGCTGACTTGCAGCAACCGTGAGGAGGAGAATGGCCGCAATGCACAAGTGGTGGTCGCAGTTGATAGCCTTTCAAGTGTTTATGTGCCGCCTTTCGAATACCAATGGGAAATCAGTCCTTTGCACATAGCTCCAGGCGATCCATCATGGGCGATTGGC
This sequence comes from uncultured Bacteroidales bacterium, assembly GCA_946405575.1. GTDB lineage: Bacteria > Bacteroidota > Bacteroidia > Bacteroidales > F082 > Limimorpha. The sequence goes on along the minus strand of CAMJHP010000012.1, from coordinate 12,944 downwards.
TTGGAGGCTTACAAATACTACTTCATCAAAGTGACCGATGGACGTGGCTGCATACAGCGCGACAGCATTAGCCCCAAGGCTTATCCTAATCCCGTGGTCGAAATTTCAACTGACCCTGGCGATACGGTCTATCTACAAAACCCACATGTGACTTATTCTTATGAGAATCTTTCTGCTGATACTCTTGATATCAGCAATTTCTACTGGGTTCTCAACCAACAATACAACATCACTTCAACTGAATTTGAACCGCGTTTTACTTATGTGGAAACTGGAGAATATAGCATAGAACTGAAAGTGTATAATCCTCAGGGGTGCGACACTACATATCTTCATAGCGTTAGGGTGGAGCCGGTGAAACTGAAAATTCCTAATGTGTTCACTCCCAATGGAGATGGCACCAACGACTTCTTTATCATAGCATTGGACGGGAATAGTGATATGCCTTCTGGTGGCGACGCACAAAAAAATAGAGACGATGGCGGTACAACATACGAATATGATAATTATGAACCTCTGAGCCGCTATTATGAATCCACAGAGCTAACTATTTTCAACCGTTGGGGACGCGTCGTTTACCATTCAAAAGACTATCAGAACGATTGGGATGGCGGCGGTTTGTCGGATGGCACCTATTTCTATGTGCTGAAATGTCATGGGTTGAAAAATGATGCCACATATCAAGGCTCGGTCATGATAATTAAATCCCAAAGACAATGAGAAATTTACTGCATTTTAATTTTTTGGTCACTTTCCTCTTGGTTTTGTGCCTTATGTCGGCATGCAAAGAGAAAAGTGGAGGCAATCTTTCCACCGACTTGGTGACTAGCCCCAAATCGGCTACCGAAACTTCTAACAAGCAAGCTTCCATCAAGTTCGACAAGGAGGAACACGATTTCGGCACTTTGCTCCAAGGGGAGGTGGTGAGCTATTCCTTCCATTTTACCAACACGGGAAATATGCCATTGATTATCAGTGAGGTTGGATCGAGCTGTGGCTGCACGGTGGGCGATTATCCCCGCGAACCTATCGCTCCTGGCAAGACAGGCGATATCAAGGTGACTTACAACAGCGCAGGCCATCATGGCTTTCAAAGCCGTTTCCTGACAGTCATGTCGAACACCAATCCTGCTAAGACCATTTTGCGTATCAAAGGGACAGTACAAACTCCAGATCAATACTGAATTAGTTGATAGTTGTCTGTTAGCAGTTTGGAGTTTTCGGATATAAGAATTGTTTTGAATATTGAATATTGAATTTTTGAATATTGAATTTTAAATCTTTAAATTACACAAAATGAATAACTTATTTATTTTACTCCAAGACCAAACCCAACTTCAGCAAGGTGGCTCTATGTGGTCAAGTCTGGGTTTTATCCTTCTTCTCATCGTCGTTTTCTGGCTGTTCTTCATTCGTCCACAGTCGAAGAAAGCCAAAGAAGAACAAAAATTCCGCGATGGCCTTCAAAAAGGCGACAAAGTGGTTACCATTGGTGGATTCCATGGTAAAGTGATCGAAGTTAAAGACACTACGGTGATTATTTCGCTCGCTCCCAATACTGAAGTGGAGGTGGAGAAAACTGCCCTTGTTCAGAACGGCAACCGCGTCGGACAGGCCTAACTAAATGTTTCGCACTCATTGAAGGGAGCTGGTGGGGGCAAATTTCCCGCTATGCGCAAAACAAACCAAGCATCCAGATACTATGGACAAATTGGATGACATCAAGCAAAAGGTGGAACGCACAAATAAGCATTCCTTCTTCGTTTTTTTCGTGTTTTTGGTTATTTCCACGGCGGCATGGTTCTTGGTCAAATTGTCGGAGAATTATGTCACCCAAACCACATATCGTCTGCTTTTGGTGGAAGCACCTGCCGATAAGTGGGTGTCGTCGGATGCTCAGTCGGTAAAGATGTCATTGAACATTGACGGTTTCCATACACTTCGTTACAAGATGATACGTGAGCCAAACCGCGTTGTCACAATCTCCTTGAATGAGGTGCCATACCGCCTAGAAAATGGAAATACCTATTCTTTCAGTAGCCAGTATGTCGCAGAGAAATTGGCCGAGAGTCTAGGCATTACAGCAACCAACATCACTATGAATGATGCTAAGGTGTATTTCTCGATGGATGCGCTGAAGTCGAAGGTGGTACCCGTCGTTTTGCGGTCGGATATTAAAACCGTACGTCAATATGACCTCTATGGCATTCCTATGCTTGACCCCGCATCGGTGACGATTTTTGGTCCACAGGAGGTTATTGACTCTCTAAAAGTAGTGAAGACGGAGCTGCTGTCGATGTCCAATGTGAGCCAGAACTTTAATGCTACAGTACCACTTGACTTGTATGATGGGCGAATTCATTCCAACGTCAAAGAAGTGAAGGTTGAAGTGCAGGTGGAGAAGTTTACTGAGATGGATATTGAGGTGCCCATTAAGGTCAGTTCCGATGCGCGAGTGCGTTTTTTCCCAGAGGCTATGACAGTAAAATGTCTTGTGGCCGTTAGGGATTATGCCTCTATTACACCCGAGCATTTCAGTGCTGTGGTCGACAAACAGCAGCTGGAAGCTATGCAACCTTTGCTGGATGTGCGTCTTGACTCATGGCCTCCTACTGTCCAAATCTTGAGTACCCACCCCGATAAGGTGGAATACCTTATTGTACAATGAAGAAAGTCGCCATAACAGGCAATATTGGATGCGGCAAGTCGTGGGTCTGCGAGTTGTTCAAGCAACGGCTCTGTATTCCTGTTTACAATAGCGACGATGCCGCCAAGCAAATGTATTTCCTTCCAAAAGTGCGCGAACAACTTGAACATCGCTTTGGGAAGGCTTTTTATCTTTCTGACAAAGAGTTGAATAGAAAACTTATCGCAGATTTGGTTTTCCATAATGAAGAAGCCCAAAGCGATTTGGAAGGCATCCTCTATCCCGCCTTGTTCGTCGATTTTGAGCATTGGATGGAAAAACAAGAGGCTCCCTATGTTTTGTTTGAATCGGCATTGGTTTTCGAGAAACGCTTGGAAAAGCAATTTGATGCCATTGTAATGGTGTCTGCCTCGGAAGCGACCCGCTTGCGTCGTGCTATGGAACGCGACCATTGTGATGAAGCGACTATACGTGCCCGAATGGCTAAGCAATGGCCAGAAGAGGGTAAACGTCTGCTTGCTGATTATGTCATATGGCACGAGAAGGACGACGAGGACCAGTCGCTTATGGAACAAATTCTGCGCTTGGATAAATGCTTCAATATGGCTTAGCAGCCGTTATTGTAAAGTTTTTCTCGTTTGTATGCTTTTTTTGACTCACTTCGTATCGTCGAATCAAAAAAAACCGTATCTTTGCCCAAAATCATAGAATTCTTCCAGCCATCAACATCGGCTATCAGTATGGGCCGTGTCGGCTGATGTGAGTTGATTACAGGAAACTGAATCTTGAAATGTGAAGCATTCGATAGGATTAAATATTTGAAATATTTCAGAAATTTGAATTATACGATATGGAAAAATTATTGCTTTTAGGCGATGAGGCCATTGCACAGGGCTTCATCGATGCGGGCGGCTCGGCCATCAATAGTTATCCGGGCACGCCTTCAACCCAAATCACGGAGTATGTCATCAATTCCAAACAAGCCAAGGAACTTGGCGTAATTGCCAATTGGTGCGCCAATGAGAAGACGGCTCTTGAAGCCTCAATAGGCGTGGCATACGCTGGCAAACGCGCTATGACCTGTATGAAACATGTTGGTCTCAATGTCTGTGGCGACCCCTTTATGAACGCTGCCATCATCGGTACGAAGGGTGTCCTCATCGTGGTGGCCGACGATCCGAGTATGTTCTCGTCGCAAGACGAGCAGGACAGTCGCTTTTACGGTCACTGGGCTATGATACCTATGCTGGAACCATCCAACCAACAGGAAGCTTACGATATGGTACACTACGGCTATGAGCTGAGCGAGAAACTCGGCACCCCGGTGCTCTATCGCATTCCTACCCGTCTTGCTCACAGCCGTGCTGGCGTGGTGCGTAAACCTGTTCGCCCGCAAAATGAGTTGACAGAGCCTGCCGATGCCAAGTCGTTCGTGCTGTTGCCAGCTAATGCCAAGCGTCTCTATCGTGAACTCATCGACAAGCAGCCCGCTTTTACTCAAGCTTCGGAAACCTCAGGCTTTAACAAATATATTGATGGCCCGAAGAAGAACATCGGTATCATCACCACGGGTATTGCCTATAACTATCTGATGGAAAACTTCCCGAACGGCCAGTGCCCATATCCTGTCGTCAAGGTGACACAATACCCGTTGCCATACGATATGATTAGCAAGCTGTATGACGAGTGCGACGAAATCCTCGTCCTTGAAGACGGACAACCTTTTGTTGAGGAACATATTAAGGGCTTCCTTGGCAAGGGCAAAAATGTTATGGGACGTTTGGATGAGACCATCCGCCGCGATGGAGAACTGAACGCCGAAAAGGTGGCCAAAGCTCTCGGTATGGATGTGCCTGTGATGTTCAAGGTACCGGAGGTGGTTACTAACCGTCCCCCCGCGCTTTGTCAAGGCTGCCCGCATGTCGACAGTTACAATGCTTTGAATGAAGTAATGGCCAAGCATAAGAACGGTAAGGTGTTCGGTGACATTGGTTGCTACACATTGGGCTTCAATATGGGTGCCATCAATACCACTGTGTGTATGGGTGCCTCCATCACTATGGCAAAAGGTGCCAGCGAAGTGGGCATCTTCCCAAGCGTGGCTGTCATTGGTGATGGTACCTTCGGCCACAGTGGCCTGACAGGCCTTATGGACTGCGTCAATGAGAAGGCCAATGTCGTAGTTATGATCCTCGACAATGACATCACTGCTATGACGGGTGGTCAGCCTTCATCGGCACACAACAAGATTCGTCGCATTTGCGAAGGTCTCGGTGTAGAACCCGAGCATATCCGTGACATCATCCCGTTGCCCAAGAACCACGAGGAGAACGTTAAGATCATCGAGGAAGAGGTGAATTACAATGGTGTTTCTGTTATTATACCTCATCGCACTTGCATTGTGGAACTCAAAAAGCATATGAAGAAGTGATGGGGTTGGCCTACGGCCAAGAAATCTGAAGAAAATCGATTTATAAATCATTCAGAATCAGCAATGGGAATTTTTGATAGATTTTGAATCATTTTTGAAAGATGTCTTGCGAAGCAATCCCATAAAACAATAGTTAAACAGCAAAAACTTAAGCAAATGAAAAAAGATATAGTATTATGCGGCGTGGGTGGCGATGGCATCGTTTCGGTGGCCAAGATTATCTCTGACGCTGCCTTGAATATGGGTATGAACTTGAAACAGAGTGAAATCCACGGTATGTCGCAGCGTGGCGGTTCGGTGTTCTCTCACCTTCGCATCTCTGATGACGAGATCTTTGCCGATGTCATTCCTGAAGGCCAGGCCGACATCATCCTTTCTTCCGAGCCTATGGAGGCCTTGCGTTATCTGCCTTGGCTGAGCAAGGAAGGCTGGGTCATCACCAATAATGACCCGTTCATCAACATCAGCAATTATCCTGATATGGAGAAGATTAACGCCGAGTTGGGCAAGCTTGAGCATGTCGTTTCCTTCAATGCTAACGAAATCGCCAAGCAGCTGAAGGCTCGTTCCAATATGGTGTTGTTGGGTGCCACTGTGCCTTATCTTGGCATCTCTATGGAAAAGGTGGAAGAGGCTATTGCCCACATCTTCGGCAAAAAAGGTCAGGAGGTCGTCGACCTCAACATTCAGGCTGTGCGTGCTGGTTACGAGCAAGCCACAAAGTAATCCCTGCCGTTGAAACGAAAAATGCCCGATTGGTCAAATTCCTGTCGGGCATTTGTTGTTATTTTTCACCCCATTTAAGCGGGTAATTGGGACAGGTGCAATATGCAATTTCGCGAAGGTAAAACCTTATGGCATCTACCTGTCCTTCGCTACCTTTGGTGGAATAGCAATCCAACCATCCGAAACAATAGCCTTCATCGACGATGTGCCGGACGCAAAGGGGGGAAAGATGCCCCCAATATACACGATGCTCTCTGCCCCATCCATAGGCTTCGCTGATGTAACCATCATAGGCTACACTGATTTCCCAGTCTTTCGAGGCTATAATATTGGCCATATCATAAAAGAAGCAGGCTCTCAGGTCGGTTTCCCCGTCGCGATCGAGGTCGATTTTGAGAGTGTCCCAAGTTTGCTCTACATCATCCATAATGTAGTTGATGTTTAGCGCGGGGTCGTATTTATTATGCAGAATTTTACCTTTTTGCCCTCCGTATTCCACTTTGTGACAAGAAGAAAGAAAACAAAGTCCTAGAGTGATTGACAAAACCAAGGCAAACCTTCTCATTATGAAATACTTTTCTGACTTTTCTTTAGATATGCAGCGAATAGTATTAGTCCCAATAAGGTAATTGCTACGCCAATGCCATAACCAACAGGGCGGGGCAGGATGGATCCCAAACCGCCGTCGGCAGCCTTGGCTACAAAGAGGAAACATCCCGTTACCATAGTCATGAAGAGAGCCGGAATGAGTGTGATGAGATACCACATTTTACCTTTGTTCTTGGCAAGGTAGACCGAAATAGCCCAAAGTGTGACCGTGGCTAAAAGTTGGTTAGCCCACGCAAAATAACGCCAGATGACTTGGAAACCTTTGGCATCGGAAATGCTGTAGACGAGGATGGCTGCAGTGACGGCGAACATTGGCACGGCGATGAAGAGTCGGTTTTTGATAGGCTTTTGGTCGTAGTGCAGGAAGTCGGCGATGATGAGTCGGGCCGAGCGCATAGCAGTGTCGCCAGAAGTGACAGCTGCACTGATAACTCCGAGAATGGTAATGGTAGCAATGATGGGGGTAAACCAAGTGTCGGCGATGACACCCACGATGGCGGCTCCACTTTTGCCTGTCACATCGACTACGCTGTCGGGACCGAAGAAATAAGCGGCGGCGGCAGCCCAAATCAATGCAACGATGCCTTCAGTGATCATGGCTCCATAGAAAATCGGACGGCCTTGTTTTTCATTGACCATACATCGGGCCATTAGCGGTGATTGAGTAGCATGGAAACCTGATATGGCGCCACAGGCAATCGAGATGAACATCATAGGAAAGATGGGGTTATTGGCCGCATCGGGGTGGCGGTTCTGCATTCCACTCCATAACTCTGGAATCTCGGGCTTGTAAATGAGAAATGCGATAAAAATGGCAACAGCCATACCTAAAAGTAGGATGCCGAAAATGGGGTAAATCTTTCCAATAAGTTTATCAATTGGTAACAAAGTGGCAATCAGATAATAAGCTATGATGATGATAACCCAGATGTAAGGGTTCCAGCTTTGGGTGAAGTGGGCATTGAGCAGGGTTGCTGGGGTGTTGACAAACACCACACCGACCAAAATCATTAGGATGATGGTGAAGCCTCGCATAATTTGTTTGGCACCGTTGCCCAAGTATGTACCATGAATTTCAGGTAGGCTTGCTCCTTTGTCACGCAAGGAAATCATACCTGCGAGGTAGTCATGGACGGCACCAGCGAAGATGCTGCCCAACACAATCCAAAGGAATGAGGCCGTGCCGAACTGCGCACCCATAATAGCTCCAATGATGGGCCCGACACCTGCGATATTCAAAAACTGAATCAAAAAGATGCGCCAAGGCTTCATAGGTACATAGTCGACACCATCAGCCATAGTGGTGGCAGGTGTAGCGCGCTGCGGGTCGGCACCAAAGAGCTTCTCGACCAACTTTCCGTAAATGAAATAACCGAGGATAAGGACGGCCAATGCGATAAAGAAAGTAATCATAGGATTTTGCGTTTAATTGCCGCAAAATTACAGCTTTTGAAAAACAAAATGTACAGTTGTGGCCAAAAAAACATACAAAAAGCGGCCTGGAAAACTCCAAGCCGCTTGAATATCGGTATGTGACAACCCTTAATCGTCGATTTTGGTCACAACGAAGTTTTTGTTGAATTTGATTTCAAGTTCGCTATTCAGCTCAATCTCCCAACCTCTGCGCTTTTTCTCGATTTTGATGATGCTTTGGTTGGCGAAGTTAGTCTTCACGTATGAGGAAATTTGTTCGGGAACAAGTTCGGCAGGCACAGCGGTGTATGTGTTGGAGTGCTCACAGTCAATTTTCTTCCATTCGAAGTCGCGTGTGAACTCAAGTTGTGTGCCGTCGCTCAGCCTTACTTCGTATTCATCCCATTCAGGTTTCACTATGAGGACATTGGCTTTTGGGAAATAGGTTTTTACAAATTCAGTGATAGCTGGAGTAGGATCTTTGGTGATGGGATTGATTCCTTCAATGACTTGTTGCTTTTCAATGTTGTTAGCCATTACGTTGTGTGTTCCAAAACAAATCAACGCAACAAAAGCGGTAATAATAGTAAGTTTTTTCATTTTTTGTTTGTTGTTTATTATAAGTAAGTGTTCAAAATTAAACTATAATATCTTTTGATTCTGGACTTCGAGACAAGCCAATGTCCCCTAGTCTTGCGTCTCGCAGTCCTGTGGTCTTATGTCCAATATGTAAACTAAATATGCTCATCTACTTACAAAATGGTTATGATTCTTTCTTTCCACCAAATTCCATCAGCCATGCTTTCAAGAACGCATCAATATTGCCGTCCATGACGCTTTGAACATCGGAGGTCTGATAGTTAGTGCGGTGGTCTTTCACGCGGCGGTCGTCGAAGACATAGCTTCGAATTTGGCTGCCCCATTCAATCTTCAACTTGCCCGCCTCGATTTTGTTCTGCTCCTCCATACGGTGGCGCATTTCGCGGTCGTAGAGTTGTGATTTCAAGAGGCGCAAGGCATTCTCGCGGTTCTTGGGTTGGTCGCGGGTTTCGGTGTTTTCGATGAGGATTTCCTCTTCCTCGCCCGTGTAGGGGTCTTTGTATTGGTAGCGCAGGCGAACGCCCGATTCTACCTTGTTCACATTCTGTCCACCAGCACCGCCACTGCGGAAGGTGTCCCACGACAGGCGCGACTGCTCAATCACGATTTCAATGGTGTCGTCGACGAGGGGGGTGACGAACACGGAGGCGAACGAGGTCATGCGTTTGCCTTGGGCATTGTAAGGGCTGACGCGCACCAAGCGGTGCACACCGTTCTCGCCTTTCAGGTAACCATAGGCATAGTCGCCTTCGATCTTCATAGTCACCTGCTTGATGCCGGCATCGTCGGCTTCCAGAAGGTTGGAAATGGTGAGTTTGTATTTGTGGTTTTCGGCGTAACGCATATACATTCGCATAAGCATCTGTGCCCAGTCTTGGGCTTCGGTGCCGCCTGCGCCCGCGTTGATTTTCAGCACCGCGCTCATAGGGTCGGCCTCCTCACGCAGCATATTCTTGAACTCCAGATTCTCCACGATTTGGAGGGTGGCGTTGTATTGCTCGTCCACTTCCTCTTCTGTGGCTTCGCCTTCCTTGGCGAAATCGAAGAGTACAGAGAGATCGTTACCAGCATCTTCGGCTTCCTTGTAGCCATTGAGCCAGCCTTTCACCTCACGCACTTTTTTCATAGTGGCCTCTGCAGCCTTGGGGTCGGCCCAAAACGCTGGGTCTTGGGTCTTCTCATCTAATTCTTGGGCTTCGATGGTACGTCGGTCGACGTCAAAGATACCTCCTCAAGGCATCAATCCTCTTACATAAGTCTTTTAGTTGGTCTTGGGTGATCATATTAATTAAGGTGTTTGTCTTTTGAGGCTGCAAAATTAAGAAAAATCTCTCAGTTTGTAATAAATCCCAACCTTTGTTGTCTAACATGATGAACGTTGCAACGAAAAACGCATTATGAACAACGACAAGGAACATCAGTTTGAACTTTTGGTGCGGCAGCACAAGCGGACCATCTACACGGTGTGCTACATGTTCTCGCGCAACAAGGCCGAAATCGACGACCTGTTTCAGGAAATCCTCATCAGGCTTTGGAACGGCTTCGACAATTACGAGGGCAGAAGTACCGCACAGACATGGATCTATCGTGTCGCTCTCAACACGGCCATCAACCAGGATAAGAAAGAGCGCCGGCGCATCGAGACCGTGCCGCTGACGGTGGACATCGACCCCTACGAGGCCGACGACCCCAAGACGCAGCAAATCCGCGAACTCTACGACCGCATCTCGCGCCTCGACCTCATCGACCGAAGCCTCATCCTGCTTTGGTTAGAAGGCATCTCTTATGATGAAATTGGGGCCATTATTGGTATTACGCCCAATAATGTGGGGGTGAGGCTGGCGCGCATCAAGGAAAAATTGGTGAAAATGTCAAAAAACGAATGAAAGGAAATCATCATGGAAAATCAGGAAAACAACAACTTAAACGAACTCGACCAACTGAAAGCGCAATACGAAACGCTGAAACAGCAGTTTGACCAACAGGAAATCGTCAACGATCGGCTGATGAAGTCGTCCATCAGGCATAGCGCGGATTTCTACAAGCGATACAGATGGATACAAATTGTGCTCTATCCATTGGCGGCTGTTTCTGGCCTGTTCCTCATCAAATGGCGGCTCGACAACAACCTTTCGGCAAGGCTGTTTTGGGTGACCTTCTGCGTGGTTTGCTTCGTCATTGAGTTACTGATGACGAGAAAACTTCAAGTCAAAACATTGGAAAACAACGACTTGTTGGCTCTTTCAAACCATGCCAGAAACTTCAAGAAACTCTTTTCCATCTTTACCATTTCAAATTATTCTACGGGAATAATCCTTGTTATGGGTCTTCTTTTGGCTTGGATGGGAAAAGGAGTGCCAAACTTACGCGCGGCCATGGTTGTTTTTTGCATCGCGATTATAATCTTGGTTGTTATTGGAATCGCTGAAATCCGCTATAAAACAAGACCTTGCGACGAGATTATCAGCCAAATTGAAGCCTTTGAGGCTCCGATGGATAAAAAATCGGGCTTCGACAAACGCCAAAAATGGTTCTGCGTTGCCATGATTGTCGCTTTCATTGGCCTTGATGTTTGGGCTTACACGATTGTCGGCTCCCGTCTGAAATTGCCTCTGATGTGGCAAACCAAGGAATATGTGCGGGCAGCGGAAGACCTTTCGACGGAAGGAAAACTGGAAATCTGGGAAATCGCTGCCGATACGCTCGTTGCCGAGGAGGATGTTTCTGCTGTGATGAAATGGTGGCAACAAAGTGACTCTCTTGTGCTTATGACAGCAAGGAATTCAAATGTAGCGGTGGGAATGGATGAAGAGTCTACTCATGCTTGGAAGGAGAATGAAGTGCAACAAGTGAGGCTTTATGCGCTGAAAAAAACCACATCGGAAGGCCCAGCTATCAGTTCGGCAGTTTTGCACGGCAAACCCATGGTGGCATGTGTGACAGTTACCTATCCACATGGATATCCTAACAATGACCCTCTGCAGTTGTTCGTGTTTATGACTTCGGAGGCACGCCAACTTTGGTATCGATTTACCACTGAAATTGCGGGGCATAGAACAGCGATTGTCATGGATGGTGAAGTAATTCAGGATTGGAAGGTGATGTGCGGCATCGAAAACGGCAAGTTTATGATCATGAGAGAATGGTCGTCGAAGGAGGAATTGGAGGCGTTCTGCGAACGTCTGATTAAACAATAAAAACTCGGAATCATGCGTTTGATAAGCATTAAAAACTCGTAATCCTATGGAAAGAACTGTTAAACAGAGAACGAACAAACCGAAGCTTTTTAGATGGGCTTTATGGTGGGGCCTTGGCATCATCGCGGTTTGCCTTACTATTATAATAATTAAAGGTGAGAGTTTGGAAGGGTTTGACACTCCACTGATGGATGCTATCTATAGTATGGTATATCGGTTTGGCATTTTGCCTGTCGTTCTGTATATTGGCATCATTGGCCCTGTCATGGAGGAGTTTGTTTTCAGGTTATGGGGAAACGGAAAACTATGGACAGGCATAACATCAATAATTCTGATGGCTTTGTTTGCTCTTGCTGTTGGATGGTGGCTGTCTTTATTAACCATAGTTTGCGGAGTCTCTATACTCGTCTGTTTCCGTGAAGACAGGGAAAAGAAGTTGTTCTCTCTTATGCTGCTTTCATCGGTAGTGTTCGCAGTGGCTCATGCGGGCAATTACAATGGTGAAGGACAGGAATTTGTGTTGTTCGTTTCTGTCTTGGAAAAATTCGGTTTTGGCTTGGTGGCTTCATATCTTGTGATTAACTACAATCTTTTTTGGTCGATTGTGTTTCATGTGGCAAACAATTCACTTCTTGCCATACCCTTTTTCATTGGCTTCAATTCCATCAATAAAGAGGTGAGAGTCATCGAAAACGAAGATTTCCGACTTGAAATGCGCACGGTGTTGGTTGAGGATAAGGATTTGGACAGGTCAAACAAGTTCTACACGAACTATGTCGAGAACTCTTATTTTGGCAATGTGGCAGGCTTTGCCAACCAAGCCATGTTTTATGATGTGTGGAGCCAAGGCATGGACCCCAATTATGATACGGTAACGCTTGCTATGGTCAACTATGAAGAATACCCCAAATGTCATTTCAACCTCACTTTTAAGCAAGAACCCATTAACTATCATCGGCTAATCAACACGCTTGCAGAAGAAGGTTTGATAGAAATAGACACGACGGTGACGCAAGCGTATAGGATGCACATAACCGACCAGTCGAAGCTCGTTTATGGCCAACCTGGAGGATTGATGCCTTATAAAATGTTGATTGGGCTGATTCGTCAGAATATAGGCTTGCCTGTCTTTACCGAAATTCCAAGCGATACTTATAGGGGGAGCACTACTAATGCCTATGCAGGAAACAGCTTGTATGATAGTTTGTATGTGAAGGATATTGGTTATTCAAATTACAGAAAGGATTACACCATTGATGATTTGAGGACGATTCTCGAACCGCAAGGCATCGCTATTGAACCGACGGATAGGAAAATGACG
>CAMJHP010000011.1 GCA_946405575.1 uncultured Bacteroidales bacterium | reverse complement strand
TTCAAATTCTGTTCATAACGCGCTAATTTCCCCTAATTTTAGTGCGTTTGCCCTGAGGCGGCCATTGGGAAATGGTAGGAATTCCAAAATAATCCTTACCTTTGCCGCAAAATTTTCATTAAATGAATACATGGATTATCTATTCACTTATGGGTGCAGGCCTTTTGCTGATGGTCGCGGCCATAATACTGCTGTCCCGACTGATTAGGATGAAAGACGCTGAGCTCCGCAATGGGAGCAAAATGGAACTGAAAGTACAGGCACTCAAAATCATCATGCCGCTGAAAGTGCAGGCCTATGAGCGTTTCCTTCTCTATCTTGAGCGGGTGCAGCTGCCTCAACTGGTGAAACGTATTTATACGCCAGGAATGGAGAAAGGTGCTTTGCATCTGCTTCTCCTGCAAAATGTGCGTGAGGAGTTTGAGCATAATCTCGCCCAACAGCTATATGTTTCCAATTCCACTTGGAACGCTGTGGTGAATGCCAAGGAAGAACTTGTCAATCAAATCAATACGACTTTTGAGCAGCTGAAGGAAGAGGAGGATGTGTCCATCTTGGCGCAGAGTCTTGTGGCCTTGCCCAATCCTGTTGTGGAGCAGGCTATTGCTGTCTTGAAGCGTGATTTTGAGCGGCTGCTTTGAAGACTCGAGATTTTGAGACCTGGGAACTGGGGCGGCTGCATTTTCTCACGTTTCGTAGTCCTGCGTCTCACGCTAAATAATAAACGACTTGTTTTTACGTTATATCCCAAACATAAACAATGAAATTTACCGCAACCCAAATCGCCGAAATCCTTGATGGCAAGGTGGAAGGCAATCCCAATGCCGAGGTTTGGAATGTGGCCAAAATCGAAGAAGGTGCTCCTGGCATGATTAGCTTCTTGGCCAATCCGAAATACACGCACTATATTTATGAAACCCAGTCAAGCATTGTCATTGTGAATGACGATTTCATGGCCACGGCTCCCATCCAGGCCACTTTGATTCGCGTGTCTGATGCATACGCCTGTTTCGCCAAATTGTTGGCTTTTTACAATCAGATGATGCAGGACAAACATGGAGTTTCGTCGTTGGCTTTTGTTTCATCGACTGCGCAGTGTGGTGAAAACCTGTATCTTGGCGAGTTTGCCTTTGTGGGCGAGAACGCAAAAATTGGCAATAATGTGAAGCTTTATCCGCAGGTGTATGTCGGCGACGGCTGCATCATCGGCGATAATACGGTGCTCTATCCAGGCGTAAAGCTCTATCGCGACACGGTCGTCGGGAAAAACTGCATCCTTCACGCCGGGGCGGTGCTCGGTGCCGACGGATTCGGCTTTGCACCCCAGCCCGACGGGCATTACGAGAAGATTCCTCAGGTGGGCAATGTGGTCGTCGATGATAACGTGGAAATCGGAGCCAACACTACCATCGACCGCTCCACTATGGGCTCGACGCGCGTCCACAAGGGCGTTAAACTTGATAATTTGGTGCATCTTGCCCATAATGTGGAAGTGGGTGAAAACTCTGCCTTGGCGGCACAAGTGGGGGTCAGTGGATCAACTCATCTAGGAAAGAATTGTGTGGTTGGCGGCCAGTCGGGCTTCGTCGGCCATATCCATATCGCTGACGGCTCAAAGTTTGGCGGACAAAGCGGCATTATGGGCAGCATCAAGGAAGAAAACAAGGAGTTTATGGGAACCCCGATACAGCCCTTGCGCCAATATTTGGTTTCCAATGCCCGTTTCCGTCACATTGACGAAATGGCCCGCAAGTTGGATGCACTTGAAAAAGAACTGGAAACACTCAAAAACACCAAACTCTGAACTCTGAACTCTGAACTCTAAACTCTAAACTCTGACGAAAGGTCGAAATCGGCGGTGGCAGTATAGGCAGCCTTGCCTATGACGTTTTGGAAACCCATCACGAGAAAAAGTCCTCCAAAAATGAAAATTATGGTTTTTATGGTTTTTGCTAAATGGTTCATTTTATGCGTTTTACTGTTAGTTTTTTCCATAAAGACGTGGAAAGGCACGGTTTTTTTTGTCGGTTGAAGAATAATTTCCTATTTTTGCCCGTTTTTTGTGGAGAAGAATCCACGATATTTGATTTTTATGGAGAAACAACGTACGCTCAAAAATAGAGTCAGTGTCAAGGGAGCAGGGCTTCACACGCGCCAATGCGGTACCCTCACCTTTAATCCGGCTCCCATAAATTCCGGAATCCGTTTTCGCAGAATTGATATAGAAACCCAACCTATCATCGAGGCCGACGTGGACAACGTCATCGACACCGCTCGAGGAACCACCCTCGGCAAGGGCGGTGTGAAGATTTACACTGTCGAACATGTCTTGGCCGCATTGCGTGGTATGGGAATCGATAACGTGTTGATTGATATTGATGTGGAAGAAACACCTATTATGGACGGTAGTGCCAAGTTCTTTGTCGAGGCCATTCATCAGGCGGGCATCATTGAGCAGAACGCACCTCGCAATTACCTTGTTATCGAAG
The DNA here is from genome assembly GCA_946405575.1 of uncultured Bacteroidales bacterium. Taxonomy (GTDB): domain Bacteria; phylum Bacteroidota; class Bacteroidia; order Bacteroidales; family F082; genus Limimorpha. Next base: position 67,366 of record CAMJHP010000011.1, on the reverse strand, counting down.
ACCCCATTTCCTATCGGAATGAAGTTTTGGGCATCGAACTGAGAATTGAACCTGCCGATTCTTTCCAAATCGATGTGAAGGTGAAATACAATACCAGAGTGCTTGACGAGCAACACGCTTCGCTGTTTGACCTGAAGGACTTCGAAAACGAGATTGCACCTTGCCGTACCTTTGTTTTCCTCCATGAATTGGAGACTTTAATTAGCCGTAACCTCATCAAAGGCGGCGACTTGACCAATGCCATCGTGTTCGTCAACCGCAATGTTTCCGCCGAGGAACTTGACCATATTGCCGCTTTCTTCAAGAAGCCCAAAGTCACGGTGAAAGAATGCGGCATTTTGAACAATGTTGAGCTTTATTTCGACAATGAGCCCGCTCGTCACAAACTTCTGGATGTCATCGGCGACCTTACCTTGGTTGGCCGCCCCATCAAGGGTAAGGTTACCGCTGTGAAACCAGGTCACTTCTCGAACACTTCCTTTGCAAGGAAGATAAAGCACACCTTATTGTATTAACTATGAACCAGCCTTTAGCCTACATCCATCCGAATGCCCGCATCGCGGAAGATGTCAAAATAGAGCCATTCGCTTGGATTGGCGAGGATGTTGAAATCGGTTCGGGTTCCTGGATCGGCCCCAATGTGACCATTATGGATGGTGCCCGCATTGGGAAGAATTGCAAGATTTTTCCGGGAGCTGTCATTTCGGCCATTCCACAAGACCTGAAATACAAAGGCGAGACCACTTATTGCCATATCGGCGATGGCACCACGGTGCGCGAGTCGGCCACGGTCAACAAAGGCACTGCGGCCTCAGGCAACACGGTAGTAGGCAAGGACTGCTTGCTGATGGCTTTTACCCATGTGGCGCACGATTGCTACCTTGGCGATCATGTCATCATGGCCAATGCCGCCACGCTTGCAGGCCACATCACCGTCGACGATTGGGCCATTTTCGGTGGCTTGGCTGCGGTGAGCCAGTTTTGTCGCATTGGAGCCCATGTGATGATTAGCGGAGGCGCTTTGGTCAACAAGGACATACCACCTTTCGTGAAGACCGGTCCGGGCTATCCGGTGTGCTACGCAGGCGTCAATTCCATCGGGCTGATGCGTCGCGGTTTCTCACGCGAGCGTATCAATGCCATTCAGGATGTGTATCGCGTCATCTACAGCGAGGGAATGAATGTCACACAGTCGGTGCAATACATCCGGGAGAACCTTCCCGTATCGGATGAACGCGATTTCATCCTCGATTTCGTGGAGAGCTCGAAAATAGGCATTATGAAGAATGCCATCGGGAACGAGGAATGATTTTACAAGAGTTTGGTTTGTAACTATTTAAAGAAAATTACTATCAAAGTTAGCATTTTTTTTTGCTGTTTTTTTTTGTTTTTTTATGCAAATTATTAATAAATTTGCAACGATATAATTTTTGGAAGACAGCCCAATGAGAGCAATTCGAGTTAAAAACCAATAAATACTTTACATCATGAGAAAAGCATTGTTTACGATGATGTGTCTTGCCACGATGCTGGTGGCAGGCACGGGCTTGAAGGCCCAGGAAGTTACGATTACTTTGAATCCGGGTTGGACGTGGGTGAGTTATCCTCGTGCCGACACGATGGATGTCACCACTGCCTTGCAATCCATTCCACCAACTGATGGGGATATGATTAAGATGCAGGATGCGTTTTCCGTTTATATGGGCGGGATGTGGATAGGCAATGTGCAGCAGTTGATTCCCGGCAAGGGGCTGATGTACCTGTCGATGAATCCCGTGACGGTAAGTTTCGTGTTTGGAGCGGAGCCAGGGCCTGTGATTGGCGACCACGCCTACGTCGACCTCGGCCTGCCGAGCGGCCTGCTGTGGGCCACCTGCAACGTGGGTGCCGACAGCCCTGAGGACTACGGCGACTACTTTGCTTGGGGCGAGACGCAGCCGAAGGACACTTACGACTGGAGCACCTACCAATACTGCAACGGTGGCTACCAAACGTTGACAAAATACTGCACTAACTCCAGCTACGGCTACAACGGCTTTACCGACGACCTGACCACCCTGTTGCCCGAGGACGACGCTGCCACAGCCAATTGGGGCAGCGACTGGCGCATGCCTACCAAGGAGGAATGGCAGGAGCTTTACCAAAACACGACCCAAACGTGGACGACCCAGAACGGCGTGAACGGACGCCTCTTCACCGCTCCGAACGGCAACAGTCTCTTCCTGCCCGCTGCGGGCTACCGTTGGGGCGGTGAGCTCTACGGCGCTGGCTCGAACGGCGACAACTGGTCGAGTTCGCTCCTCCTCACGGACTACCCGTACGGCGCGTGGTACCTCTACTTCGATTCGGGCAGCACCAGCGTGGACTACTACAGCCGCAGCTACGGCTTGTCGGTGCGGCCAATTCGTTCTTCAGGCCAAAGCACATCTTTTATTATTAATGCCACAGCCAACCCGACGGAAGGCGGCACAGTGACTGGCGGCGGTACCTACCAAGAGGGGCAATCCTGCACGGTGACGGCCACGGCCAACACGGGCTACAGTTTCGCCAGTTGGACAGAGAATGGCTCGGTGGTTTCGACCGATGCAACCTATTCCTTCACCGTGGAAGCCGATAGGGTGTTGGTGGCCAACTTTGCAGTTTCCAGCAGCGGCGACCACGCCTACGTCGACCTCGGCCTGCCGAGCGGCCTGCTGTGGGCCACCTGCAACGTGGGTGCCGACAGCCCTGAGGACTACGGCGACTACTTTGCTTGGGGCGAGACGCAGCCGAAGGACACTTACGACTGGAGCACCTACCAATACTGCAACGGTGGCTACCAAACGTTGACAAAATACTGCACTAACTCCAGCTACGGCTACAACGGCTTTACCGACGACCTGACCACCCTGTTGCCCGAGGACGACGCTGCCACAGCCAATTGGGGCAGCGATTGGCGTATGCCCACCCAGGCAGAATGGCAGGAGCTTTACCAAAACACGACCCATACATGGACAACCCAGAACGGCGTGAACGGCCGTCTCTTCACTGCAAGTAACGGCAACAGTCTCTTCCTGCCCGCCGCTGGCTGCCGCGACAGTAGCGGTCTCCGCTACGCAGGCAGCTACGGCCTCTACTGGTCGAGTTCACTCAACGCGGGCAACCCGAACTACGCGTGGGACTTCCGCTTCGGTTCGGACAATTACTACACGGGCGGCGACCCTCGCAACTGTGGGTTCACTGTACGGCCCGTTTGTTCTTCGCGTCAGAACTAACCTTTGTTCCGTTACGGGCAAGACGGGCAAGGGGCGAGGAAGTAAACCAAGGAATCGGTCAAAGACATAATGTCTGGATTGCTTCGTGCCTCGCAAATGCTCTGCATTCGACGGAGTCAATGGCGCGAAGCAGGTGTGGGGTGAATAGGAGGTCCTGTCTTCGACACGGGCCGTTGCAATGTTGGAAAACACACGGAATCAGCCGTTCAGCAACACCTCAGCCGCCCGCAAGGCTTCGTCCGTCAATTTGTCATTGCTGAGCATCTTGGCAATTTCGCGGACACGTTCCTCGGAATCCAATAGGCGAATGTGCGACTGGGTCCGTTCACCCTTGTTGTCCTTGTAGATGAAGTAATGGTGCTTGGCTTGGCTGGCCACTTGGGGCAGGTGGGTGATGGAGATGAGTTGTAACGCGTTGCCCATCTGCCGCATAATGCCTCCGATTTTGGCCGCCACCTCGCCCGAAACACCCGTGTCGATTTCGTCAAAGATGAGGGTGGGGATGTAGTTGTAGTCTGACACTGCACTCTTGATGGAGAGCATCAGGCGCGAGAGTTCGCCGCCTGAGGCCACGCGACAAATGTCGTCAACGGCAATTCCTTTATTGGCAGAGAAAAGGAAACGGATTTCATCGCTGCCTTTGCTGCCGAAATGGTTCTTACCATCCAAACGGACTTGGAACTGCGCAAAAGGCATGGCCAACTGTCGCACCTGTGTGGTGACTTTCCCTTCGAAAACCTCTGCCGCTTGACGGCGTTTGTCATGCAATGCAGTGACTTGCTTCGAAAGCTGCTTTTCGCTCTCTTCCAACTCTTTTTCTGCCTTGGCTATGGCTTCGTCGATGTTGTCGAAAGCATTTGCCTTTTCTTTCAGGCTGTCACGCAAAGCGATGAGTTCCCCGAAATCGTTGACATGATGCTTCATCATCAAGCGGTTGAGCAGGTCGTAGCGTTCCTGAAGGGTTTGCAGTTGCTCCTCGTCAAATTGGGTGTCGTCTTCCTTGCGGCGTAGGTCATAGGCGATGTCTTTCAGCTCCACTTTCAGGCTCTCGATGCGTTCTCCTATGCTTTCGGTATCTGGAAGGAGTTGTTTCATACGCTGCAAAGTGCTTGCAAGGGCATTCATTTGCCCAAGAATGGCATTTTCAGAGTCTTCCATCAGTCCGTTGGCAATGACAAGGAGCGTCTTGATTTCCTCGGCATTCTCCATCATGCTGAGCATTTGTTCAATTTCGGCATATTCGCCTTCTTTGAGCTGGGCTTTTTCGAGTTCGTCAAGTTGGAACTTCAGGTAGTCGCTCTCAGCGGTGTTTTTGTTCGCCATTTCCTTCAATTCGTTCAACTTTCGCTTCAAGGAGTTGTAGTTGGCGTATTCGGTTTGGTAACGAGCCAAGAGCTCTCCGTTTTTTGCGATGTCGTCCAATAGCTTGAGTTGGAAATTGGTGTCGGTGAGCAAGAGGGAGTCGTGTTGGGAGTGGATGTCAACCAACTGGCTTCCAATTTCTTTCATGGTCTGCAAGGCAACGGGCGTGTCGTTGATGAAAGCGCGACTTTTCTTTTGCGGGTTGAGCTCACGGCGGAAAATGCATTCGGTCTCAAAGTCGACGTCGTTTTCGTCAAACAAAGGCTTCAAGGTCTCATCGGTCAGCATAAACAATGCCTCCACTATGCATTTCTTGTCCTTGTCGTATAGCACATTGGTGTCGGCACGGTCGCCCATGGCGAATCCGAGGGCACCGAGCAAGATGGACTTGCCCGCACCGGTTTCTCCAGTGATGACGTTGAAGCCGCTCTCGAAACTGACATTCAACTCGTCAATCAAGGCGTAGTTACTGATGTGCAGTTGCTTGAGCATAGTGGTGAGAAACTTATAGCTTGCCGTTGTTTTGTAGCATGGCTTCGTAACGCGATGACTGAGAAGGGTCGATGGCTTTCATGATGTTCGAGGCTTCGGTCCTGATTTTCATATCTCCTTGGGAGAAGATTTGGATGATTTCGTCGCGTTTGCTTTCGATGAGTAATTGCAGGAAATAGCACATGGAGTTGCGCTCGTAAACGTTCTGCAATTGTGCAATGGCATTGAGGATGGCTTCGCGGCCTACATCGGGCTTCTCTGCCATCACATCCAAGCCTTGGCGGTGGTAATCATAAAGGAACTGACGCAAAGGCTTGTAGGTGGCGTTGTTGATGTCGCTGATGATGGCATAGCGGTTTTGCCGTCCCGTCGAGCTCCATCCGTTTTCGGTTCCGGCCTCCTGTGGAGCGGCATTGGCGATGGTCTCTGCAATGGCAAAAAACGGGTCGCCGCCATTGGGGGAGAAGGAGTCGAAGTCGAGGCCGAGGAAGAGATACACATAGAATCCGATTGTGCTCGTGATGTTGGAGATGTAAGAGCTCGGGTTGAAGTCCAAAGCCTGGCCGTCGGTATATTCGAAATAGAACTTTCGGTCGACATAGTTGAACATCGGGGTGCTATAGCTTGATTTGTAGACCGGACGGCGCAATGCCAGGTTGATCTCCGCCGTGAAGTAATTGCCTTCGCGGCTTGTTACGTCGACGAGCATCGAACACTCTATCTTTTCTGCCTGCTTGAAGTTGATTTCCGTGAATTTCGTATTGTTGATGAACTCATATAGGGAGGTCTGAAGGTTCTGGTAGATGGTCTTGTCGCTACCTTGCACTTTGTTGGAACTGACGCGAACATCGCATTGTAGTTCTTGGGCTTGCAGTGAGTTGAAACCCATCGTGCAGCCGAGGAATATGAGCAGTGAGGCAAAGAGTCTTTTCATGGTTTCTCCCTTTATTTTGTCCACAAATCAGAAGGCTTCCTGGTTCTCTTTGGCAGGATTGCGGAAATAGATTTGGTCGTGCAGGAATTCGTGAATGGCGATGAGGGTAGGCTTGGGCAGACGCTCGTAGAACTTTGCAATTTCGATTTGTTCCTTGTTTTCAAACACTTCTTCCAAACTGTCGTTGGCGGCAGAAGCAAACGACTCAATTTTCTCGTTGAGCTCAGCTTTCATCTCAGAGGCGATTTGGTTAGCCCTGATGGAAAGGATGGCAACGGTTTCGTAAATGTTGCCTGTACCTTTGTAGAATTGGTCTTTCTGACGGGTGACCACCGTCGTTTCGGTCTTGATTTTCTTGAAATCCATGGTTATTGTATGTTTTCTAATTTCTTTCTTGCTTTATTGGCAATGCCGTTCACGTCTTGCAGGTACTTGCTCTGAGGGTAGAGGTAGGCCAAGGTGTTACACTGCTCGACACATGATTCGTAACGCTCACGTTGCTTTTCCGCGATGCTGTTTTCGGCATAGTCGTAATAGGTTTTGGCCATATCGTATAAGATTTCTTCGCGGTGTGAGGTGTTGGGATATTTTTTCAACATATTTTCAAACGAGGTGATGGCCGCGCTATAGTTCTCCATACGGTAAAAGAGCCGGCAAACATTGTAATCCTTTTCCTCCAACTTGTTGTTGAGGTCGGTTAGGAGTTGCTGTGTGCGAGATAGGCTGTCGCTGTTGGGATAACGGTCCATAAAGGCGTTGAGTTGCTTGATGGCGCTATAGGTGTTGGTTTGGTCCAGTCCCGATTCGGGCGAGAGCAAGTAGCTGCAATAGGCATTCATAAAGGCGGCTTTTTCGGCATCTTTCGAGAAGGGATAGGTCTGCGTGAACTTGTTGAAGTAATACCCTGCGATATCGTAATCACTCTGCTTATAATAGCACAAAGCGGTCTTGTAGGTGATGGATTCTCCCCTCGGTGTGTTGCGGAATGAGGCTTGCAGCAGGTCGAAAAGCTGTAGGGCATGGTTGTAGTCGCCCCGATCGAAATAGTCCACAGCAACCTCGTACTTCATTTCGTTGTCAGTGCTTTTCACCAATCGGTTAAAGTCGTTGCACGAAGTGAAGGCTACAAGGCCCAAAACTGCCAATATCAAAAGTCTATTTTTCATCGGGCTGCAAAATTACTCATTTTTATGTTACTAACGAGCGGATTCCGTTATTATTTTTCGATGACGAGTTTTTCAACTCTGCTTCCGTTTTCGCCGTTTAGATGGAGGAAATAAACGCCTTGGTTCAATTCTTGGACGCTGACAAGGCTCTTGCCTTCGCAAACGCCTGAAAGGACGACTTGTCCGAGGCTGTTATAAAGCTTATAGCTGGCCTTGCCTTCAATGGTGAAGCTCCCGTGGCTTGGATTGGGGTAGACTACAGGCTTGCAAGTGTTCTCTGAAACCGACAATGGGCTGACTGTGATGGTGATGTCATCGGAGACTGTATTGCCTTCAGTGTCGGTGACCGTGACTTTATAGGTCGATTCAGGTATACCTATGGGACGGACTATGGGATTGGCACTCGTGGGGTCGTCGATGGTGCCTTCATTGATGGCGTTGGCAGGCTCCCAAAGGTAGGTATACACACCTGTGCCGCCGGTGGCGACAACGCTCAATTGGCAAGGTTCACCTTCATCGACGATCTCGGGGTCTGCTGAGATTTCCAGCTCAATCGGGTCATAGGTGCCAACGCAATGCACGGTGGCTTTCCAGCCGGGTTCATTGACACCATAGTCTGAGGAGAAACGGAAGGTCAATGCGCCTTCGCTGTTGGTGGCGGTCACGGTGCCAGGACTCTCGAAGCCTGTAAAGGAACCCAGTGAAGGGGCCGAAGTGGAAGTGCCGTCATAGATGTAAAGGAAGTCATAATCGTCTTCTAAAGCGAATTCCTCGAAAATGGCTTCCAAAATGCCTCCAGTGGTGGCAGGCATGAAGGTCATAGTGTAATCTTTTCTGTCGTGGTAGTTGCTGTTTGGGCCGCCGTCATCATAAAACAGGGCATTGCAGGTGGTGACGTTGCCGTTTTGCATGTTATACATCTCGCTCACGTGAATGTAATTGTGTTTGGTGACGGTTTCGGTTTGGCCATCCCCGTTGGTGACGGTCAAGGTGACATCGTAGTTGCCTATTTCATTATATGTGATGCCTGAAGGATTCTGCTCATTGGAGGTGGCTGGTTCACCGCCTTCAAAAGCCCATTCCCAGCTGACGAGGTTGGCACCCCATGTGTTGTCGGTGAAGTTGACGCTGCCACCGAGGGCGACGTCGGTGTAGTTGGCGTTGAAGTCGGGGATGAGACCTTCGCCTGCTTCCAGCTGGACGTCTTGGATGACCGTCTCGTAGTCTGCTATGGTAATAGTGAAGGTCTGGGGGTAATAGCCGTTACAAGCATAAGTTACATCATAAGTGCCTCCCTTGATGGGACGGTGGTAGTCACCTGCGGGCAAATGGCTCTCAACAATTGAGAACGAATCGTCATGGTTGGCGATGGTGATGGTGGCGTGGAGAGGTTGTCCGGTGGCTGCATCGGTCACGGTGCCGTGAATGCCGTAAAGGCATTGGTTCATGAAAGCAAAGATAGATTCTTTGTTGTAATTCCAGAAACTGGGAAGTTGACTGCCGGAAGGCAATTTCGTGTTCGAGCATTCGATGGTCAACTCGCGGCATTGGGCATAGCCGTTCATATAGTCCTGACGGCCTCCACCAATCATGTACCATTGCGCGCCGTTGATGATGCCGTTGTTGTAGTCGTTCATATAGTTGGGGTTCATATTATGGGTGAGGTCGGCGTATTCGTGGCAGATGAGCTGGTACCAGGCATCATCGGCATGGAGGGTATAGGTGTTGTCCCATGGATAGTTCATCACTTCGGCACCACCATGGTAGTTGGCACCCATCACAAAGGGGATGTCTTCGGCAAGTTGCATGAACCATAGGGTCTCGGTTTGATATTCTTCTCCGTCAGGATGCTGGCCGCCGTGAGGGTCGGCGTAGTTGCGGTTCATGTCAACGCCATTGGCATTGTAGCGGGTGGCGCCATTCACGTTGTTGTTGCCGCCGTGGTAGGTGCCATCGGGGTTGGCATTGGGACCGATGTAAAGGTCGATGTTGTTCATCACGGTCTGCACTTCAGGCTCGTCGGGATTCTCAAGCAAATAGTCGATGAGGCGCAGCATCATGATCCAACCTGTGGTTTCGTCGCCGTGTATGGTGCTGGTGTATAGGAATTTGGGCTTGCCCTCTCCACTACCGTTGTTGAGGTGTGCAATCATGATTTTGCGTCCTGAAGGCAGGGTGCCAAGAGTGATGATTTCGCACTTGTCGGGGTGGTTGGTTTCAAATTCAAACATCATTTCCTCGTAGGCAGAATAGGTCGGATAGCTGTCCCAGTCGTATCCGGCACGATTGCTGCCGTCCCACATGGCGACTTCCTCAAGCAACGAAGGTGGCGTTTGAAGCGTCACTTCGTATCCAAATCTTTTGAAATTAGCAAAATCCTTATTGTTGGCATAGGCAGTCACTAAAGTGCCGTCAACACGGTCAACCGAGATGGCGTGTGCAATGGCACTCAGGTCGTCGTTGCCATTCAGATTAAAAGTAAAATAGTACTCATTGCGCTCTTCCATGAGTCGGTTCAGTTCTAGTTGGCTCTTCTGAGCGAAAATGTTGCCACTAATCAAAGTGACCAAGAGGATGATAAAATAGCGAAAAATTTTCATTTTATTTCGAGATTTAAAATTCAAAATTTAATATTTAAAATTCAGGTATTCAACTAAATAACTCTCAATTTTTCCCATTCTTCAGTAATGTCAGCTTCAACCTTCTCATTGGCCGTAACCAAAGGCAGACGCAACACATTCTGACACAAGCCCATATGATTCATTAAGCATTTTATTCCAGCGGGATTGCCATCAGCGAAGATGAGTTGGTTCATACGCATCATGGCATAATGTAGACGCAGAGCTTCTTCGGTGCGACCTTCTTTCATGGCATGCATCATACGGCTGAAAGGCTTCGTATAGGCATTGGCTGCCACCGAAATCACACCTTGGGCGCCAAGGGCCATCAAAGGTTGTGTGATACCATCATCGCCCGAAAGCACATCGAAGTCGGCGGGCTTGTCGCGCAGGATTTCCATGATTTGCTGCAAATTGCCTGATGCCTCTTTCACGGCGACGATGTTGGGATGCTTGGCCAGTTCCACGCAGGTGGCGGCTTGCAGGTTGACACCCACACGGCCTGGCACATTGTAAACTACGACAGGCACAGGGCTGGCATCGGCGATGGCCTCGAAATGGGCCTTCATGCCGCGTTGGTTGGGCTTGTTATAATAAGGTACGACACTCAAAATGCCGTGGATGCCCTCGAAGTTTTGGGCTTTGATGGCTGCAATGACGGCTTGCGTGTTGTTGCCGCCCATACCGAGCAAGATGGGTAAACGATTATCATTGGTCTTCAGTATGGTATTGATCAACAGTCGTTTCTCGTCATTCGAAAGGGTGGGGGCTTCGGAAGTGGTTCCTAAGACGACTAAAAAATCTGCTCCGTTGTCGATGACATGGCTGACGATTTTTTTCAAGGCTTCAACGTCAACTGAAAAGTCGGCTTTGAATGGAGTGATTAAGGCAATTCCCGTGCCTTTGAATATGTTGTTTTTCATTTGTCTGTTGTTTTATTGGGTTATAGGCTCTTGAACCTGAGTTCGTTGAGCTTGTCGGTGCATCGAAGAATTTTCCATTATGTTTGTGGTCCAGCTAGGGCTTTTAAATAGTTGTGCAAGACGTGGATGTTCGAAACAGGGTCGGTGGCACGTGGATTCTCTATAAGTAAATCGTAGATTTTTTGGTTCTTGCTCTGATGGAAACAGATTCTGAAATCAGACTTCGGAAGGGTACAAAGGTAGTCGCTGACATCAGCGTTCTTGGGTGCCATATTGATAAGAATGGCACTGAAAGGCAACTTTTTGATGAACTCGTGCTTGTCTGGTTTCAGTACGTTCATAAAGCCGAAGTCCTTAGGCGTGATCTCCGTGTAGAGGTCGCTTTGCAAAATGGTGTCCGACATTTGATTGCAGAGAATGATGAAGCCGCAACGACTGGCACCAAACAGGCTTTTTGCACTGCTTTCGATGTTCTTGACAATGCTTTTGTCACCTTCGTCAAGAATAATCAATATGGAAGTCAATCGCTGTAGATTAGGCATTTTTGCCTGTGGTTTCTCAGCGAGGAATTGTTCCAAAGCACGTTTTAAAGCCCTATTTCTGAGGTAGGATGAAAAATTCATGCTGCAAATTTAGGGAAATTCTATGAGATAGCATGGTTTTTACTCAAAAAACGCTAATTTTGCAGTTTTATTTTGCAACAGCATTTTTGATGCTGAAGAAAACTAAAAATATGATTGTCACTATTTTAGGAAGCGGGACTTCGCAAGGCGTGCCTGTCATTGGCTGCACTTGTCCCGTGTGCCAATCCAAGGATCCACGCGACAAACGGCTTCGCACTTCCATTTTGATTCAGACCGACGAAGTGACAGTGGCTGTCGATGCTGGTCCCGACTTCCGTCAACAGATGTTGCGCGAAAACGTTACCAGACTCGATGCAGTGATTATCTCCCACGAACATAAGGACCATATCGGCGGACTGGATGACTTGCGCCCCTACATTTTTATGCAGAAAAAGCCTATGATGCTTTATGTGTCAGATACGGCACTGCCCGAAATTAAACGCGAATATTCCTACGCTTTTGAAGAGCATCCCTATCCAGGTGCCCCAACTTACGACATTTGCCACCTCGATGAAACCCCCTTTGACCTTGGCGACCTGCACGTCGTCCCCATCAAACTGAAGCATTTCACCCTGACTTGCTATGCCTTCCGCATAGGCAATTTCGCTTATGTCACTGACCTAAGCGAGATTTCCGAGGAAGCGATTGAAAAACTGCAAGGTGTTGAATACCTGATTATTGAGGCATTGCAAAAGAAGAAACATTACTCGCATCTTACTTTGGACGAGGCGATTGAGATTTCCCGAAGGGTAAGAGCTAGGAAGACTTGGTTCACACATTGCAGCCATAGTATGGGCTGTGCCGCCGAAGTCAACCGCGAACTCCCAGAAGATATGATGCTTGCTTACGACGGACTGAAAATAAAGATATAGCTATCAGCTCCGATTTATCCAAGCTGTAAGCTGACGGCTGACAGCCAAACAATTCAACGATTAAACAAATAAACAATTCAACAATAATGAAATCTACCTATTCCCAAAGATTAATCAAACTCGCCGACCTCAACCACCACCAAACTTTTTTTGCAGGTCGTTGCTCCGAGTATTTTTTAGAGAGTTCCTATTTTGCTGTGGCACAGTATGTTGATACGAAAGATACTGTCCTGCTCGTGCTCCACGGCATCGACTTCAAGTTCCCGATTTTCGCGGGCGACATTGTCACTTACGAGAGCAAGGTTATCTCCGTGGGCCGCAGCACATTGACCGTTTACACGAAAATGTACCGCAGCCGCGAGCCCGAAAAGATTGCTGCCGACGGCTTTGCCACTTTCTCCTATTTGGATGAGAACCATCATTCCCGCCCGCACGGCATCACGCTTGAGCCTGAAACCGATGAAGAGAGATTCTTGCAACAGCAGGCTCTGGAGGTGATGGAGGACTCGAAGCGTAGAGCTATGGCAATGAATGAGAAAAAATATTAGAATTGTGTTCTATTATAGCAAATATCATTATATTTGCAGCAGAATTAACAAATCCAAAACAATAATACTATGAAAAAAGTAAGTATCTCTTTCGTCATTATGACAATCTTGCTGGCATTTTCAAGTTGCCAAAAGAAAAGCAGTGAAAAAGAAATCCTTTCATTTAGGTTTGTTTCTCCTAATGTGGAGGCATCAATTGAAGACAAGAATATCGTTGCAATAATGCCCTCTGGTACTGATGTAACGAATTTGGTACCGGTCATTTCGGTTTCCGATAAAGCAACGGTTAATCCTGCTTCGGGTGAACCTAAGGACTTCACTCAGCCCGTTTCCTATACGGTAACTGCCGAAGATGGTTCGCGATCCGTATATTCAGCTATTGTCGTTGTTAAGGCTAAGAGCAGCGAGAAAAGGATCCTATCGTTTAGGTTTGCTTCTTTAGATCTTAATGCTACCATTGATGAAAGCACGAAAGAAATAAAAGCTACAGTGCCGATGGGTACCGATGTCACAGCTTTGGTGCCCACCATTACAGTATCTTTGGGAGCAAGTATTGACCCGGTCTCGGGTGTGGCCACTGACTTCACCCAACCTGTAACCTACACAGTGACTGCTGAAGACGGCTCTCAAGCCAGTTATACTGCTATTGTTACTGTTGATATGCCAGAGAATCCTTTCTTTGGTGTTTGGGGTGTCGAACAAATTGATTACTACAATGTTGATTACGCTGGCAATCCGATTGTTGTTTCCTTGGAGACATTCAATTTCGATCCATACGACATTGACAATGGTATCCAATTGGTTTTCAAGGAAGACAAAACGGGTGAAATGCGAGATAGTTCTATTGATACAATTTGGATGGATGAAAACTACATTGTTTGTCCTGATACTGTTATTGTGACGAGATACACTTATTCTTTTGATTTTGAGACTTCCGTTTTGTATATGAATATGGAATATGGACGAACTTTTGCGCTTCAGATTGTGGAACAAAATGCTGATGCTTTTGTTTATGAAAATGAATATGCCCAAGATTATGTCGAAAAGGCTTATCTTAGAAGAATTTCATCTGTTCCTGACAAGTCGAAACCAACAATCTTTATAAACCAAGCAAAATCCTATAAATATAAGGAAGGCTCTTTGTTGAGGAGATAGTGTAATCTCTTATTGCACCAATTCCTTCGGATAGCAAATGAAATGCTTCACCACAGGCTGCGAGAGCACCGAAATATTCAGTTGGTCTGAGGCCTCGCTGATGTCTTTCATTGTGCCGTCTTTGTATAAAATGTTGATAGCCGGTTTCTTAGGATGGTATGCGTGGTTCGACGAAACGCCTTGCAACAGCATAAAATCTGCTTCCTCCAACGACCAACCATACAATTTGGCAATCTTGTTGCGAAGGTTTTCGATGTAGTTTGGATCAAATGGGCTGTCTTGCATTTCAATTCTGAACAAATGTCTGTCTGTCAATCTTCTGCAAAGTTCGGAAAGCACATAATCTGAGTCGTCGCGCCAGACCTTTACGGCGGTCATCACGTCATAGTCGTCCAATTGGCAGAACTTGTCCAGCACGAAATCGGAAGCCTCGCTTTCGAAAGGATTTTGGTTCTTCAGGAAGAACGACAGGGCAGGGGTGGCGAACAAGTCACGCTCTTGGCTGAGCATTTTGGCGCGTTTCAGCACCTTCATTAGTGTGTATTCTGCACTCAAAACGGCCTTGTGCATATACACCTGCCAGTACATGATGCGCCGAGCTACCAAGAAACTCTCCACGGAATAAATGCCTTTTGCTTCGATAGCAAGATCATTGCCAACGACTTCCATCATCTCCAAAAGGCGCTCGGCGTTCACGCTGCCCTCAGCAACGCCTGTGAAGAAACTGTCGCGCTTTAGGTAATCAATGCGGTCAACATCCAACTGGCTGGAAATGAGTTTGGAAAGAAAACCTTTTTCATATTCTCCCTTGAACATTTGAATGGCTTTGTCGAGTCGACCATTGTGGATTTCGTTGAATTTTTGCATTACCATCAGCGACAGTTCCTCGTGTGAAACACCCTGCACGATGCTGTTTTCCAAAGTGTGAGAAAACGGCCCGTGACCGCTATCGTGGAGCAAAATGGCTAATGATGCGGCTTCCAGTTCCTCATCGGTGATGTCATAGCCCTTGCCACGCAGCAATTGTATGGCGCGCCGCATAAGGTGCATAGTGCCGAGGCTGTGGGCGAAACGGGTGTGGTTGGCTCCTGGATATACCAAATTGGTCATACTGACTTGCTTGATGCGGCGAAGTCGTTGGAAATAAGGATGCTCGATGATGTCAAAATGCAATTCATCAGGGATGCTGACGAAGCCATAGATGGGGTCGTTGAAGATTTTCTTTTTGTTGGATGCGCTTGCCATGTGCAGCTAAATTTGCCGCAAAGGTAATGCTTTTTTTCGAAAAGTTGTCGCCCTATGGTTGCAGGCCTCAACAGGTATGTCATCCCCAGGCTGGTTGGTGGGCAAAGGCAAGGGATCTATAGCTGTTGAGGCCGTCATGTTGAGGCTGTTACCCTTTGCGCCGCCTTCCATAGATTCCATGCCCTCGCACATATCTTCGCAGGAATGACATGGAAGGCTGTATTGGAATCCTAAAAAAGTTCATCCCCTTAAAACAAATTGCCTACTTTCGCGTTTCATATCCATAAACACTTAATCTATGGACAAAACGACAATTCTTTGGGCAGATGACGAGATAGATCTCCTGAAGCCCCATATTATGTTTTTGGAACAAAAAGGCTATGAAGTAGTTACAGCCAACAGCGGCTCCGATGCCATTGACCTCGTGCGCCAACGCCATTTCGACATTGTTTTTCTTGACGAGCAGATGCCGGGCATTTCGGGCATCGAAGCCCTCGAAGTCATCAAACGCGAATATCCAAACCTGCCCGTGGTGATGATTACCAAGAGCGAAGAAGAACGCATTATGGAGGATGCCATCGGTTCCAACATCGCGGACTACCTTATCAAACCTGTTAACCCGAACCAGATTCTGCTTTCGCTAAAACGCAACCTGGAAAACAAGAAACTTCGCGACGAGAAATCGACGATGAGTTACCAACAAGAGTTCCGCAAAATCAGCATGGATCTTAACAACAACTTGAACTTCGATGAATGGGTTGACCTCTATAAGAACTTGGTGCGTTGGGAGTTGGAATTGCAAAAATCGACCGACGAAGGCATCAAGGGCATTCTCGCCGACCAGAAGCAGGAAGCCAACACACAATTCACGCGCTACATTGAGCGAAACTATGTGGACTGGATTCAAGGTAAGTCGGAGAAACCTGTCATGTCGCATACTGTGGTGCGCGACAAGGTGATTCCGCGTCTCGATGGAATCGACAAACCATTATTCCTCATTGTCATCGACAACTTGCGCTACGACCAATGGAAGGCCATACAGCCGCTGATTGAGAACTATTTCCGCGTGGAAGCCGACGACATCTATTACAGCATTTTGCCCACCACGACGCAATATGCCCGAAATTCACTCTTTGCTGGCTTGATGCCTCTTGAAATCCGACGCCGTTACCCGAAATGGTGGGTTGACGAGGAGGATGAAGGCACCAAGAACCAGTTTGAAGGCGAACTTTTGGGCGAGCAACTGAAGCGTTTTGGCAAGAACATTAAGTACTCTTATAATAAGGTGTTGAACCTGCAAGCGGGCAAGAAGCTTTACGAGCAGATGTCGAACCTGATGCAGAACAAGCTGAATGTCATCGTTTACAACTTTGTTGATATGCTCTCGCACGCCCGCACCGAGATGGAAATCATCCGCGAACTGGCCGACGACGAGGAAGCCTACCGCTCACTGATGTACTCATGGTTTGAGCACTCTAGCCTCTTTGACATGATGCGCTTCATCGCGGAGAAGGGCTGCGACATGATTATCACCACCGACCACGGCTCCACCTACGTCGAAAAGCCCGTCCGTATTTTGGGTGATAGGGAAGTGAATACCAACCTGCGTTACAAATATGGCAAGAACCTGAAATACAACCCGAAAGAAGTCTTCGAGGTAAAAGACCCAGAGAAGATATTCCTGCCCAAAGTCAATCTCAGCACAACATACGTCTTTGCTGGAGAAAGCGACTTTTTCGCTTACCCGAACAACTATAACTATTACGTCAGCTACTACCGCAACACATTCCAGCACGGCGGCATCTCGATGAGCGAAATGCTGATTCCAGTGACGCATCTCACGGCGAAGTAAGATTTATTGTAGAATCTTCCAAATTGCAAGCATTGCGAGCAATGTTTTTTTTGGCATAGCACCCGTGTCGCTTCGCGTCATTGCGAGGAATGAAGCAATCTAGATAAAGAACTATACATCTGGATTGCTTCGTCGTTTTCCGTTTTCACGGAATGAGGCCTCGCAATGACGAAAACGAACGAAAAAGTATTATCTTTGCAGCGCAAATTCCAAAGAAATGAATTCCAAAGAATTCCATATTAGCGATGTGGAGCAACTCTCAGAAATCTCCGACTACTTGATTTCCCTGCGTGATGAAGCCGACATAATTGCATTTTATGGTGCGATGGGTGCGGGCAAGACGACCCTAATCAAGAACCTCTGCCACCGAATGGGTGTCACCGATGAGGTAAACAGCCCGACTTTTGCTATTGTGAATGAGTATGTCACCGAAGAGGGTGAGTCTGTCTATCATTTTGATTTCTACCGCATTAAGAAGTTGGAAGAAGCTTACGACATTGGTTATGAGAACTATTTCGATAGCGGCAACCTCTGTCTCATCGAGTGGCCTGAAATGATTGAACCTTTGCTTCCTGAAAAGTACATTCGCGTGGAGATTCGGTATGGCGAAACGGATGATGAACGATTGATTACTTGCGAATTGCTGACTGATAACGAGTGAATTGAAAATGAACATAAACCAAGCCTCAGATAGCATAGATACCCGCCTGCGTACTGGCCAACCTTGGAATGACATACATTCCGAAGCATTAGAAAGTATGTCATCCCCGCGTGGTGCGCAGCGAGGAATGGGATCTATACTTTCTAATGCTTCCCAAGTCTTCATCCTCACCGATGAAAACGTGGCTCCATTTTGGTTGCCCGAAGTGGCTCATTGGCTGCATTGTGATTCGGCAATTGATATTGTTATCAAGGCAGGCGAACAACACAAAAACCTGCAAACCGTCCAACGGATTTGGAAGGTTTTGATGAAACACCATGCCGACCGAAACGCGTTGTTGATCAACCTCGGTGGTGGAGTTGTTACCGATTTGGGCGGTTTTGCTGCTTCGACCTACAAACGCGGCATCAAGTTCATCAATGTCCCTACCACTTTGCTCGCTATGGTTGATGCTGCTATAGGAGGGAAAACAGGTATCGATTTTGGAGGTGCGAAAAACCAAATCGGCACTTTCGCAGATGCTGAAGAGGTTCTGATAAATCCTGACTTTCTGAAGACTTTACCCACCAGGGAACTCCTTTCTGGTCTTTCTGAGACGATAAAATATGGCTTCATTGCCGACTCCAAACTCTTGCAAGCTGATTTGGAGAATTATGAGCAATACATTCTTCCTGCAGGCGAAATCAAGCGAGAGATTGTGGCACAAGACCCTTATGAAACTGGCATACGAAAGATACTGAACTTTGGTCATACCTATGGTCATGCTTTCGAAAGTCATTGCCTAGCAATGGATTGTCCTTTGCTTCATGGTGAAGCAGTGGCTTTGGGTATGGCAGCGGCTTTGTGGCTTTCAGTGAAGCAGTTTGGCCTTAATAAAAATACTCTGCTGGACTTTGAAAAGCAGCTATCTTTACTCTTGTCTGAAGCTGAGATTGCGTTCTCTGAATCTGATGCCGATTCTGTTTTGTCATACCTCGTTCACGATAAGAAAAGCAAGGGCGACCAACCCCGATTCGTTTTACTAAAAGCAATAGGAGAACCCGTTTGGGATGTTGAAGTGGAACCGTCATTGGTGCGCGAGGCTTTGGATTATGTCATCACTAAGGTGCAGAAAAGATGAAACTGCGATGTGACCTCACTTTGCCTGCCAGCAAGAGCGAAAGCAATCGTGCTTTGATGATTGCGGCGTATGGAGGTTTTGCGCCTGTGTTCCAGAATCTGTCCGATTCTCACGACACAAAGGTGTTGATGAAGGCATTGAAGGGCTTGCCTTTTATAGATTCCTGCCGACGCACAATTCAGCCTTGGAATGACATAAAAGGCAAGCCACAAGTAGTCGACATCACCGACTGTGGCACGGCGGCGCGTTTCTTGACGACTTATCTTGCTTGTCACGAAGGCCATTGGCTTTTGACGGGCACGGAGCGTATGTGTCAGCGCCCTATGGCATCATTAGTTGTGGTTTTGAGAAAATTAGGAGCTGCTATTCAGTATGTTGAAAAGGAGGGCTTCCTTCCGTTGCAAATCGATGGCAAGTCTCTTGTTGGTGGTAAAGTGGACATCGATATGACCCAAAGCAGCCAATTTGCCTCATCCTTATTGTTGGCTGCACCGATATGGCCTAAAGGCATGGAAATGGAATTGATTGGCGAACTGAGTTCACTGCCCTATCTCGAAATGACCTTGGCCATAATGCGGCATTTTGGTGCAGAAATTGAACAAAAAGGAAGGTTGATTAAAGTGTTTCCGAAACCTTATCAATCAAGGTCCTATACGATTGGCGCAGATTGGAGCGCGGCCTCATATTGGTATGAAATGGCGGCATTGAGCGAGGAATGTGAGATTCGATTGCGAGGCTTGTCATTGTCCACACTTCAAGGTGATATTGTTATATTGGATTGGATGCGGCAGTTGGGCGTCGGCACTTTCATTGAAAACGATGCCATTGTTTTGAGGAAAATACCTTATGAAAAACGCCCATTACATTTTGATTTTTCTCAACACCCCGACCTCTATCCAACTTTGGCCGCCACTTGTGCTGTATTGGGGATAAAAGCCACTTTTGATGGTCTCGACAACCTCTCTCTCAAAGAATCAAATAGAGTGGAGGCAATGCAAACGGAACTTGCAAAACTTGGCAACCGTCCTGTGCATTTTTGTGCCCATAACGACCATCGCATCGTAATGGCTTTGGCACCATTGTCCATTTTGGTAGGGCCAGTTGGATTCGACTACCCTGAAGTAGTGGAAAAATCCTATCCTAACTATTGGAAAGATGCCTCTTTTTTGACTTTTTATAGATGAAATTGATAATATTTTTGACAAATTGGCTTAGTCAAAAAATAAAATCCGTACTTTTGCACGATTTTATGCGTACTTTACGTTATGAAAGTTGAGCTGTTTGTACCTTGCATTATTGACCAGTTCTATCCTCATGTGGCATCCAATACTATGAAGGTTTTGGAACGTGCAGGCGTTGAGGTGGAATACAATCCAGAGCAGACGTGTTGCGGGCGCTTTGCGTATCACGCTGGTTTTTTGGAAGAAGCCAAAGAGTTGGGCGACAAGTTTCTCAACGATTTTTCATATAAAGGTCCGGTGGTGGCTCCTTCTGCTGCTTGTGTGCATTACATCAGGAAACACTATCCAGAATTGTTTTTTAATACGGCCAATCACTTGAATTTCAAGCGAATGGTTGCTAATATTTTTGAGTTGACCGACTTCTTGGTCAACCAGTTGCATTTTGACGATTTTGGCGCAGAGTTCCCTCATAAGGTGACCTTTCATGACAGTTGCAGCGCTTTGCGGGGTTTGGGCATAGGTAAGGAAGCTCGTCAGCTGCTATTGAAGGTGAGGGGATTGGAATTGGTCGAGATGAAGCAGTCTGACATGTGTTGCGGTGCTGACTTTTCATTGGAAGTAAACCAAGAGACGTTGGCGATGGGTATGGCGAGCCATAAGGTTAAAAATGCGATGAATACAGGTGCAGAATATATTGTTTCGACAGATATGACTTGCCTGATGCACCAAAAGGCATTGATCGAGAAGGAAGGACTGCCCATAAAGGTGATACACATTGCTGATGTGCTTGCCTCGGGTTGGGAATAGAGTTAAGGCCTCTGACCTTAGAGCATATAGAAAAAGGTTGTATGGCCGACTAAAAACAAAGAACAAGAATGAATGACTATTATATACACGAAAGCAGTTACGTTGACGATAACGTAAGTATAGGAAAGGGAACAAAGATTTGGCATTTTTGCCACATCCAGTCGGGAGCCCAGATAGGCGAAGGTTGCTCTTTTGGCCAAAATGTAAATGTTGGCAACAATGTGAAGATTGGTAATCATGTGCGGGTTCAAAACAATGTTTCAATCTACGAAGGTGTAGAGATTGAGGATAATGTGTTTTGTGGACCGAGCTGTGTGTTTACCAATGTGACCACCCCACGTGCGCATTTCCCAGTGCATGGCGTGTATGCTAAGACCAAGATTTGTGAAGGTGCTTCGTTAGGTGCCAACTGTACCGTGGTCTGTGGTCATATTGTGGGCAAGAGCGCTCTTATCGCTGCTGGCGCGGTGGTGACTAAGGATGTTAAACCCTATGCTTTGATGGCCGGAGTTCCAGCCCGACAAATAGGTTGGGTTTGCGAATGCGGCAAACGTCTAAATGCCACACTGCACTGCGATTGTGGTAGAAAATATAATGAAATCAATGGACAGTTGGAACGTTTGATGTAGAGACGCAATGTGTCTGCTTCAATCTGTAATATTGTAAATTATGCAATTCAGAGATCTAAAGACTCAATATACCGTCCTCAAGGACGAAATGGACAAGGCCATTCTCGATGTGGTGGCGTCATCGGCCTATGTGATGGGCCCGAAAATTAAGGAAATGGAAACGGCGTTTGCTGAATACGTCGGGGTTAAGCATTGTGTGGCTTGCAATAGTGGGACGGATGCCTTGCTCCTCGCTCTTAAAGCTTGGGATGTGAAGTTTGGTGATGCCGTGTTCGTACCCAGTTTTACCTTTTTTGCCTCGGCTGAGGTCATCGCTATGCAAGGAGCGACACCAGTTTTCGTGGATGTCGACAAGGACACTTATAATATGGATGTCGCCGACCTTGAACACAAGATCGAACAGACGTTGAAAAATGGCAAGCTCACACCTCGAGTCATCATCGCCGTTGATTTGTTTGGCCTGCCTGCCGACTTTAGGGCTATACGCAAGTTGGCTGAAAAGTATGGACTCTATGTCCTCGAAGACGGAGCCCAAGGCTTTGGAGGCCGTATAGGCGACCGTAAGGCCTGCACCTTTGGCGACATTTCCACCACTTCTTTCTTTCCCGCCAAGCCCGTCGGCTGTTATGGCGATGGTGGTGCTGTGTTCACTGATAATGATGATTGGGCAGCATTAATAGAGTCCTATCATATCCACGGAAAGGGCAGCGATCGTTACGACAATGTACGTATCGGTATGAACTCGCGTTTGGACAGCATCCAAGCGGCCATTCTGATTGTGAAGTTGAAGGCTTTTAGGGAGTTCGAATTGGTGGATGTCAATAAAGTGGCAGCTCGCTATACCCAGAAGTTGATGGATGCAGTTAAGACACCCATTGTGCCCGATGACTTTTACTCCAGTTGGGCTCAGTATACGATTCAAGTTGAGAACAAAGAAGTTAGAGCAGGATTGCAAGAGACTCTCAAAGCCTTAGACATTCCAACAGCGATTTATTATCCTATTCCGATGCACCGTCAGACGGCATTCAAAGATTTGGATTTGGACGATAACCATTGTCCTGTCTCTGACCAGTTAGCCGACACAGTTATTTCCTTGCCAATTCATCCTTACCTTTCGGAGAACGACCAGAATGTGATTTGTGATGCCATCAAGGATTTTTTGAAGAAATAAACGGCTGAAGATATGGGCATTAGGTCTTTTTTTAGCAATATGATTGCTCGCGACAATTACGATGAGGTGATGCAATACCTTGCCGTAACTGAGACCCAGCATGCCCCTATGTTTGAGTTTGACAAAGCTCCCGAAAAGCTGAGCGAATTTCTTGCGGTGGCCGAAACCCCCCGTAGTCCCGAGCGCTCGAAATGGCTAAATGATTATGCTGATAAGACTTGGGCAGTGCCTGACGGTGAAGCGGAAATCCTCTTGGCAAAGGAACATCTGAATGCAGTCAGGTACTTGAATCGGTTTTTGCGTAGTGCCAATGCAAAATTGAAGCAAGACGGTTATTTTATCTGTGCTTTCGATACTGCACAGAAACGTCGTGCCCAAATCTTCAGCAAATACCCAAGGGTGATTGCCTATGTCATCTATTTTTTTGATTTTCTTTGGCATAGAGTGTGTCCAAAGATAAGGCTGACACGTCGTTTCTATTATTTCTGTACTCGGAAAGTGAGAAAAGTTTTCCCGAGGCCCGAGGTGTTGGGCAGGTTGTATTATTGTGGTTTCGATGTGGTGAGTGAGCAGTATATCCACGACAGGTATTGTGTCATCGCGCAAAAGAAACGTCCGCCCAGTACCGAACAGCATAGTTATGGCGCTTTTATTCGTTTGAGAAGGTATGGGAAAGACGGGAAATTGTTCAACGTGTTCAAGTTCCGTACTATGTATGCCTATTCGGAATATTTGCAGACCTATATCTACGAGAACAATGATTTGGACGTGGGTGGCAAGTTCAATGACGACTATCGTGTGACGGAGTGGGGACGTTTTCTGCGTAAGACGTGGCTTGATGAGTTGCCAATGTTTATCAATTTGATAAAGGGGCAAATGAAGTTGGTCGGGGTAAGACCATTGAGTCAACAATATTTTAGTTTGTATAGTAAAGAAATACAAGAACTTAGGATAAAAACAAAACCTGGTCTTTTGCCGCCTTATTATGTCGATATGCCAGAAACGCTTGATGAGATTCAGGAAAACGAACGGCAGTATTTGGTAGCTTATTTGGAACATCCATTTCGCACTGACTGGAATTATTTTTGGAAGATTGTTGGCAGCATTATACTCAAGGGCGAGCGGTCCAAATAAAATAATAGTCAGACAGCAGCTTTTTTGTTGCTTTGTATCAAAATTATTTTGTACTTTTGCGGATTGTAATTGTAGACTTGTTTATGCTATGGTTACAGTCAAAATGCCTTTGTTTCATAATTGAGGCAAATGGTTTGGTTTTAAATAGTTATGCTTTCCTGATGTGAGTCAGGACGCGAAGCTTTACCCTTTTTGAACAATGAGAAAGTCTTCAGAAAATGAAAATTGGACTACCGTAATCAAGCCCCATAATGGTCTTTTTGAGGTGAACCTGAAAGAAATATGGGATTACCGCGACTTGTTGACCCTTTTTGTGAAACGGGATATTACGGTGCAATACAAGCAGACTGTCTTGGGGCCACTGTGGTGGCTTATCCAACCCGCCTTGACGGTGATTATGTATATGGTCGTGTTTGGTGGCATTGCTGGCATTCCCACTGATGGCGTACCCCAACCATTGTTCTATCTTGGCGGTGTGTGTATGTGGCAGTATTTTGCCGATTGCCTTACCAAAACTTCAAATACTTTTGTGACTAATGCAAACGTATTCGGCAAAGTGTATTTTCCGAGGTTAATCATGCCGATGGCAAATGTCACCAGCAATTTGGTTCGTTTCGGCATACAGTTCGGATTGTTTGTCGTTGTGTATATCTACTATGCCATCATTGGTATGGCACCGAGTCCTAATTGGTATTTTCTTCTTTTCCCGCTTTTGGTGGTGATGATGGCTGGTTTGGCCTTGGGGTTCGGTATTGTTATTTCATCCTTGACGACCAAGTATCGCGACTTGCAAATACTCTTCACATTTGTAGTGCAGTTATGGATGTATGGTACTCCAATCGTTTATCCCCTGAGCCAGGTAGCTGGCAAGAAGGTTTTGGGAATGGATTTGGAGACCATTATGTGTCTTAATCCCGTCACACCTGTGATTGAGACTTTCAAATACGGTGCTTTAAGTGCAGGCGAGTTCATTGGTTGGGGTTGGTTAGCTTATAGTCTCGGCTTTACGCTTGTCGTGCTGGCTTTCGGCATTTTGATTTTCAACAAGGTGCAGAAGAGCTTTATGGATACGGTGTAAGGATGCAATGATGACTGGTGAGGGGTTAGGTTTGTAATGTATTGACAATCATAATTGTATGGGCAGGATTAAGATAAAAAAGGCTATTCGTCTGTTGCTTTTCTCATATCGGAAATCTGCTGGCTGGCGGAAGAGAGAAGTCAATAAGTATTTGAATAATCATAAGGTTGCCAAGTTACAGATAGGTTGTGGCCCAAATCCTTTGGAGGGATGGCTCAATACAGATGGCTCATCGAATTTACGCAAGGGAAGCCCTATGTTTATGGATGCGGGTGAGCCTTTCCCGATACCTGACGCATCTTTTGATTACGTATACTCCGAACATCTTTTTGAGCACTTGACTTATCAGCAGGCATCAAATATGCTTAGGGAGTGTTTCCGGATTATGAAACCTAATGGTGTGATTCGCATTGCTACACCCGACCTGAAGTTTCTGGTGGATTTGTACGAACATCCTGAAAAGGACATCAATAAAGCTTATATTGAATTCAATGCGGAACGAAGTGAGATGCCTTCATCCCCAGTTTTCGCTGTGAATTATTTTCATACTTCGTGGGGACATAAGATTGTTTATGATTTCGAGACGCTTTCCTGTTTTTTGACAGAAGTTGGGTTTAAGGGCATTAGCCTATGTGAAATGAGCAAGAGCAGTCATTCTGTCTTAAATGGCGTGGAACAGCATTTCAAATTTCTTCCGTATGATTTTAATCTATTAGAAACAATGATAGTTGAAGCTCGACGTTAGAATTGAGCTTTTCAGAGTGACACGTTTGGGGGAACAGTAGACTTTCAGGGGATGAGAAGTTCAATATGAGGTTTGTTTATGATAGAGTAGATTACATGATGCAATAGGTACCTCCTTATTTAACAGGGATTTTGCTTATTGTTGGATAGATGGAAGAGGTTCGGTTTGAAACATTGTATTTACTATATGATTGTTTTCGGAATCAGCTAATTATTCCTTTCGTAAGGATTAAAAAGAATAAAAAAACATATGCCAACAGCGATAGAATTTAATAATATTGGCAAACAATACCGTTTGGGTTTGGTCTCAACCAGAACGCTTAGCCACGACCTAAACCGTTGGTGGCAGACTGCCGTGTTGCACAAGGAAGACCCTTATTTGAAAATCGGCTCAGTGAATGACCGCTCCACAGTTGCCGACAGTGAGTATGTTTGGGCTTTGAAAGACATTAACTTCAAAGTTGAACAAGGTGATGTGGTAGGAATCATTGGTAAGAATGGCGCGGGGAAAAGTACACTATTGAAACTGCTGTCGCGTGTGACTGGCCCTACCACTGGAACTATCAAAGCTAGAGGTCGCATAGGTTCTTTGCTTGAGGTTGGCACGGGCTTTCATCCCGAAATGACAGGCCGTGAGAATATCTTTATGAATGGCGCTATCCTTGGTATGACTAAGGCAGAGATTTCTCGTAAACTAGATGAAATTGTGGATTTTTCTGGTTGTGAAAGGTATATTGATACGCCGGTAAAAAGATATAGTAGTGGTATGATGGTGCGTCTTGGTTTTGCTGTGGCCGCCCACCTTGATCCTGAAATTTTGGTGGTGGATGAGGTTTTGGCTGTGGGCGATGCGGAGTTTCAGAAGAAAGCTATTGGGAAGATGAAAGATGTGTCGCAAGGTCAAGGCCGTACAGTCCTTTTCGTTAGTCATAATATGGGAAGTGTTAGAAGTTTGTGTACAAAGGGAGTGTTGCTGGAAAAAGGTCAAGTGAAATTTATGGGCGGAATAATTGAGACGATAGATGAGTATTTGGTTGCTGATACGTTATCTGGTGAGAAAATAGTGGATTTGATTTCCAATTGTAAGGAAGGTGTGGCAATAAAGAAAATATTTGTAAATGGTTCGCAAAGCACCCGATTGACTTTGACGTCAGACGGTTTGGATATGCATATTAAGATTTTGGGAGTGTTGCAAAACGCACAGAAATTATCTCTTGAGATGCAGGTGTCGGATGCAGCTGGAGTGCCAGTGATGCTATATAGCAAAAATTATGGTGATTCACCGATATTTCCTGCTGGTGAATTTGATATTGACGAAATAGTCCGTTTGCCCAAGGGAATGATGGCTGGTCCGTATTGTGTGGATATATATTTGACGAATTCAACTGTGGAAGGAATAGTTGATATTCCTCGTGCTTTTATTTTGGAGATAGCGGATTGCGTGTCTCCAAGTGGATATAGTTTGTCGTATAAGAATAATCAGGGATATATGTATCTTTCTTAGGTCGGTTGAAGGTATGTTCAGACGTTTGTTAAAGAAGCTGATGCCACGCAAATCTCCACTTGAAGAGTTGAGAAAACAATGCGAATGCTGTGGAGAAGTAAATATTGATGGTTATGCGACAATACAGAAGTGGAGCACCGATTCGAGGATAGTGATAGAAGATGGAGTGACACTGAACAATACAGCCGCGAGTAATTTAGCAGGAGTGGTTCATGAATGTAGGTTTGTGACACAGCGATCAGGAGCAGAGATACGTATTGGAGCTCATTCTGGATTGTCGGGAGTAACAATATGTAGTATGCAGAAAGTAAGTGTTGGAAAGTATGTAGGATTAGGGGCAAATGTGATGATATATGATAATGATATGCATGCGGTTAATCCGTATTTGAGGACATTTGATAATGACGCGAATGTAAAAGCAAAAGAAGTGGTAATTGAAGATTATGTTTGGGTTGGGGCCAATTCGATTATATTGAAGGGAGTACATATTGGAAAAGGTGCAGTGATAGGAGCAGGTAGTGTGGTGACATGCAATGTGCCTGATTATACAATATATGGTGGTAATCCAGCGAGGTTTGTTCGAGAGATACAAGTGACACAGGAACAGAAGGATTTGTTAGAGTGATGGAAATAAATGCAATGAAGTATTGATTAGTTATGGCAGTTCGTAAGGCGATATATCTCTGGCATGAACATCGAGAACATAGAGAAGAAGTAGCGAAAGCGAAGCAGATACAGTCAGAAGGACAGGTGCATCTATATAATTTTTGGGGGATAACAGCGGAAGATTTTTGGTTGTATCGTTTTGTGCAAGCTCACAACTTGTTAGCAACAACGAAAAAAACAATAGGGTTTTGGAGTGTGTTTGGAGATCGGCGGTTGGTAGATGATGTTGCGGATGATATCAATGTGTTCTATTCGGGTGAGAATGTGCATTTAGAGATGCATATTCAGTATGCGGATTATATGCTATCGAATCCCAAGATTCACCTGGCATTGGGTTTTGATTGTTTTGAGCATCAGAAGTATCAGCGTCTGCCATTGTGGATTATGTATGCGTTTGGCGATTGCTATACATTTGAAGATGTATGTAAGCGGTGCGATGAGTTGCGCTATCCGAAGATTGACGATAAAAAGAAGTGGGTGAGTGCGGTATCATCATGGGATCCGAGTGGCATTCGTGCGCAGATTGCGGATGTGGTTGGTGAGGTAAAAAAAATTGATTATCCTGGTAAATGGCGCCATAATGACGATACTTTAAAGAACGAGTTTGCGGATGATAAGATTGCGTACTTGAAGCAGTATATATTTAATATCTGTCCGGAGAATAGTAATAGTTATGGGTATGTAACTGAAAAATTGTTTGAAGCCATAACTGCAGGATGTATTCCTATCTATTGGGGCAGTTATAATGATCCTGAGTTAGGGATTATTAATAAGGATGTGGTTTTGTTTTATAATGAGAAGGATGGGGGAAGAGCACTTAAAAAGAAGATGGAGCAGTTGATAAAGGATGAGTCTTATCTAAATTATTTTATGGGACAACCACGTTTGCTGCAGGATGCTGAGAATAAAATCTGGGAGATGATAAGTGGTGTGAAACATCGTTTGGAGCAAATTATTGGTAATGGATGATAGTCGAAAGAAATCCAAATTCACTGGATTGAGATAGGTAACTATCCGCCGTTATCATCTGTGTGTGCTGTATAGTAATGTATGATAGTAGCTATTGACCGGCTATTTGGCGCTAATAATTGTAAAGAGCGCAAAAAAAATGAAAATACGGATGAAAATATGATACGTTTATCCATCATCATTCCTTTTTACAATGTTGAACAATACATCGCCCAATGTTTGGATAGTGTGTTTCAGCAGGATATTCCCGAGGAGGAATATGAGGTGATTTGCGTGAATGATGCTTCACCCGACCATTCGCGTGATATTGTGCTTGATTACCAAAAGAGGCATAAGAATCTAATTATGGTGGAGCATGAGGTAAACAAAAAATTGGGTGCAGCTCGTAATACAGGTCGTAAGATAGCCCGAGGCAAGTATATCTGGAATGTGGATTCGGATGATATGATTGCTCCGAATTGCTTGAAAGAGATATTGAATTGTTGCGAAGAGAATAGTTTGGATGTTTTATTGTTTGGATATAGCATTTTGAGAAATGGAACTCTGTTTGAGCGAGAGAAAAAGCCTTGGGCGGAGGACGGAAAAATCTATTCGGGCAAGGCTTTTTGGCGACAACAATGTTTGAAGTATACTGGGGAAATTAGCCCTGTTTGGACAAAGGTTTTAAGACGTCATTTTTTGGATGAGGCCGGTATCGAATCTCCGGAAATCAATATGGGAGAAGATGTACCGTATTCGTATAAATCTGTTTTGTTTTCTCAGAAAATGATGGCATGCAATATTCCATACTATATTTATCGCGAAAATGTGGCATCTTTAACAGGAAACCTGAAAAAAATCCCTACGCCGAATGCTGTCTACGAAAATAGTTTCGTCTGTGGAAAATATATGGACAATCTTGTCAAATTAATTCCGGTGGAGGAAAAGGAAATCATAGAATCGACTCGTGCGACTGAGCGCTTTATTGTTATGCAATATGAGAGATATGCACCGATGATGTTAGACAAGGATGTTCAAGAACTGAGAAGACTCTGTAAAAAGCACTTTTTTAAAAACTTCTTTGTTTTGAATTGTTTAGGTAAAAAGAGAGCATTAAAATTCGTTAAATTCGTGTTCTGCGGAACAAGGGAATTCTGATGAGGCTGAAAATAGTTAAGTATTTCCGCGTTTTGTCAAGTATCAATTGGCTTCAGACGTTATTGCTATATTTGCGTGTTAGTAAACCAAAGAGCAGTAGCATTAGGGTATTGAATATGTCTCGTGTGATATTGGACCCATCATCTCGTGTAATAATGGATGAAAGAGCTTCTCTTGAGATTAACCGCCAAGATTATGGTTTGGATAAAGGATTGTATTGTAGACTACAATTGGCAAAGAATGCCACTTTGCATATTTGTGGTAATGTTAGCTTTCACCGCAATACTGTTGTGAATGTACATAATGGCGGTTGCCTTACCATCGGTGGAAATACATATCTTAATGGATCAAATATTGATTGCTCAAGAGGTGTTACTATTGGATGCAATTGTGCTATAGCAGAAGGCGTTCGTATAATGGACAATTCTTGGCATGAGATTTATGATAAGTTGTGTCAATACAAGCCCGTTTCGGTAGAGGTGAGTCGTGAACAAATTCTACCAGTGGTAATCGGAAATCATGTTTGGATTGCAACAAATGCCATAATATTGCCAGGAGTGACTATTGGAGAGGGGGCTATTGTCGCATGTGGGGCTGTGGTAACTAAAGATGTGCCTCCTCATTGTTTAGTTGCTGGTGTGCCAGCACGAGTGGTTCGGGAAAATGTTGATTGGAAAGGATAAAATTGAGGATGGTGTAACCGAGTTTTCACCCATCAGCATATTCGGAGACCCCGATAATCTAATGACATCTTGTTGAACGATTGTTGTTCCAAATATTTTCGGTCTTACTGCTAAGGAGATAGGCGAACATATATAAGTATTCACCCCCAAG
Source organism: uncultured Bacteroidales bacterium (assembly GCA_946405575.1). Taxonomy (GTDB): domain Bacteria; phylum Bacteroidota; class Bacteroidia; order Bacteroidales; family F082; genus Limimorpha. The sequence goes on along the minus strand of CAMJHP010000011.1, from coordinate 36,687 downwards.
TGAGACACTAACATAGCTGCCATTATGGAGCAAATGAAATGGATGTCGATTTGATGAAAACAGCTTGGAGTATTGAAAAATGGACTTTTGTGGGTGTGAATCTTATAAATAAAGATAATTGTTAGTTTAGTTGGGAAATAGATTTTATGATGTTTTCGGTCATCATTCCTACATATAACGGTATAGAAACTTTGCGGCAATCCTTGCCTACGTGGATGTCTCAAACGCTTCCTAATGAGGAGTACGAGGTTCTCGTTGTCGATAACTGCTCTACTGATGGCACCAAAGATGTGGTGGAAAGGATGATTGTGGATAAGGATAACTTTCATTATTTGTACGAACCGCGTCAGGGATCCACTGCTGCACGTCATACGGGTGTCAGAGAGGCAAAAGGGAATATCCTGGTTTTTGCTGACGATGATGGGCTATTTAATCCAGAATGTCTTGAGCGGATTCAAGAAGTGTATGACGGGAATTTTGAATGTGAAGCTGTTACAGGAAAAATAGAGTTGCTTTGGGATGAAGAAGAACCAGATTGGATTGAGCCATATCGGTTTATGCTTGGAGAATTGAATTTGGGTGATGAGATTCAATATGGTTATGACATTTATCTCAATGGAGGCCTTATGTCAGTTAAAAGGGGGACTTTTGAGCGCTTGCATGGTTTTAATCCCGATCTTGTTGGTAAGCATCTCATCGGTGATGGCGATACAGGTTTTGTGAAAAAACTCTTTGAAGAACATTGCCTCATAGGATACACACCTTTTGCGGTGATGCAACATATGCAAAAAGTCGCAATTCACGGAAGCGAGTCTGGATTGGCACGTCATTTTTATAATAATGGTACAGCAGAAGCTTATGCCTTCTATAGAAAGAATCATTTTATGATGACCAAAGAGGTGAGAAAATACAAACTCAATCAGAAGTTTTGGTTATGGAAAAAGTCATTTCAATATTATGTTTTGCGACAGAAGAGAAGGAAGACTTTCTTTAGTATCCAACAACATAAAGGCGCGCTTCGGTTCTTTGAATATTTGAGGCAACCTGACTTAGCTGAACTCATAAAGGTCGAAAATGTCTATTGAATGATTTCGTTCAGACAAAGGATAATACGTGAACACAATAGGGCTTTCAAGCATTGGTTGCGCCTGTTATGGAGGCTCTATGGTCAAGAGGCACCAATAGTATTGATGGTGCATGGGTTCAAACCCACTCGGGGAGAATGTAAGAACGCTTTTGAACTGACTTGTGCCTCGTTTGAACGTTTGATGCGTTTTTTTATGGACAACGGTTGGAAGGCTCTTTCGCAGGAAGAGTTGGGACTGATGGTCGGTCAATGTCAATGGCAATCCAAATGTTTTCATCTCACATTTGACGACACTTACGACACCGTTTTCACCGATGCCTATCCAATTCTAAAACGATATGGCATCCCTTTCACGATGTTTGTGACAAAAGATTTGGTGGACCAACCAAAGTATATAACGATGGAACATCTTAAGGAGTTGGCGCATAACCCACTTTGCAGCATTGGAGGACATGGCTTGCAACATCTTGTGTTTCGCAACCTTACGGCTAGTGAGATGACAGAACAATGTGTGAAGGGTAAACGGTGGTTGGAACAAGAATTAGGCGTTGAAGTGAAAGCATTTGCTTTCCCGTATGGACGTTTAATTGAGGTATCAAACCGAAATAGAAGGCAGATACATAGTATGGGGTATGATTTGGCTTTCTCTGCTTTGGAAGGCTCAGTGAGGACGAGTTGGTTCACAGGTAAGCATTACTTACCTCGTGTGAATGTGTCTGAGCAATTTGTTGAAAAGTTTACGGTAGGGAAGTTTCCTAGATTCAAAGATTGTGAAGGAAGGTAGTATGGAAATAAAAAATCTTATAGTTTCACTAGGGTCTTCTTTTTTTCAATTCATTGATAAGATTCTTGTGCAATTGAGAGTTGTGCGCCCCAGAGTGATATATTGCATCGACTCTGGTCTCTGCGACCAGATGCTCAGATACCTTGAAGCTCAATACTATGCTGATGATGCCAGAATTTATTACGATATCACATGGTATGAAAAGGAACATATCTCAGGTGTGGCGTCAAGAGATTTCGAATTGACGGAAATGTTCCCTAATTTGGATTTTCACACGATTTCTTCTGGAATGGGCCGCTTTTACAAGATATTTTTCGGATGGAAGGAGAGGACATTACCGGATAAACTTGGTAGGACAACATTTTTTGGTGGCCATTATGAATTGCAGCAAGCAGCTGATTTTGGAAGTCTTTTTGCCAAGTATTTCAAACCTTCCGAACTTCGTGATATTGATTTTTCTATTTCTGCTCCTCCCAATGGCAAAAGTGTGGCAGTACATATTAGAAGAGGCGATTTGGCAAATTATGAAGATGAGTGGTATAAAACTGTTCCGTCGTCGTATTTTTTCAATGCGATAAGTTATGTTGAGCAAAACTTCAACAATGTTCACCTTTATTTTTTCTCTGATGACCTAGATTGGGTGAAAGAGAATATATGCCCTTCAGTAATGTCACCATATACACTTGTTAGTGGCAATAAGGCATACGAAGACTTGATATTGATTTCCCAGTGCGATGTGGTAATTGCAAGCCAAGGCTCTTTTGGCCCCTATGGTGCAAGGCTCAATGGCCATTCCACATTTATATCCCCACAACCCGACAATAGAAGTGATTTTGTGGTGATGCAGTTAAAAGATGGGGAATTTTCTGTCAAATAAACACAAAGAAGGAGGATTGTTGAAAAAGGTATGATGAATGGGAGTGTGAAAATTTCCGTTGTGGTCTTTACATACAACCAGCAGGACACAATCGGGCAGGCTTTAGACAGCGTCATTTGCCAGCAGGGGGACTTTGAACTTGAAGTGGTGGTAGGCGAGGATTGTAGTAAGGATAACACATGGAATATATGCAATGAATATCAAAAACGTTATCCCAACGTGGTCCGACTGCTCCCTAATGAGAAAAATTTAGGTATTATGGGCAATTTCGCCCGAACAGCGAAGGCTTGCACAGGCGACTATTTGGCCATCCTTGCTGGCGACGATTATTGGTGTGATGAGCATAAGCTTCAAAAGCAACTTCATTTTATGCAGGAGCATCCTGAATATGGAGTTGTTTGCACTAATGGCTATCGGTTGATGGTGCATACGGGTAAGTTGATGGAAGGAATCGCCCCGCTTCATCCCATTCCAGACGGAGATGTTAGGGGCTATTATCACGATCGTTTTGGTGGGGTATATGCTATGCCGCTGTCGCTACTCATTCGTAGGGATTTGATGCAATATGTTGACTTGGATGCATACATTCGCCTCGGTTTCCCTGTTGAGGACTATCCTATGCAGAGTGTATTGGCGCATCACACGCGTTTCGGCTACCTTCCCGATAAGACATGTGTGTATCGGGTACATCAAGAATCGGCAACGTTTGTGTCCTATGACCATCCGCGTTATTTAGCCTATCATAAGGGGTTGGCAGACATCCGCCGCTACTTGCATAATTTGTTCCCCGACGATGTGCCTTTCTCCGAGGAATGGGCTGCGGATTATGTGTTTTATAAGGAATTTTTACTTTATTTATACCATTTGGAATACAGAAAAGCTTGTGCCTTACTGAAACAAGCCCCGTCATGCATTTGTCAAACTCAGCATTATGGCAAGGCGAAGCAGGCAGTCAAAACACGTGTTCATTTTGTTGCTATGAGCTTTTATAAACGGATTGTTCATCACAGAAATATACAAAAACAGACAATATGATGAAAGATTCGCATCAAACTACAGTCAATGATTGTGGAGTGATAGATATTCGTAAGTATTATGATAATCGCGGATACCTCTCTGTAATTGAGGGCGGTGTTGATATTCCATTTGAAATACGACGAATATATTATCTTTATATGGTGCCAGAAACATCGCGTGGCGCCCATGCCCACAAACAGTTGCAGCAACTGATGATAGCGACTAGCGGTTCGGTACATGTTACTTTGGACGATGGGAGGCAGAGAAAAACATTTGTTTTGGATAAGCCGTGGAAAGGACTTCTTGTTGCACCAGGTCTCTGGCGGGATTTGGATAATTTCTCAGGTGGAACGGTTTGTATGGTGTTGGCTAGTGAGAAATATGAGGCTGAGGATTATATTCGTGATTATCAATGCTTTTTAAGTTTTAAAGGATTATGATACATCCTCTTTCCGAATGCAAAGCTTATGTCCCTGACAGCACTAATGTGTGGCAGTTTTGTGTGGTGTTGCCTCAAGCAACTATCGGTGAAAACTGCAATATTTGTTCTCATTGTTTCATTGAGAACGAGGTAAATATAGGCAATAATGTGACGGTGAAAAGTGGTGTGCAATTATGGGACGGCATCACATTGGAGGATAATGTCTTTATAGGTGCAAATGTTACTTTTACCAACGACCGTTATCCGCGCTCAAAAAACGAGAAGTGGCAAAAGGAAGTGACTATTGTCAGGCGGGGTGCCAGTGTGGGTGCGGGCTCTACAATACTATGTGGAATTGAAATAGGTGAAAATGCAATGATAGGTGCAGGAAGTGTGGTGACGAAGAATGTTCCTGCGGGCGAATTGTGGTTAGGGAATCCTGCCAAGTTTATTCGTAGAATAACCGAATAATAGCTGTTGTTATGAAAACTGATATTCCTTTCCTTTCTTTAAAGGATGTTACAATTAAATATACAGATGAAATCCATAATGCCGTGAAACGCGTGGTGGATAGTGGTTGGTATTTGCAAGGTGAGGAAAATGCTCACTTCGAACAGCATTATGCCGAATATATTGGAACGAAGTATGCCGTAGGTTGTGCCAATGGACTTGATGCCTTGATTTGGATTTATCGGGCATACATAGAACTTGGCATTATGCAGGAGGGAGATGAGGTCATAGTTCCGGCAAATACTTATATTGCTTCCGTCTTGGCAATCACTGAGAATGGTTTGAAGGCGGTTTTGGTTGAACCCGACCCAAACACTTTGGAGCTGGATGAAAACAAGATTGAAGAAGCGATAACGTCTCGCACAAAATCTATCTTGTTGGTGCATCTCTACGGTCGATGCGCATATACGGAAAAAATAGGCGAGTTGTGTGTGAATTATGGTTTGCATTTGGTGGAAGACAATGCTCAGGCGCACGGATGTACCTATAGAGGCAAAAGAACAGGATCGATTGGCGAGGTGGCTGGACATAGTTTTTATCCAGGGAAGAATCTTGGAGCTTTGGGAGATGGTGGTGCGGTCACAACCGACAATAAAGAATTGGCCGATTGTGTTCGGATCTTGGCCAATTACGGGAGTCAAAAAAAATATGTGTTCAAATATTGTGGTCGCAACAGCCGCTTGGATGAGATTCAGGCGGCGGTATTGGATGTGAAGTTGCGGCATCTGGATGAGGATAATCGCTTGAGGCAACGAGTGGCAGCATATTATTACGACAATATCAGAAATCCATATATCACTTTGCCGACCCGACTGCCTGATGAAAACAATGTGTATCACCTTTTCCCGATTTTGTGTGAACATCGGGACAATTTGCAGCGTTATTTACAAGAGAAGGGTGTGCATACTTTAATCCACTATCCCATACCGCCACACTTGCAGGAGTGCTATGCTGGCCAGTGGGATTGTGCCTCATTGCCCATCACAGAGAGGTTGGCTATGCAGGAGCTGAGTTTGCCAATCAGTCAAGTGATAACTGGTGAAGATGTGAAACAGGTGGTTGAAGTGATAAATAGTTTTCGATAGTAAAGATTGAAGTTTCGTAGGTTCTATTTTGAACGGCTACATTTAAATACAATAGTTCTACGTGAGTACATTGATTTCAGTAGTAATACCGTCGTATAACCGTGCAGATACTGTTGGACAGACGATTGAGAGCATTGTCAATCAGATCGTAAACGCAGATATCGAGATTGTTATCGGGGACGATTGCTCTACAGATAATGCACGACAGGTTCTTCAAAAATACAAGGAGAAATACCCTAATATTATTCGACTGATTTTTCATGAACATAATATTGGTTTGGGCGCAAATTGGGCAACTTGTATCAAGGCTTGTCGAGGGAAATACATTTGCAACTGTGATAATGATGATTATTGGCATAATCCGAACAAACTACAGTTGCAGTTGGATTATATGGAATCGCATAGCGGCTCAAATGTACTGATTACCGATCATCGTACACATAATAGAGCAACTGGAGAAATAAAAGAATATAAGGCTTTTATAGATAGGTCAATTCCTTTGCAGGATGCAATTTGGTATGGGAAGGGCTTCGTGTGTTGTAATGCCTCGATAATGTATCGTGCTGATTTTCTTAAAACGCACCTTCCTTTAGATGATTTTATCAGTTATCGTTTTGCCTTACAGGACTGGAACACATGGGTTATTTTAGCTGCCTATACGGATTTCGATATCATAGAGGTTTCCACTGCAACTTTTGGGATTGAGACCGAATCAATTACAAGACCCAAGGATTATGAGAAGCACAAACAACGTCTTGAAAAGGACGCCGTATGTGTGAAGTACCTTTGCGATATGTTTCCAAATAAGTATCATTGGGATGATGATGGTTGGCGTAAACAATTGAATTTGGAAATGATGAATTTTGCATATAAGCGTGGCGATTATCGCAAAGCCAAGGAGTTTGCTCGAATTTCGGGTGGACATTCTTTGAAGGAAATGTGTGCAAAGACTTGGCCAACATTCAAGTTGTTTTTGTTGATGAAAAGGATATAATTGTAAGCTGATAGTGCTATGGATATTCAGAAGCGCCCCCTTCTTATATGTATGACAGCAACCAGGAACTATGGTTGGGTGACCCGAGCTTTCTTAAAGGCAAATTCTCAATGGGCGGATTATATCATTATCGTTGATCAGATGTCAACTGATGGTACTAGGGAAATGTGTGGAGAGTATGGTAATGTGATATTATTGGATGATGAAGATTTGACCTATAGTGAAACGAGAAGGTGTGAGATGGCGTTGAAATGTGCCAGAGAAATAAAAGGCGACAAGATCTTGGTTTATTTGGCCATTGACGAAGTGCTGCCGGCAAATTGGATGGATACTGGAGATGGGCAGACAATCCTTTCATCCCAACCCAAAGATATGTTTGTTTTGGACTGGGCAAACATCTTGCCTGACAAGGAACACTATAAAGCCACAAATGCCGATAATATGTATCGGGTGTTTCATGATGACGGAGAAACGCCTTTTGATAACGGGGGATTGGATATGCATACCCATTGTCTTCCTTATTGTTATGGAGGTCGCGAAAGAAAAATTGGGGATTTCCCTATCTTGCATTTTGGATATTATAATACGCTGTTCCAATATGTAAAACTAAGATACTATCAAATGGTTGATTATGATAAAAACCATAAGAGTGTTATTAAGTTAAGTAGATACTATCATCAAGAAGTGAACAATGAGTACAAGGAGGGGGATTATACGATTGACAAGAGATGGTTGTGGGATGATTTTGACATTTTTGATTTGGTTGATGTGGATAGCACACCCTTCCTTTGTGATGAAATGAAATCGTTTATTGAAAAAAAAGGAATTAAGCATTATCGTTTGCTTGATATTTGGGATGACAAGATTTTGGAATGTTTGCAGATGAAGGATCCGCGCTCTTCCTGGATACGGATGCTGCATGGTTATCTCCATGCCAGCAAACCATATTATACAACCTTACCAGTACGCGTGGTGGATGCCATCTTGAAGAAGTTGCTTTAGTATCGGTATCGGTCATCTTATCATTTTATTTAGATATAGTAGCGGATTATGAGGTTCTCTGTTATCATTCCATTGTATAACAAAGCACCCTATGTGGTAAAAACCATCCAAAGTGTTTTGGCACAGACCTTCACCGATTATGAATTGGTGATTATGGACGATGGCAGCAAGGACAATTCTTTTGAAGTAGCGAAAAATGCCATTGAGAGTCATTCCCAGTGCCACTTGTACAAACAAGGGAACGCTGGAGTGAGTATGGCTAGGAATAATGCTGTTGCACTCTCAAGAGGGGAGTATCTCTGTTTTCTTGATGCCGATGACTGGTGGGACTCTACTTTTTTGGAGGAGATGTCGAAATTGATTGCTGACTTCCCCGAAGCAGGAATCTATGGGGCAAACTATACTATTGTAAACGAAACCAAGCATAAAACCCGGGTGGCTCCTTTAGGGTTGGAACCGAGCTTTGAAAAAGGATATATCAACTATTGCCATGTCTATGCAAAGACTTTGGCGATGCCTTTGACCTCAATTTCTGTGTCGATTCCAAGAGGGGTTTTTGATGAGATGAAGGGCTTTCCGCAAGGCATAAAACTTGGTGAAGATTTCTTACTTTGGATTCGAATTGCACTGAAATACAAGGTGGCTTTTTTGAACGAACCTTTGGCCTATTATAATCAGGATGTGGATGCCTCCAATCGAGGTGTGGGTCGATTGCACAAGCCCGAAGAACATATGCTATGGAATGTTGGTTTTCTTGCAGAAGAGGAAAAAAACAATTCAGATTACAAGAGATTGATAGACAATCTGAGGACGTATGGGCTGTTTCCTTATTATTTGTCAAAAGAGTACCATGATGTGGCAAAGGAGGAACTAAAGAAAGTGGATTGGACTCAACAACCAAAAGACATCAGAAAACGATATGATAAACCTGTTTCAGTGTTGAAATGTGAAAATGATATAAAGAGTTTTGGGTCAAGAATCAAGCAAAAATGGATGTCTTTGTTGGGATAATGGTTTATTAGTGATGTTTATATGAAAAGATTATTACTTGTTTTCGGTACACGTCCTGAAGCCATAAAGATGGCACCCTTGGTTAATGCTTTTAAAAAGCAGGCTGACCAATTTGAAACAAAGGTGTGTGTGACGGGACAGCATCGTGAAATGTTGGATCAAGTGCTCGAATTGTTTCAAATTGTGCCTGATTATGATTTGAACATTATGAAATCCAATCAGGACTTGTATGATATTACAAGTCGAGTATTGCTAGGGATGCGGGATGTCTTGAAAAGAGAAATGCCAGATGTGGTTTTTGTTCATGGTGATACAACTACTTCAATGGCAGCGGCGTTGGCTGCGTTTTATCAACATGTACCAGTGGCACATGTGGAGGCGGGATTGAGAACCTACAATATTTATAGCCCCTGGCCGGAGGAGATGAACCGTTCCATCACAGGGCGCATTGCTACTTTTAACTTTGCGCCAACATTGTGCTCAAAGAATAATCTGCTTAAAGAAAACGTGGAGGAGAAATCAATTCTTGTGACCGGCAATACGGTTATTGATGCCCTCCATTGGGTGGTGAACAAGATCGATACGGACAACCAACTGCGCGAAAGCATAAGGACAGAGATTGATTCGATGGGTTATGATACAATGCGTTTGGGAGATGGACGACGGTTGGTGCTTATCACAGGACATCGCAGGGAGAATTTCGGGGACGGTTTTTTGAATATTTGTCATGCCATTGCGTCATTGGCTGAAAAATATCCGAATGTGGATTTTGTATATCCTATGCATTTGAATCCTAATGTACGTAAGCCGGTGTTGGAAATATTGGGCAGAGGGAAACCGAACGTGTTCTTGATAGAACCGCTTCAGTATCTTCAGTTTGTCTTTCTGATGGAGAAGTCCTATTTGGTGCTTACCGATAGTGGAGGGGTTCAGGAAGAAGCCCCTGGCTTGGGAAAACCTGTTTTGGTGATGCGTGATACGACTGAACGTCCAGAGGCAGTTGAAGCGGGAACAGTGTTGTTGGTGGGTGCAGATAGGGAGAGAATAGAAACTAGAGTTTCTGCGCTGTTGGATGATGATATTTTATATGATAAAATGAGCAAGTCGGTCAATCCTTATGGGGATGGAATGGCTTGCAAAAGAATCGTGGAATTTTTGTTGAAGTTATGATACCCAAATTGATACATTACTGTTGGTTTGGCAAAGGCGAGATGCCGGAATTGGCTCAAAGATGCATTGAATCATGGCATAAGTTTTTGCCTGACTATGAGTATAAGCTATGGAACGAAGAGTCTTTTGATGTCAATATGATTCCTTATACGAAAGAAGCCTACGAGGCGCGAAAGTTTGCGTTTGTCACGGATTATGTCAGACTTTGGGCTTTGTATAACGAAGGCGGTATATATATGGATACAGATGTTGAGATTCTGAAACCTTTGGACGATTTGCTGCATCTTCCGGCTTTTACTGGCTACGAAGGCAGCAAGACCCAGCCGCCCGTAACAGGTTTGATGGCCAGTGTTTCTCATGGCGAATGGGTGAAGGAACAGTTGGATGCATATCAAAATGCTCATTTCATTAAAGAAGATGGTTCATTTGACCTCACGACCAATACAGTCCGTATTTCGTCAATAATGCGTGGTAATGGTTTTATACAGGATGGAAAGTATTCCATTTATAAGGATTTGCATGTGTTTCCTACAGATTTTTTTTGTCCTCGCCAAACAACAGGAGAGTTTTTTCTGACAGAAAACACGTATTGTGACCACCATTTTATGGGTACTTGGAATGATAACAAACGTGAAGGATGGCTTGGTAAGGTTGTAGGAGCGAATAATATGATTCGATTGATCAAATTGAAACGCAAGTTGTTTGGTTAAGTTGATTTTATCTATTTTGGTTCCTTGCTAAATTTGTATTATTTATGTTGAACTATTTCCCAAGATTTTTTTCTGTTAGGGCCATTATTTGTTATGTGGTCACTTTGGCATTGGTGAGTTCGTTTTTCATACGATATGCTTTGCCTTTCCAGTTTATGCTGTTTGGTTTTATTCCTGTTGCTATCTTCTATACTTATTCTAATAAACTTACTACCAATTGGTATAGATATTCAACTCGGGTTTTCACCAAGAAGCTTTTTATTATGGCTATGGTGATACGAATCCTCTATGTCATTTTTATATATTTTTATTATATAGATATGACGGGACAACCCCATGCTTTTTCTGCTGGTGATGAATTGCAGTATCATGTTATGGCGGCACTGTGGCGAGATCGTGGTTTTGATTTGTTCCTGGATCAAATGAATGAGTATATGAGTTTCTCGGATTCGGGTTATTGTTGGTGGTTGGCTATAGAGTATTTGTTTCTGGGTACGCATGTTCTGCCTGCTCGTATTGTGAAGTGTGTGATAGATGCTTTCTCTTGTGTGTTAATTTACAATTTAGCCAAACGTAATTTTGGCGAGGCAACAGGTCGAATAGCTGCCGTTTTCTGTATGTTGATGCCTAATATGTGGTTCTATTGCGGTGTGACGCTGAAGGAGACGGAAATGGCCTTTTTGACTATATTGTTTGTGGAACGCGCTGACTTGGCACTCCGGGCACGCAAAATTACTTTCAATAATATTCTGTTACCAGGCTTGATAGTGTTGACTATGTTTACATTAAGAACTGTGTTGGCAGCGGTGATGGTTGCGGCTTTGGTTGCGGCATTGATATTGAGTTCGGGAAAACAGTTGCAGTTGTGGAAAAAGATTTTGTATACAATTGTATTTGCGGTATGGATGTTTATGACTGTAGGTGTTGAAATAGTGCAGGAAACACAGCAGTTGTGGGAAGAAAGGGCTGAAAACCAGGAAATCGGTTATGAGGCGCGTGCTCAACGTGTTGGTGGTAACACCTTTGCTCAGTATGTTTCTGCTACGGTATTGGCGCCTCTTATTTTCACCATCCCTTTTTCAACTATGGTTGCTGTACCCAATCAAGAAAACCAAATGATGATGAATGGCGCGAACTTCATCAAAAACATCTTATCTGGTTTGACTATTCTTGCCGTCTTTTTGTTGCTGATTCGAGGCGATTGGCGACAACATGTCTTGCCAATGGCAGTGATGCTGGGATATTTGGTTGTTTTGGTATTCAGTAATTTTGCCCACTCCGAGCGTTTTCACTTTCCTATTTTGGCTTTTGAGTTGATGTTTGCTGCATACGGTGTTACCCAACTGACAAATAAACACAAGCGCTGGTATGTGATTTGGTTAGTGGGCATTTGTGTAGCTAACATCGTTTGGGCATGGGTTAAACTGGCAGGACGAGGCTATTCTATATGAGAATCTTGGTTGTCGCTTCATATAACAAGGGTCGTTTCGCCCCATTCATTGTCGAACAAGCCGAAGCCCTCAAAAAGCAAGGGTGTACGATAGATTACTATGGGTTGCAGGGCAAGGGATTACAAGGATACATGAAGAATTTGCCTTCTTTGAAACAAAAAGTCAAAGAGTTTTGCCCGGAAGTTATCCATGCACATTATGGTTTGTCGGGTCTTTTTGCCAATCTTCAAAGGCGTATCCCAGTGGTGACGACATACCATGGATCTGATATCAACGATCCCAAGGCGTTTCGCTTCTCCAAGATGGCTATTCGTCTTTCGGCTTGGAATATTTTTGTTTCTCGAAAGACTATGGAAAAGGTCAAGCCCAAAAAGAAATACAGCTTACTGCCTTGTGGCATCGACTTGTCGGAATCTCAGTTGACCACAAAGGAAGAGGCTCGTCGGAGGCTACATTTGGAAGGGCACAAAAAGTATATTCTTTTTGCGGGAGCTTTTGATAATGCGGTGAAAAATTCGTCTTTAGCTAAAGAGGCAGTTGCTCTATTGCATGACACTCAAGTGGAATTGTTGGAATTGAAAGGGTATAATAGAGAAGAGGTGACCATGCTGATGTGTGCTGCTGACTCTTTTCTTATGACATCTTTTTCAGAAGGGTCACCTCAAGTGATAAAAGAAGCTTTGGCTTGCGGTTGCCCCATCGTGAGCGTTGATGTTGGTGATGTCAAAACACGAACAGCTAGTGTTGAAGGCTGCTTTGTGTCCGAAATGCGAGAGGCAAAAGTGATAGCTGACTTGCTACAGAAGGCTTTGGCTTTTGAGGGGAAAACTAATGGACGTAAGAAAATCATATCTGATGGGTTGGATAACCGACAGGTGGCAATGAAATTGAATGAAATATACAACAAGCTATTGGGACAATGAAAGCATATCTTGAAATAAAAAAACAACCTGTCCCTAACTATGAGGCTAATGGTTTATGGAAGACGATGCGTTTGTCTGCTAAAGAGCATGGTTACAAGTCGGCTTTAGTGTTCGGCTTTGTGAGATGGAAAGACCATATGCTTAATGTTTGGGCACAGACTTTTCCTTGGAATAAGGCGCGCATTATGATGCAGCGTTGGCGTGGAGTGAAAATAGGTAATAATGTACATGTGGGTACCTATGTCAATATGGATTTGCCTTATCCTTATTTTATTTCGGTGGAGGATGGCGTCTCTTTGGCAGGAAGCATTACCATTTTGACCCATAATAAACCGCTTGAATACCACAGAAATTGCAGTCCTTCATATATTGCTCCTGTTACAGTTCATAAAAATGCTTGGGTGGCAGTCAATGTCACCATCCTTCCAGGAGTGGAGATTGGAGAGGGCGCCATTGTGGCATCCAATAGTTTGGTGAATAAGGATGTGCCGCCTCTGACATTCTGTGGCGGCATCCCAGCCAAGTTCATCAAGGACTTGTCGGACAAGCTGAAAGACAACTATACGCCAGAGGAGTTTGACCGAATCTTGAAGGAACGTAAAGAAAAATACGGAATTTGATGAATGTTTTAATCCAACTGAGCCATCCTGCTCATTTCCATCTTTATAAGAATGTCGCCCATAACCTGATGGACGATGGACATAAGGTGTTTATCTTGATCAAGACTAAGGACATCTTGGAAGATTTGCTTAAACAGTCAGGCTTGCCTTATTACAATATCTTGAAGGAAGCGCATAGAAAAAGCAAGTTGGGAATGTTGTGGGATATGTTGGTGCGCGATTGGCGTATGTGGCGTTTTGTGAAGAGGAACAAAATTGACTTGTTGACAGGTTCTACTGTTGAGGTGGCGCAAGTGGGTTGGCTGACGCGGAAACCCAGGGTCAACACGGGAGAGGATGATATGAGGATAGTGCCTCTTTTTCAAAAAATGGCAGGACCTTTTATACAGACGATACTTTCACCCGTCACATGCGATAATTGGAAGTTGGAGCCAAAGTCCGTGAAATATGCAGGATATCACAAATTGGCTTATTTGCATCCTCATCAGTTTCAGCCTGATAGAAAAGTGGTTGAAAGGTATTTCTCTTCGGATCGGTCTTATTTTCTATTGCGTTTCGCCCAATTGAAAGCATACCATGATCTTGAGTCAAATGCACAGGGAATTAATACGGAAATTGCACAACACCTGATAGATATGTTGCTTCCCTATGGTGACGTTTATATCACCTCTGAAAGGGAACTGGAACCTCAGTTCGAGAAGTATCGTTTGCAAATCAATCCATTGGATATCCATCATGTGTTGGCGTTTGCCAAATTGTATATTGGCGATAGCCAAAGTATGTCAGTTGAGGCTGCTATGCTGGGGACTCCAAGTTTGCGTTTCAACGATTTTGCTGGGAAAATAGGCGTTCTTGAAGAACTGGAGCATAAATACGAACTTACTTTTGCTGTTCCTTCGTCGAAACCTCAACAGCTTTATGATAAGGTACAGGAATTGCTTGACACTCCCGATTTGTTTGAAACTTTCCAGCAAAGGCGTCAAAGGATGCTGTCGGATAAAATTGACGTTACAGCTTTTTTCACTTGGTTCATAGAGAATTATCCTGAAAGCAGGACAATTATGAAAGAAAATCCGAATTATCAATTGAATTTTAAATAACCTCATAGTGATTCTAGGTTATGGAAAAGGATAGGATTTGTTTGATTACTAACGATGTGGAAACCACATCCATCCTGAATCACAAATTACGTGACAAGACGGGTGAATATGTGCTGAATCAAGGTTTGCCTCGCTTGCTCGATTTGTACGACAAGTATGGTGTCAAGGCTACCTTTTTTTATACGGGTCATATTGCGAAACTTTATCCTGATGTGGTCAAGAAAGCTTATGAACGCGGTCATGAGGTGGGTTCGCACGGCTTGACCCATGAGGTAGACCAAGCATTTGATGTGCTATCGCCCGAGGAACAACTCTCGCACTTGAAACAGTCCAAGCAAATCCTTGAAGACATCATAGGCGATGAGGTAATCTCGTTTCGTGCTCCTGCCGCAAGGGTCGATAAAGGTTTCCCGCGAATCCTTCGTGAAGCAGGTTTTAAAGTTGATAGTTCCGTGTCGTCACAACGACTTGATATGATGTTCTCGTTCGGTGCATTGAAAAAATTGCATTGGCTTACAGCACCAAGAAAAGCCTATTTTGTCCGAACAGAGAACATTTTCAAAAAAGGTGACTCGGGTATTCTTGAAGCCCCCATTTCAGCATTTGGATTCCCTTATATTGGCACGTTTATGCGTATTGCCCCGGTGATGAATCGGGCTACTAGATATATTTTGTATTGGGAGACCTTGTGTAGTGGAAGGCAATTTGTTTTTCTCACGCATCCCAACGAGTTTATTGATGAGGACCAAGAAACAACAGAGATTGAGCGACGTGGCAGCAATTACATTTCCTATTTGCTTGGGGATGTGATTCGCCATAAGCTGAAAGTGAAGAATCTGGGAGAAAAAGCTTTGCCTATCTATGATAGGGAACTGACTTTTTTCAAAAATAAAGGATTTGAATTTGTGACATGTAAGGAATTGTATAACAGAAAGAAATTATGAAAGATTATTGGCCATTGGAAAAACGCCCTCTGCCTAACCATAAGGAGAGAGGATTCTTTCAAGCCTGCAAATTGTCGGCTAAGGAACATGGCTACACAGGCTTTTTGGCAAGTGCCAGATTCTTGTACCGTCGTTATATGGATTATTTCTGGCAAGTGTTGGCATTCCGAGTGATACCTTATAGCAAAATGAGGGTGAAACTACATAGATGGCGTGGTGTGAAAATAGGAAAGAATGTGATGATTGGCCCTCAAGTGGTAATTGACGATGTTTATCCCAATTTTGTGGTGATTGAGGATGGCGTTTCTTTGGCCGCGAATGATTATATTTTGACCCATAGCAAACCTCTTGAATACCATCAGTATCTCACGGAATCGTACGTGGCTCCTGTCATTATTAAGAAAAATGCTTGGATTGCCATCAGCGTAACCATCCTTCCTGGAGTGACAGTGGGAGAGGGGTCTATAGTGGCAGCAGGTTCGGTGGTGACGAAGGATGTCCCTCCGTTTTGTATGGTGGCTGGCGCGCCTGCAAAAGTGATTCGTGAATTTGAAATGAAAGATGGTGTGCCGGTAGGCTTTAAACCTAAAGAAAAATGAAAATAGAAGAGTTTTATGTTGGCCAAAGTGCCTCGCTGAAAAAGGTGTTCGGAACAGATGAAGTCAAGGCCTTTGCCGAGTTGTCGTTGGATAAAAACCCTATTCATCTTGATGAAACCTATGCCGAACAAAGCAGATTTGGCAATAGAATTGTTCATGGTTTTTTTGTCGGATCTTTGATTAGTGCGGTTTTTGGTACTGTGCTGCCTGGGGAAGGGGCTATTTATCTGCATCAGGAGATGAATTTCAGGAAGCCTGTATTTCACGGAGAAGAAATAACCGCGACTGTGGTAGTGACAAACATAAAAAAAGAGAAGTCTATTCTCTATTTCGATACGAAATGCGAGAATGGGCGTGGCGAAGTTGTAATTGATGGAAATGCGGTGTTGAAAGTGTGAGTTGTGATGCGTGACTTCACTCTGAGAACATATCAGTCTTTGCTTGTCGCATTCCAACAAGCTGGGTATCAGTTTCAAACTTTTGAAGAACTGATGACTTGTCCAATTGAAGGGAAGTCTGTCGTTATGCGCCATGATGTGGATGAATTGGCATGGAATGCCTTGAAAATGGCGCAATTGGAGTGTGAACTTGGAGTCAGGGCTACTTATTTTTTTCGCATTGTCAAACAGAGCAATGTCCCAGAAGTGATTGAACAGATTGTTGGATTGGGGCATGAAGTTGGATATCATTACGAGGATTTGGCTTTGGCTGAAGGGGATGAAACTGAGGCAATAAAGACTTTCGGGGAACATTTGAATTATTTTCGGAAATTTTATCCGGTAAGGTCGGTATGTATGCACGGCAGTTCAACTTCAGAATACGACAATCGGTTGTTGTGGAAGAATCATTCATTGTCGGATTATGGCTTGGTCGGGGAACCGTATCTTTCCGTGGATTTTGACAAGGTGTTTTATTTGACTGATACTGGCTATGCTTGGGATGGAGGGAAGTTTGCCACTCGTGACATTGTAGAAAGTGGCTTTGGTTTGAGATTTCACAAAACGAGCCAAATTGTGGAATGTATCAAGAATGGGAATTTTCCGAAGAAAGCCCTGATCCTTGCGCATACTTTGTGGACGGATAGTTTGATGCAATGGGATTGGCTTCATATTAGGGAATTTTTCAGAAACAATTTGAAATTGTTGGCTAAAAACAACCCCGTTGTTGAACGTTTTTATAGGAGAATGGTTGAAATGTATTGGAAAAAGTGATTTGAAATGAAATATAGTCCTTTCATTCGAAAACATTTTGTATTTTTGCACGATTTTTGAATTAGAAGTATAATAGTAAAAATATAAATGATGAATAAGAATAAGTTAGTCCTGTTTATTGTTTTGGTGGTATGGGCTTTAGCGGCATCCTCATGCGTTTCCCAAAAGAAAGTGCGTTATCTTCAAGATATGCCTATTGAAGGTATGCCGCTTAACGAGTCATTGGAAGCTACAGTTGCTCCATACGATGAGCTGAGAATCTTTGTGCTTAGCAACACGGGTAAGGATGATGAGCTAATCAAGCCATTTAATGCGATGAATGGTAATATGCAAACTGGAAGTCTGAATCAAGGTTTAGGTTATCTTGTCGATGTCAATGGGAACATACAGTTTCCGGTACTTGGTGACTTACATGTTCAAGGCTTGACACGTTTGCAGGTTCAGGATACTATTGCTTCTCGTTTGGAACGAAACGGATATATCAAGAATCCATTGGTTACGGTTCGCTTTATGAATTTCAAGGTGTTTTTCTTGAGTAGTTCTGGAGGAGGAGTGTTGAATATCACCAATGAAAGATGCACTTTCCTTGAAGCTTTGGCAATGGCAGGCGGTTTGGATTGGTATACGCGTCGTGACCGTATTGGAGTAATGCGCGAGGTGGAAGGTAAGCGGGTGATTCATTATCTGGATCCGCGTTCAACAGCTATTTTCGACGATGAGTTTTTTGTGTTGCAGCAAAATGACATTATTTTTAGTGAGGAGATGTCATACAAATTCTTTAGCAACAACCTGAATGTGGTTTTGGCTACGGTATCTTTAGTTACTTCTTTGGTTTCCGTTTATGCCTTGGTTAGAACATTCGTAAATGGTTATTGATTATTATTGATTATTCACAATATTGAAAGAAATGGCAACAAACATAAACAACAATACAAATGTGAATCCGAACGACGTTAATGCGTTTTTCGATGAAGATACCAATAGTGGCTTCAAGTTTAAGGATTTGGTGTTTCTTATCCTTCGCAATTTGCCTTATTTTATTATTTGTTCATTGATTGGTGGTATCATTGCATATTACTATGTTCGTAAACAGGAACGTGTTTATGAAAGTAAAGCCTCATTGATTATCAAGACATCGGCAAGTGGAGGTTCGGAATCGTTTCGTGGTTCCGCTCCGATTAATACGATAGCGGGTCCTGGTCTTGTCATTAGCACAGTCAATAATGAGATTATGGTGCTGAGGTCCCAAACTAGTATGGAAAATATGGTGCGAAAGTTGAATTTGAATACCATGTATTCGTATAAAACCAGGGTGTCAAGACGTAATACGGTTTTGTATAAGGATGGACCAGTGGAAGTATCGTTTCCTGATTTGAACGAGGAGACAAGTGCTTCGTTCAGCTTGAAAGTACTGGATGGAGGAAATGTGCTTCTTGATGATTTTGGCGAAGGCATTCCCTCAATGAAAGTGAGAATTAATGATACGGTGATTTCACCAGTTGGCAAATTGGTTATTAAGCCAACTTGGAGATATGCTGATTTTATGGAACAGGAAGTGATGGTTCGTCATTTGCCACTTTCAGCAGTGGCTGCAAACTATAGGTCACGAATCAACATTGAGAGAGACAATGACAAAAATGCCATTTTGAAGCTTATTGTGCGCGATGCCTCTCCCGTGCGTGCTGCCGATGTCCTGAATGCTTTGATGGATTCTTATAACGAGGAATCTATAGCTGACCAACAGCGCGTGCTTGATTATACTGAGAAATTTATCAACGACCGCATCGAGTTTTTGATGAATGATATTGGAGAATACGAGCAGGCATCTGTGAGTTTCAAGAGAAGTCATAATATCATTGATACAAAGAGTTATGGTCAGGCTTATGTGGAAGCCAGTGCTGCCAGGACAGAAGAAGCCAAACAATTGGATGCTCAAGCTGATTTGGTGCGCTATTTGCTCAATTTTGTGAGAAACAATGAGGATCAAATGATACCTGTGGGCGTGGTTCCTATCACAGCGGAAGCGGCTTCAGTCATCTCCAAGTATAACGATAATTTGGTGAAAATCGAGAAATACAAAGCCGATGGTACACTAAACAATCCTGTTGCTCAAGCGTTGATGGAAGAACAAGTCAGCTTACACACAAGTATTGTTACAGTTTTAGAGGCTAATTTGACGAGTTTAGAAGATCGTATCGCTGCGGCTAACAGAGAGAGGAGCATAGCCAATTCTCAAATTCAGAGTGTCCCAGTTGCTCAGATGCAATTAAACTCGGTGGAACGTATGCAGGGCGTTAAGGAAAGTCTTTATTTGCAACTTCTGACTAAGCGTGAAGAATTACTGATGACCAGCCCTCAATTGGAGGCCACTGGAAAGGTCGTCGATTATGCCCATCCCAATCCCAAACCTGTTGCTCCTAATGAATCCAGAGTAATATTAATCGGAGTTCTTATAGGTCTGGCTGTTCCGATTGTTATTTTGGTGCTGGCAAATATGCTTGATACTACTATTCATGACAGGATCGACGTTCAGAAATCATCGAATGTACCTTTCTTGGGAGATGTTCCTTATCAAAAGAATACGCCAGAGCATTCCATTATGGTGAAAGAAAACGGACGAGATTCGCTTTCAGAGTCGTTCCGATTGATTCGATCAAGTCTCGAATATATGAAGGACAGGAAAAATGGTGCCCATGTTGTGATGTTCACCTCGTTTATGGTTTCTTCTGGTAAGACCTTTATATCCACTAATTTGGCAACGAGTTTTGCCTTGGCTTCGCGTAAGACGGTCATCGTTGACTTGGATATTCGTAAAGGTACGCTGTTCAAAGTGTTTGGCGTTAACACAAGGGCTGGAGTGTCAAATTATTTGTCGGGTAAGACGGATTCTGTTGATGATATTATCCATGCTGATACTAACACTCCTAACCTTGATGTCATTTTCTCTGGTCCCGTACCGCCCAATCCGGCTGAGTTGTTGATGAGCACTCGCTTGGATGATCTTATTATGGAATTGCGTAAGCGTTATGAGTACATTTTCTTGGATAATGTGCCTGTTGGTATGGTTGCCGACTCCGACATTGTGAAACGTGTTGCAGATACAACCATTATGGTGGTGAGAGCAGGTAAGACCGACAAACGTTTGCTCTTCGATGTGGATAAGTTCTATAAAGACAACAAGTTCCCGAACCTATGTGTGGTGCTGAATTCTGTCAACAAGAAGAAACGTGGCTATGGCTATTATGGTTATGGTTATGGTTATGGCTACGGTTATGGCTACGGCTATGGTTATGGTTACGGCTATGGCTATGGTTACGGTTACGGCTATGGCAATGAAGAGGAGGAAAAGAAGAAAAAGAAGAAGTGGTATCAACGCATTTTCCGCAAACATCATCACCATCATCATCATTCAAGTCATAGCCACGTGGCTAAGGCAAACGACGATGGTAAAGAATAATGGGTAATTATGTTTGGTTTCCGTCATAGTTTGCCAGTGGATTTCTTCCAAGGCGCTTGTGATGTGCATTGTCACTTGTTGCCAGGGGTTGATGATGGGTTCTCTACTACAGAGAAGTCGCTTCATGCCTTGCATAAGTTGGAGGAATATGGCGTTCAGAAAATGATATTGACACCTCATTTCCTGAAGGATTATCCAGATAACAATCGAGCGAATATTACTGCAAAGTTTGAGACTTTTAAGTCAGAAGTGGCTAAAGTGTGTAAAATAGAGCTACGATTAGGTGCAGAGTATATGCTGGATGCTTGCTTTATGGACCATTTCAAGCAAGGTTTTTTGACACTGGATAAGTCGGGTGAGCATGTACTATGTGAAACATCGTATTTGATGTATGAACATGGTATTTCAGAGATGCTTTATGACGTAATGTGTGAGGGATTTCAGCCTGTCATCGCACATCCTGAGAGGTATGAGTACGCTGTGAAGGATAATTATTTGAGGTGGAAAGATAAGCGGTTCAAGTTTCAGTTGAATTTGCTTTCATTGGCAGGTGCATATGGAAAACCTGCTATGATAAAATCGCACTATCTGTTGAAGGAAGGTATGTATGATTTTGTGGGTTCAGATATGCATAATGTGGAAAATTTTCGTCGTTTTTTGCCCGAAATTCGTTTGAGTAAGAGAGACATTGAACGACTTGAGCAATTGATAGAGAACAATAAGAAATTGTTTGCATAGGGATAAGCATTTGACCAACCAGGTTGCTAATCTTTATATTATATTACAACAACAGCGGCTACAACTTAAACTAAAGTTGTAGCCGCTGTCGTTAGTGATGTACTTGTATGCTTGTACCTAAATTGTAGTTGTTGTTATGTCGTATTCCTAACGCATATTTATGCTCATTTCAGGCCACGTGCTTTCAGATAAGGTCCAGAGTCAGGGTCTTGTCCGCGGAACTTGCGGTATTGCACCATGCCTTCGTCGTTGCCGCATTCCTGTAAGCAGTTCTTGCGGAAAGAGGCAGCCAGCTCAGGATTGAAGAGATTGCCGGAACTCTTGAAGTAGTTGAAGGCATCTTTGTCCAATACCTCAGCCCAAGTGTAGGCATAATAACCAGCACTGTAGCCGCCGTTGAAAATGTGGCTGAAGTTGGTTGAGCGGTAACGAGGCAGAATCTCTGGCATCAAGCCGATGGCATCCATCTGCTGTTTCTCGAAAGCGTCGACATCAAGGTCTTGGACTTCTGTGAGTTCATGGAACTTCATATCAAGGATGGAAGCAGCGATGAGTTCGGTGGTCATGAAGCCTTGGTTGAACAAAGCGCTGTTCTCGATTTTGTTGATGAGGCTGTCGGGCATAGGCTCGCTGGTTTGGTAATGCTTTGCATATATGCGGATGACTTCAGGCTCGGCCACCCAATTCTCCATAATTTGCGAAGGCATCTCCACATAGTCGTGAGGCACATTGCCGCAGGTGCGGGTGTAGAGGCCATCGGAGAAGAAGGCATGCAGCGAGTGGCCAAACTCGTGCCACATGGTTTCGGTTTCGTCCCAAGTGAGCAGGGCAGGGGTGTCGCCCGAAGCGGGAGTGAAGTTCATCACGAGAGAAACAACGGGATAAATTTTCTTTCCGTTGATGTCGTGGCCGCTCTCGCGGAAGCTGGTACACCATGCGCCGCCGCTCTTCGATTCACGCGGATAGTAGTCTAAGTAGAGGATGCCGAGGAAATCGCCGTTGGCTTCCTTCACTTCGTAGGTCTCCACGCCAGGATAGTAGATGGGCAAGTTGGTGTTTTGTGTGAAGGTGATGCCGTACAACTTGTTGGCAGCCATAAACATACCGTTGCGAACGTTGTCCACTGTGAGGTAAGGCTTGATGTAATTCTCGTCGAAGTCGTATTTGGCCTTGCGGAGTTTCTCGGCATAGTACCACCAATCCCAGCCTTCAAGCTTGATGTTTGCGCCTTCCTTGTCGGCGATGGCTTGCATTTCGGAGAGTTCTTTCTTGGCGAGCTGTTGCGCAGGATTGAAAATGTCGATGAGGAACTTGTCTACCGTCTTTGAGTCTTTGGCCATGTTGACAGCTAAGACATAGTCGGCATAGTTGTCATAGCCGAAGAGCTTGGCTTTCTGAACGCGCAGTTTACACATCTCGTTGATGAGCTTCTTGTTGTCGTATTCATTGTTGTTGTCGCCACGGTTGTAGTAGGCCTTGTACATCTGTTCACGCAGGTCGCGGTTGTCGGCAAACTGTAGGAAGGGAATGAGGCTGGGCTTGCTCAAGGTGAACACCCATTTGCCTTCCATTCCTTCGGCCTTGGCTTGTTCGGCGGCGGCATCGATGCTTGTTTGGGGCAGACCCGAGAGATTTTTCTCGTTGTCAATGACGAGTTTGTAGCCAGCATTTTCTTTCAAAAGGTTGTTGCCGAATTGCAAACTCAGTGTGGAGAGTTGCTCATTGATTTGGCTCAGCTCGGCTTGTTTTTCGGCTGACAGACCTGCACCATGGCGCATAAAGTCCTGATGGTATTTCTCCACCACACGGATCTGCTGGTCATCTAGGCCCATTTCATTACGGTGTTGATACACATAGTCGATGCGCTCGAAGAGTTTTGGGTTCATCATGATGGCATCGCTGTGTTTCGAGATCAAAGGCAGCACCTGCTCGGCGATGGCAATCATTTCGTCGTTGGTCAGGCATTCGTTGAGGTTAAAGAACACATTGCTTACCCGGCTGAGAATCTTGCCTGACTTGTCGTAAGGCAGGATGGTGTTTTCGAAAGTGGCAGGTTCGGCTTTGTCGACGATGGCTTCAACTTCAGCCAGTTGTTCTTTCATACCCGCTTCAAAAGCAGGCAGATAGTGCTCGTTTTTGATTTGGTCGAACGGTGGCACTTGGAAGGGGGTAGTGTATTCGTTGAGGAATGGATTTGGTTCTTCGACCTTGACCTTTTGTTCAGGTTTGGAGGTGCATGAAGCCAATGTGATGACGCTTAAAGCAATCATTTTAATGATTTTTTTTGACATTTTGTTGAGTTTTAGTGTGTTTTACGGACTGCAAAGATAAAAAATGTTGTTTTTTTATTGACTTAAAACTAAAAACTTTATCTTTGTAGTCGGTTTTTTTGCGCAATTTTAGAAATAAGATATATGAGTTACATTTCCTGGGATAAAAAGAAATTAGTCAATCTGGAGTTTACGCTTAACCGAGAAGTGTTGCGTTCCAATGCTTTAGGTGCGTTTCTCGCCACTACTGTGATTGGCTGCAACACTAGAAAATACCACGGCCTCCTAGTGGCGCCTCAGCCGCAATTGGACAATAACAACCATGTATTGCTGTCGAGTCTCGACGAGACTATCATCGAAAACAAGGAAGAATTCCA
Source organism: uncultured Bacteroidales bacterium (assembly GCA_946405575.1). GTDB lineage: Bacteria > Bacteroidota > Bacteroidia > Bacteroidales > F082 > Limimorpha. The sequence continues at coordinate 12,329 of CAMJHP010000011.1, read as the reverse complement.
TCTCGGTGTACATATGTACCCTGACGGCATCTTCGCTCCACGCGGTCACAAATACCTCCGTGACTTCACCGCCGACCCTATGCCGAAGCTGACCTATCGTATCGGCAATGTGGTGCTCGACAAGGAGCTGATTTTCTCCTCTACCGAAGCACGGCTTTTTGTGCGCTACACCTTGCGTGAGTCTGTAGTACCCATCACTTTGCGCATTTTGCCTTTCTTGGCTTTCCGCAACGTCCACATGCTGACGCATGAGAACCATGAGGCCAGCCGCAAGGTGGATTTGGTGAAAAATGGTGCTTCTTGGCAACTTTACAAGGACTACTCGAGGTTGTACCTGCAATTCTCGCGCGCAGCAGAATATACGCATGTACCGCATTGGTACTACAATATGTTCTATATTCGCGAACAGGAACGTGGCTACGATGCCGCTGAGGATCAGTTCGTCCCCGGATTCTTTGAGTTGCAGATGAAACAAGGCGACACGATAATTCTCTCGGTGAGTCTGAAAGAAGAAAGTCCAGCGGCCATTAAGCGTCAGTGCGAGGCTGAAGTGAAAAGGTTGTTGCCACAACATAGCTATGAGGAGTGCCTTGTAAAGGCCGCTGACCAATTTATCATTCATGATGAAAAAGGTACACGCTTGTGGGCAGGTTTCCCCTGGTTTGGCTCTTGCAGCCGCGACACCTTCCTTGCGTTGCCAGGCATTGCGTTGGCGCAAGGCGATGAGAAGACCTTTACTGCGGCTTTGGATTATCTTGTTTCGAGAATGCAAGGACCGTTCTTCCCGCACCGTTACTACCAAAAGAGCTTGTATTTCACTGCAGTCGACTCGCCGCTTTGGTTCTTCTATGTGCTGCAGCTCTTCGAGAAGATGCTGGGCAAGGACAAGAAGGACATTTGGAAGAAATACAAAAAACCGATGACGACCATCTTGGAGAGCTTCATCGCAGGCACGGACTTCAACGTGCATACTCTTGATAATGGTTTGCTCTATGCCGGCAATCGCGATTTGGCTCTTACGTGGATGAATGTGTTCGCCCAAGGCAAACCTTGGACACCTCGCACTGGTTTGGCCATTGAGGTCAATGCATTATGGTATAATGCGTTGCGTTATGGCGTTGAACTGCTGAAAGCGGCTGAACCGAAGAGTGCGTTGCTCAAAAAATGGTCAGATTTGGCTGACAAGGTGAAAACATCGTTTGCCGACATCTTTTACAATAAGGCAACCAACAGCTTCTATGATTATGTGAACAGTAACGAACACAATGCACAGGTACGACCCAATATGATGATTGCCGCCGCACTGCCGTATAGCCCGATGAGTGATGAGATGCAGAAACGAGCCTTCGATATCGCCCATTCTGAGTTGTTGACTACTAGAGGAATACGCTCACTGTCGCCTAACGACGAGAGCTACAAGGGCATTAGCATCGGCAACCACAGCGAGCGCGAACGTGCCTACCATAACGGCACGGCATTTCCTTGGCTGATAGCTTTCTATGCCGACCTTTCTGTGAAACTGTTTGGAAAGACCTCGCTACCTTATCTGGAAGACCTGTACAACGGCTTCGAGGAGGCCATAAAGGAAAATGGCATTGGTACGGTGTCGGAGATCTATGACGGCAATCCGCCCTTCGAGGCAAGAGGTTGCATCTCGCAGTCGACGAGCGTGGGTGCCTTGCTCTATTTGCATTACCTAATTAATGAATTAAATAAGAAAGGAGGCTCAAAATGAGAGTCTTGATGTTTGGGTGGGAGTTTCCTCCCCATATTACTGGCGGCCTTGGAACGGCTTGTTTCGGTATGACCAAAGGTCTGGCCAAGAATGACGTGGACGTACTGTTTGTGGTGCCACGTGCTTATGGCGATGAGGATGAGACCAATGTCCGTCTGCTCAATGCCAGCGACGTAACCATTGACATCGACCACGAGAAAGACCGTAGCTACTGGGAACGCGTACAATACATGGAGATTGGCTCCAACATCATCCCGTATGTTGGACCGGAGGACTTTGCCAATGTGTTGGAAAGCGACCGTCATGTGGTGGAGCATTTCAACCGTAGCGGCTCGGTGTTTGCGCGCAACTACCAGTTTTCAGGCAAATACGGCATGAACTTGATGGAGGAAGTGGCTCGCTACGCATTGATTGGGTCGTCGTTGGCCACGAAATACGACTTCGATGTCATCCACGCCCACGATTGGCTGACCTATTCGGCGGGTATTGCTGCGAAGGAGACTACGGGCAAACCGCTGGTGGTGCATATGCACGCTACAGAGTTTGACCGCTCGGGTGAGAATATCAACACGGATGTGTATGCTATCGAACGTAGAGGTATGGAGGCTGCCGACCGTGTCATCACGGTGAGTAACCTGACACGCAATATCGTCATCAACAAATACGGCATCGACCCAGCCAAGGTCGTGACGGTACACAACGCTGTCGAGCCTAACGACAAACCCAAATCGGAATACGAACGCAGTGGCTTGGATGCCAAGGTGGTGACCTTCCTTGGAAGAATCACCTACCAGAAAGGACCTGAGTACTTCATTGAGGCTGCCTATAAGATTCACCAGGTCGACCCGAGTATCCACTTCGTAATGGCTGGCACTGGCGATATGCTGGAGAAGATGATTCGCCGTGTGGCTCAGCTCGGTATGGGCAGCCATTTCCACTTTACGGGCTTCCTTAAGGGCGAGGCTGTCGACCAGATGTTCGCCATGACAGACGTGTTTGTTATGCCGTCCATTTCCGAGCCGTTTGGCATTGTGCCGTTGGAGGCTATGCGCTTGAATGTGCCTGTGGTCATCAGCAAGCAGTCGGGTGTCTCTGAGGTGGTGAAGCACGCCTTGAAGGTCGACTTCTGGGACATCAACGGCCTGGCCGACGCCATCTATGGCCTCTGCCATTACAAGCCCTTGGCCGACTGCTTCAAGGACGAGGGCAAGGACGAGGTGGACAGCCTCAAATGGGAGGCCGCCGCGAAGAAGATTAAAGCGGTTTATGAGTCGGTGGTTTAATTAGAATAATAAATAATACATAATATGAGCAAATCAATCTGTTTCTATTTCCAAGTGCATCAGCCTTACAGGCTTCGCACGTATCGTTTCTTCGAAATAGGGAAGAAACATTATTACTATGACGACTACAGCAACCGTATGATTATGCGGCGCGTGGCTGAGAAGTGTTATCTGCCTATGAACGAACTCTTGATGCGCCAAATTGAGAAGTTTGGAGATAAGGTCAAGTTCGCTTTCTCGTTCTCGGGTGTGGTCATCGAGCAGATGGAACAATTCGCTCCAGAGGTGTTGGAGAGCTTCCAAAAGCTTGTCGCCACGGGTAAGGTAGAAGTGCTATCCGAGACTTACGCACATTCGCTTTCCTCACTGTCGAATCTTGATGAATTCAAACGTCAGGTGACGGCCCACAAGCACAAAATGAAGGAAGTGTTTGGCATCACGCCAAAGACTTTCCGCAACACCGAGTTGATTTATAGCGACGAAATCGGAGCAGCGGTTGCCGATATGGGTTATAACCTTATGCTTACTGAAGGCGCCAAACATATATTAGGTTGGAAGAGTCCCAACTATATGTATGCCAATGCCATCAACCCGAAGCTGAAAGTTTTGCTTCGTAACTTCAAGTTCAGTGACGAGATTGCCTTCCGTTTCGTGCAGGATAGTTTCCGTGCTGAGGACTTCGTCAATTGGCTGAATGCCTTGCCGGAAGAGGAAGAAGTGGTCAATATCTTTATGGACTACGAGACCTTCGGTGAGCATCAGTCGGCAGAGACGGGTATCTTCGACTTTATGGAGTGCCTGCCCGAGGCTATCCTGAAAGGCAGCCATTTTAAGTTCGCCACCCCGCAGGAGTTGGCTAAGGCTTTACAACCAGTGAGTGCCGTCAATGTTCCTAATGTGTTGTCGTGGAGCGACGAGGAGCGCGACCTTACAGCATGGCTTGGCAATCCCTTGCAGGATGATGCTTTCCGTGCGTTGTACGACTTGAACGCCAAGGTACACCGCATCAAGGACGAGGAGCTACAGCAGGATTGGACTATGCTCCAGACCTCTGACCATTTCTATTATATGTGTACGAAGTGGCTTTCCGACGGTGTGGTGCATAAGTATTTCAACCACTATGCCTCACCATATGACGCGTATGTCAACTATATGAATGTGCTGACCGACTTTACCGATAGGGTGACGAAACTGTCGAAACGGAAAGTGGCAAAAGTAGAGTAAAAGATTCTCCTACGGGGAATGGAGTAGGAATAAGAGTTATCCTGCGGCGATTGCAACGGCTACAAGTCAGAAACTGTTTTTGTCGCCGCTGGACAACGAGACAAACACTCCATTCCCCGAAGGGGAAACTAAATATTGAATTTTTAATTTTAAATCTTTGAATCCTAAATCTGACATGAAAAGCCCTGAATACCTTTTTGAAACCTCTTGGGAAGTATGTAATATGGTGGGCGGCATCTATACGGTGCTTTCCACGAAGTCGAATGTAATGCGTCAATTACTTGGTGACCATTATATTACGGTTGGTCCTGATGTTGTGAAGGAAGCACACGAAACACTATATTTTGTTGAAGACAATGAACTCTTTCCCGAATGGCGTGAAAGGGCTTTGAGTCAAGGCCTGAAATTCCGCATTGGAAGATGGAAAATTGAAAGCAGTCCCATCGCCATATTAGTGGATTATACACCACTTTATCAGTCTAAGAATGAAATACTTGGACATCTTTGGGAGCAATATGAGTTGGATAGTATCCGTGGTCAGTGGGATTATATTGAGCCAGTGTTGTTTGGCTATTCTGCTGGTCAAGTGATTGAGAGTTTCTGCAATTTCTATTTGCAACAAACCAGCAACATTGTGGCTCAGTTCCACGAGTGGATGACGGGTTCAGGTGTGCTTTATTTGAAAGAGCATTGTCCACAGATTGCAACGGTGTTCACCACACATGCCACCTATCTCGGCAGAGCTATCTCTGGCAACGGACTGCCGCTCTACGACAATCTGAAGACCTACCTGCCTTCGGTGATGGCTATGCAGTTCAACGTGGTCTCGCAGCAATCGATGGAACAGAAGGCTGCCAAGAACGCTGATGCCTTCACGACGGTGAGTGACATCACAGCGCAAGAGTGTGAGCAGTTCCTATATCGCAAACCCGATGTGGTGACTAAAAATGGTATAGATCATACCTTCAGGAAAGACAATACTGAGTTTGTCGAGAAACGCAAGGCTACGCGCGAACAGATTTTAAAAATTGCTGGAACCTTGTGCGGCGAATCCCTTGATCCAAACTGCCTGATGGTACTCAACAGCGGTCGCTACGAGTTCAAGAACAAGGGCATTGACCTTTTCATTGAGGCCTTGCGCCGTCTGAACGAGGACAAGAACCTTAACCGCACAGTACTCGGTGTGATTGCCGTGCCGAGCAACATTGCAGGACCATCCAAGGATTTGCAGCACCGCCTCGATGGCACTAATGCCATTATGGGACACACTGACTTTCCCGCCACGCACCATGTCTTTGAGTATGAAAATGATGCGATTCTGAACACCCTGCGCAATTCTGGTTTGCAGAATGATGCCAATGACAAGGTGAAGGTAATGTTTGTGCCAGCATACCTCAACGGTAGCGATGGCATCTTCAACCTGACTTATTCGGAATTTCTTGCCGCATTCGATTTCTCGGTGTTTCCGTCGTATTATGAACCTTGGGGCTACACTCCACTTGAGAGTGTCTCTATGGGCATCCCGACCTTGACCTCAGATGTCTCTGGCTTCGGTAAGTTTGTGCAGCAGGAATGCAAAGACAACGAGGCGGTGACTGTGGTGCCACGAAAGCAAGGCGATTCCAACAAGGTGATAGATGAAATCGTTTCCGCTTTGCGCCACTTCCTGACTTTGACTAATAAAGGTATGGCCGAGACCTCGGAATCGGCCTTGCAGGTGGCTAACAAGTTGCTGTGGAAAGACATTATCGTCAGCTATCAGAAAGCTTGGGATATTGCACTCGAGAAATCGGGTGGTCGCCATTATATGATGGAACCAGTGCCTTATGCCGAACTGTTGCATGAGGTGGTTTACCAAAAGAAAGATTCCCCGAGTTGGAAGAAGGTTTTGGTGAAGCCTGTCTATTCGGAGGAAATGCGCAAGTTAGAGGAACTATCACGCAATATCTGGTGGTGCTGGAATGTGGATGCCATTGAGCTTTTTGAGTCTATCGATCCTTTGGCATGGAAGGCTACTGAGCAAAACCCTGTGGCTTTGATGGAGGGCCTTTCCGTTGAGCAAATCAAGGACTTGGAAAACAACGAGGACTTTGTGAATCGATTGAATAAGGTGTACGACCAGTTCAAGCAATATTTGGCGCAGCCGACACAACAAAAGGATCTCATTGCCTATTTTAGCATGGAATATGGCTTGATGAAGAGCCTGAAGATTTATTCTGGAGGACTCGGTATATTGGCTGGTGACTATATGAAGCAGGCATCAGATTCCAATGCAAATATGGTGGGTATTGGACTATTGTACCGTTATGGTTATTTCACTCAGGAAATTACCGTTTCGGGCGAACAAAGAGCCGAATATATCCCGCAGAAGTTTTCTCAACTGCCGTTGCAGCCTGTTCGTAATGAAAACGGTGACTGGGTGATGGTGAGTATTGCCTTCCCAGGACGTTCGGTGTATGCCAAAGCTTGGCGTGTCAACGTGGGAAGGGTAGGATTGTACCTCCTCGACACTGACATCGAAGAGAACTTGCCTGAGGATCGCGGTATCACGAGTCGACTCTATGGAGGCGACAGCGAAATGCGTATTAAGCAGGAGATGTTCCTTGGAGTGGGAGGCATTCGCTTGCTCGAAGCTTTGGGCCTCAAACCTACGATTTATCACTGCAACGAAGGTCATGCTGCTTTCAGCGGTTTGGAGCGTCTGCGCGTTTACATCAACAAGCATAACCTTGACTTTGATGTGGCACTTGAGTTGGTCAGGGCTTCCACCTTGTTTACGACACACACTCCTGTGCCTGCAGGACACGATGCCTTTGAGGAGCATCTTATCCGTACCTATATGCCGCATTATGCCAACCGTATGAACATCAGTTGGGAACGTTTTATGGGCTTGGGCCGTTTCAACCCCAACAACCCGAATGAGAAGTTCTCGATGAGTGTGTTGGCCACCAACCTCAGTCAGGAGGTGAATGGTGTAAGTAAGATTCATGGTCGTGTGTCGAGGGAGATGTTCCAGCCGCTGTGGCCTGGCTATTTTGCCGAGGAGAACCACATCGGATACGTCACCAATGGTGTGCATCTGCCCACATGGAGCAATCGCCTGTGGCAGTGTCTATACAAAGAGACCTTTGGGTCGGATTATATTGGAAACCAGTCGGATGTAAAGATGTGGGGGCATATCAACGAGGTGCCGGATGACACCATATGGAACATCCGCAAACAGCTGAAGCACGAGTTGATAGCCTATCTCTCAGAGAAGATTAAGGAGGATATGCGTCAGCGTCAGGAAAGCCCGAAGCTGATAATGCAAACCACTAGTAACCTGAACGAGAACGCCTTAATCGTTGGCTTTGCTCGTCGTTTTGCCACATACAAGCGCGCCCATTTGCTGTTTGGCAACTTGGAGCGGTTGTCGCAGTTGGTCAACGACCCGAAGCGCCCCGTTATCTTCCTCTTTGCTGGTAAAGCTCACCCCAATGACAAGGCAGGCCAAGACCTCATCAAGATGATTATCGACATCTCACGTCGTCCTGAGTTTATCGGTAAGATTCTATTTATCAGCAACTATGATATGGAACTCGGCAGCCGATTGACTAGTGGCGTGGATGTGTGGCTTAACACGCCAACACGTCCTCTTGAAGCTTCAGGAACAAGTGGGGAGAAAGCTGTAATGAACGGTGTACTCAACTTCTCTGTCTTGGATGGCTGGTGGGCAGAAGGATATCGCCCCGATGCTGGCTGGGCTATTCAGGAGAAACGGACCTACCAGGATCAGCGTTATCAGGACGAGATGGATGCTGAGACGATTTACAATACGCTTGAAAATGAGATAGTTCCTCTCTATTATGCCCGCAATGTGCATGAAGTCCCTACTGGATGGGTGGCTGCCATAAAGAAATGCTTGAACGAGATTTCACCGCGTTTCACTATGAAACGTATGATGGACGACTATTTTGAGAAGTACTACAACAAGTTGATCGAGCGGACCCACTGGATGCGAGCCAACCGTTATCAAAAGGCCTTCGAGATTAATGCATGGAAGACGCGCGTACGCAACAATTGGGATAAGGTGGAGGTAAAGTCGTTGATTTTGCCTGACACTGATGTGCGTCCGTTGACCTTTGGTGAACAGTTCATTGCCGAAATCACGCTGCTCACACCCGACCTCGAACCTGGCGATTTGGCCATCGAGTTGCTGTTTGGCAGTAAGAGCAATGATGTGGTCGATGAAATCACTGAAGTCGACAAGATGAAACTCGTTGACTCTGGCGATGGTTGGGTGAAATACTATATCAAAGTTCCTATTACGCATGCTGGAGTATACAATTTCACTTTCCGTGTCTATCCCACTAATGAGATGCTGCCACATCGACAAGATTTCCCACTTGTGAAGTGGATTTAAACTATGGAATGAAAGGTTGCAATCTTGCAACCTTTTTTTTGTAAACAGAAATAGAGTATATTTGCAACGTAAAAACAAATAGCTATGCAAGCATATCAAATTTGGCTTATTGTCGCAATCATTCTCGTAATTGTTGAAATCTGCACAGCAGGTTTCGGGTCTATCTGCTTCGCTGTTGGGGCTACCCTGTCGGCTTTGGCCACAGGACTGGGTGCCAACATCACATGGCAAATTGTTATCTTTGCCGTCGTGTCGCTGCTTACTTTCGTTTTCCTCAGGCCCATTGTGATGCGTTTCCTTGAAAAAAGGTCTAAGGATGTGAAGACTAATGCTGATGCCATCATTGGACGAAAAGGGGTGGTGTCGGAACGTGTCGATTCCGAACACCATACCGGACGTGTTGCCATTGACGGCGATGATTGGAAAGCGGTTTCTGTAGATGGTTCAGTCATTGAAAAGGGTCAGTCGGTCGAGATTATTAAGTTGGACAGCATCATTGTTACTGTTAGAAGTTGTAATTAGGATTTGATGTGAGTTCTTTAATCCTGTATCAGCCTTAAAACTATGAAATTGTGAAATAACATATCAGTTCAATAAACAATCAACATTATGAATTATGTCCTTATTGTATTAGTGGTTCTCGTGGTGTTTTACATCCTAAGGGGAATCAAGATTGTTTCCCAGTCGGAAACAATGATTGTCGAACGTTTAGGTAAGTATAACCGCACATTGAATGCGGGTATTAATGTCATTTTACCTATCGTTGAGCAAGCCAAAGAAACCATTGTTCGACGCCAGAATGGTGCTATGACGCGTACTTCTCGCATTGATATGCGTGAACAGGTGTATGATTTTGACAAACAGAGTGTTATCACGAAGGATAATGTGATGACAGAAATCAATGCCTTGCTTTATTTCCAAATTGTTGACCCAATGAAAGCGGTCTATGAGATTCAGAATCTTCCTGTTGCCATAGAGAAACTGACGCAAACTACGCTCCGTAATGTGGTTGGTGAAATGGAACTTGATGAAACTTTGACTTCGCGTGACACTATAAATTCTAAACTTCGTAATGTGCTTGATGATGCTACCAACAAGTGGGGTGTGAAAGTGAATCGCGTTGAATTGCAAGATATCACTCCGCCTGAAAGCATTCGTCGGACGATGGAACTTCAGATGCAGGCGGAGCGTAACCGTCGTGCTGAAATATTGAAGGCCGAAGGTGAGAAGCAGGCACAAATATTGAATTCAGAAGGTGAGAAGCAGGCGGAAATCAATGCGGCTGAGGCTGAGAAACAGGCCAACATCCTGAAGGCTGAAGGTGAGGCTAAAGCTAAGGTGCTTCAAGCCGAGGCTGAAGCTGCCGCTATTCGCAATATTTCCGAAGCAGTTGCTGACCGTGGTGCGGATCCTGTCAACTACTTGTTGGCAGTCAAATACATCGAGACGCTTAAGGAAGTTGCTGGAGGTCAACAGAATAAAACCGTGTATTTGCCTTATGAAGCTTCCAATTTGTTGGGGTCGCTTGGTGGTATTAAGGAACTGCTTGGCAAATAAAGAAATTCAGATATTTTATAATTATGTCGCGTGGCTATGGAATTATTTTCCATAGCCGCGTGTTTTTTTTACCCAATCTTTTTGCAAGTAGGCATCTTTTTCTAATTTTGCACCTAACAAATTGATATTGTGTAATGAAAAAAATCCTATATTGTTCCTTTTTGTTTTTTTTATCTGCGTGTTTCTCCAACAAAAATGCGGAATACGAAGTTTTGACTTCCAATTGGCCGAAAATAGACAACATCTTTGCCCTCAAGGATTCTTTACCTGACAGCGTTTCGATTATGGCGGCGATCCACCTATACGATTCGGTCTTGCCTGGTCGTGACTACTCCCGACACAATAAGGATTTGAGTTTTCAGAAAGCCCAAGCCTATTATTATAAGGCACTGATGGAAGAGATTGAAACCAAGCAATATGTCCAGGCGTTTAGCGATTTTCTAGAGGCTTTGTGGATTATGGAAGGCATAAAAGGTGAGCGTTCTGTTTTTTCGACTTTGGAGAATAATGCACAATATGAACATTTTACTGCTTTGATTTATGACCGATTGGCGTGGTTCCTCTATACTTATGATGCTTGGAGTACTGCGTTGGAATGTTTGGAACGATCCAGCGAGTGTTTCAAGAAGGAGTGTGATGCAAAAGGGATGGCGTCCAATTATGAGTTAATGGGAGATGTCATTTTGGCGCAAGGCGACAAGGTGAACTCTATGTATTACTATAAAAAATCAGATAGCATCCATGAGCGTTTGAAGACTGACAATATCTTTCAGAATTTCTGTAGCATCATCCATCGGGCTTTGGATTTGTACAATGCCAATGAGAAAACGGCTTCGCTGGCCTTGCTGCATCATACTTTGCAAGAAACCAATAGTATATGGTTGAAACGACAGGTGCGTTTTTCATTGGGTTATTTCTACTATGAGGATTATGAATACGATTCGGCATTGTACAACTTTGAAAGGAGCTATCCTTTGTTGCCTCGCCAAACCTTGAAGTCTTTTTCTCGTATTGTACAGATCTCCAATATTTTAGGAGATACTATTAAGGCGGGGTATTACGGTGAACTATTGGCAGATGCTTATTTGCAACACTTTGGACGGAGTAGCGATAGGGCCAAGATGGAATCTATGTTTGAGGATTTTATGGTTGATAGCCAGAATGCAAAGCATAAAGACATACTCCTTTTTGTCATCTTTTGTGTGTTGCTGCTCATAGCTCTGCTTTTCATTGTAAGTTTTGTTTTTGTAAGGCGTAAACGTTGGCATAAAAAAGAAATTGAGGCGCGTGAAAAGATTCAGGCTACACTTGAGGATGAAATTGAGTCGGTGAAAAGTGCCTCTCAACAGAAAGAGGAGACCATCAAAGCGTTGCAGTTGAAGTTGGACAGCGTGATTTCTAATCCTGATTTTCAGAAATTGTCGTTCGACAAGAAATTGGAGACACTCTATGAAACTCCGATTTGTAAAAGGATTCTTAAGGTAAAAGAGGCTAGCGTGAAAGCTTTTTCTTCCTACCCTGAATTAGTGCTTTCTGACAATCAGATGACTATGTTGGTCAATGCGGTGGATTCCGTTTTTCCAAAGTTTTCTGTACGTATTATGGAGATGTTTCCTCGAATGAATCGTTCCGATGTGGTCTATTGCTGCTTATATGTTCTTGGTATCACTGAGGTACAGGCTGCAGCTTTGACAGGTAAGACCTATCAGGCAGTGTGGACCCGATCACTTAAACTGCATGAAATCTTCAGCAACAAATCGAATTTGCAGATTGTGTTACATGGCTATCTAAAAGAATGGAAATCATAAAGATGTAGAGAAATTAAAGAATCTAATCAAAATTCCTGCAAGGAATTTGATTATTTTGTATATTTTAAATTATACTTTGATTGTCAAATATATAAACATTCAATTCTTTGATTATATTTGATTGAGTTTTTTATTGTTTTTTTGCTTTCTTTTTCCGCGTCATTCTAAATTTGCAATTTGATTAAAAAAATTGAAACTATGAACTTTACAATGAAAGATGTACACATTGGTCAACTGATTCAAGATGAGCTGAATCGGCAAGGCCGGGTAGTGTTTCAACCAGTGTGTCCGAAGTCTGTAGACTTCAGGGATGCGGTGCA